>JAUWNG010000029.1 GCA_030612765.1 Planctomycetota bacterium
CCTTTGGCTGGTTGTTCGCGTGATGCCACTGGTCGATCACATCCTCGCTGAACCAGAACGTAATCGAGCCTCGTTGCACGAGCGACTCGTTGTATTTCCTCCAATTTGTGATTTTGTATGTACCTTTACGTGTTCCAGCCATGTCGAGACTCCTTTCATTCGTGAGTTAAATCCGTTTCTTCCTTGTTTTACGGATTTAACGCACTGATAGTTCGACAAGGCCAAACAGAAGTATCATCTGCCACCCCGTAGAAGCTCACTTTGTACAGTTGGCCAACCGCCAGATTGTGGAGTTCAACATCAAGGTAATGACCCTCGTAAGTGCTGGCACCAACGTACTGCATTGCTTCCATGATAGGTTTTATATCCCCATCGACCAAGACAACTTTGGTTGTTCGGCCAAAACACTGGTTTTGGTCGGGGACGGTGTCGACGGAAATACTCCAACCAGAAGGATCGGAGTAGCTCTGGCCAGTATAATCCGGCGCTTGCTGGAAAGGTACGCCATTGACTGAGCGACCACTCGCTTGCCCATGCAAGTCAACCGCATGGGTATAGGTCAAGCTGGGGTCGACCCCGGAGTCGGCATCTCCAGTGACCTGCGCGTAGGTGAACATGTCCGCTTGGGCCACGCTCGCCGTCAGTGCAAGGCAACCGATAGTCAGCACCGCCAAGATACTTTTAAGACTCATTTCACACACTCCTTCACGGAAAAAAGGTACAAAGGTTCGGGCCGAAACACTCGGCCCAAGTCAACGCAAGACACACACGACACGCTACTCCAACGTTTTGCTGCGAATAGCAGTAGGGTGGGACAAGCGAAGCGACGTCCCACCACCGAAAAATCGTGGAACCGTTTTGGTGGGACATCGCTTCGCTTGTCCCACCCTACGATCTACTACGATCCATTCATGGCGACACCCTCCTTTCCGGACTGCCGGCCTGGAACATCGCCTCGACCTCGTCGGCCGACAGCGCAGCGGCGAAAACCGCCGCCTCGTCAATTAGTCCCCAAAATTCGCGTCCGGAACCTCTGCCGTTGGCGCCCAACCACACTGGTTCGTCGTTTTCGTTCAGGGGCAACGGCGCTTCGTCCTCGCCCTCCAAACGGCCGTCGAGGTACAGCCGCTTTCGCGCCACGCCGCCGGCCGGCTCGTACACCGCCACGGCCAAGTGCCATCGGCCGTCGGCCACCTCGGTCCGCCCGGGCATGTGATGGGGAACTCGTTCGCCGTTCTGATCGTAATCCGTGTCAAACGCCAGCAGATTCGTGTCGCCGCTCTGTTGAAGCCGCCACGTAGTGTCCCCCTTGGCGACCAACGCTTGGTACATTTCCGTGAATCGTTCGACCTTGAACCACACGGCTACCGAGAAGGGGCCGATGAAATTGAACCGCTCCGGCTCGGGCAGCACCACCTTGTCGCCGGAGCCGTGACCGTGGAAATACAGGGCGGACCTGCCCGGAAAACGGCCATGGACCCACTCGGCGCCATCGACCCGGCCATCGAGCCGGCGGCCCGTCGCGGCACGGTTCGGCAACAACGCGTAGTTGTCCCCGTCGGGCTGGAAGTCGTAGTACGCCACCAGATCGTCGCGTTTCCGCAGCTTCTCGCTAAAGGCCTGCCAGCGGCGCAGCGGCCTCAGCCGCCGCTCTTTCGCCACTTGCTCGAGTTGGCCGGGCCGGACGAAACCCGCCGGGTCGGCCGCGCCACGGACAATGACCAGTCGGTTCTCGGCGTCCTTGTCGGGTTGCACCCGGGCCGATTCGTTCTCGCGCAAAATCACCTCACGCCCACTGCCCTCATCCCCTGCCCATCTCTCGGAGGGAGAGGGGAGATTTCCAGTGCCATCCAACACCAGCACCTTCACCGAGCCGCGGAAGACATGCGACTCGGTAATACCAGCCTCGTCCACCTCGACGCCGAACTCGGTGCCCAGGTCGGTGATGAGGGCCGTGGGAGTGCGGACGGAGAAGAGGGGAGAGGGGAGAGGGGAGAGGGGAGAGTGATCTGACCTCTGACCTCTGACCTCTGACCTCTTCTCCTCCACCCGCGCCGTCAACTTGCCCAGCGCGAGATAGCCGCCGGCGGTGGATTCCACCTCGTAGGTGCAAGGCCCCTGGAGTATGACCTTCGCGCCGGAGTCGTAGGTGATTTCCAGCAGCCCGGAAGAGAGGATGTATTTCCTACCCAAGGGAACGTGGGCAAACCCCGGCGGCGGCAGATAGCGGGGATCGTCCGACCATTTCACATCGACCATGCCGGTGATCCGACCGACAAACTCCATCGTGGGCATCTCGGGCGTTTCCTCGACCAGTTGCCGAGAACGATCCACCGACACGCTGTCGGAAACGTAAACGAACGAAGCGACCAGCAGAAACAGACCTAAAATCACCGTCGCCGACAAATACGCGCGGGTCCACTCCCACGACAGACCGTTCGCCATACCCCGGAATATCCCGACGGGAAACGGAACACCGGGCGACGTTTCCTGGGACGGTATGCGCGGCTTATCGGCAAGATGGTCCCCGGCGACGTACTCCATGCCCGTCCGCTCGCGCGCCGCGGCGTCGGCGTGGGCCATGCTGAGCAGATAACGCAATTCGCCGGTCAGCGTGAAATAGCGCAAATACTCCTGTCGAGCATCCTCGCTGGCCGACAGCGCGGCCTCGAGATGCTCGAATTGCTCGTCGGTCAGCGCGTCGTTGCAGGCGGCGTCCAACAACGTGCGAAGCGCTTCGTCGATTGGTCGTTCCGGAATCATCGGCGTCCCTCCGTGTTCCGCAACCGCTCTTCGCGCGCAACGGCGCGATCAATGCACTCGAACAGCACGCGGCGGATCCGGCTCAGCGCGTCGTAGACCGACTGGGGCGAACGCCCCAACCGCTCGGCCACCTGGCGGAAACTCTCGTGGCTGCCGTAGCAGAGTTCCACCAGTTGGCGGTCCGACTCGGGCAACCGCTCCATGCAATCGATCAGCGCCTCTTGCTGAAGGCCGGCGTCGCTGGGATGAACGGACGCTTGCAGCGCGGCAAGCTTCTCTTGCAGCGCCTGGCTGAAATGCTTCCGTCTGCGTCGCTCGCTTTTCAGGAAATTAGCCGCCCGGAACCGGGCAATCGCGCAGGCCCAGCCAAGAAAGTTCGTCCCGGACTCGTACTCCCGGAACTTGCTCCACATTACCAGGGCGGTGTCCTGGTAAATGTCTTCCGCGTCGTCCAGTCTGCGCACCAAGGCATGGATGTAGCCAAACAACTGTCCGCGGTGGCGCGACAGGATTTCCACGAAGGCATCATGGCTATGAAAGTCGGACACAGTACCCCTCCGCTAGACGAGGCCGGTCGCCCACCGGCAGTTTCCCGCTACTACTATTATTTCCAGAGTTGCGGGAACTTAGGGAAGAAAATCCGCGCCGGAAGAGGGTTTCGCCGTAAACCTTTATTTAGCGGGAGGTTACGGCTGCCGCGCGAGATTCCGTGGGGGCTGATGGGCAAGTGATTCCAGAGTGATTCTCAGGAAACTCGCGTCATGAGAGAAATAGCCGGGGGATAACAGCCCGTTGAAAAAGTCGGATTTCGGGCGTTTGGGTGCCACTGCTGGCTTGTCCAGCAGTGTTTTCCCGGGTGTTTCTCCCCGCACTGCTGGGCAAGCCAGCAGTGGCACCCTTTTTCAACGGACTGCTAAACCCTCTTGGTCGCGGCTATGCCGCGATAGGAATAATCCGGGCTAAAGGCAGCCCAAATTAATCGAGATCGCGGGACCACTCGGCCTCGAACGGAACGGCAGAGGCGTCGGGGGGAGATATCTGCTCGATGATCCAGCGATCGACGTCGGTGAGCATCTGCGGCGTCAGTTCGTGGCCGCACGGATATTGCCGCAACGTGACCGACAGGCCCGCCGCGTGAATCAGCCGCAGATCGGCGCAGACCTGAGCGGCGGTGTATTTTTTGCTGACGCGGCCGGCGGCGAAAAAGAGCCCCAATTGACGCGCCGCGACCAGATTGCCGAACGGCGTGCGGCCGGTGGGAAACGCGCCGCAGAGCGAGATCACACCGGCGAAGCGGCTCGGATGGCCCAGGGCGATCCGCATCGCCATCGTACCGCCGCGATCGAAGCCGGCCAGAAAGACCCGATCCGAGGCGACGTGGAACTTGCGGGTGGCCAACTCCACGCACTCAAACACACGCTGCTCGGCGTGTTGGACGTGGTCTTCGGTCTGCAACCATCCGAAGCATTCGTGCCGGCCGGAGTTTTCGTCGGGCAAAGCGATCCCGCGCGGCGCCACGGATACGTAATTCCTCATGCTCACCAACGGCATGACCCGCTGCAACTGCCGCTCGTCGCAGCCGCAACCGTGCAGCCACACGATCAGCGGGTACGCGTACCCGGACTCATAGTGCAGGGGCCCGAAAAAAGCATGGGGGAAATCGAGTACACGGGCGGAAAACGACGCCGCCTCGACCGCCAGCGCGTCGTCATAGTTGGCCGGAGAAAACGAATACGGCTCGGCGGAACGACGTGTCCGGGGCATGTCGGATGGGCCTTCCCGTGTTTGGATGATTATTAGATGAGGGATAATGATGCTGTGCCGGGAGTTTCTGGATAACGGAACTCTAACGCATCGGGCCAACCCCTGTCAATCGCAGACGGCGCATTGCATAGGAGAAACTTTCGCGTGTCGCCGCCGGCAGGCCCCAATTATTATTGGCGGCGTTGACAAAAACCCCCGGCCCCCATCCAGTAGGGTTACGGGAGGCGTCTCCGGCCGCCCCCTTGTCATTCTGAGCGAAGCGAAGAATCTCCGCACTTCGAGACCCTTCGCTTCGCTCAGGGTGACGGAAATGGACCTTCCGCAACAGAAACTACATATTCGTCGCGTCGTCCGCGCCGCCGGCGCCGGTCAGTCGATCGAGCGCGGCGGCCAACTCGATATTATGTCGATCGTCCAGGGCGTAAATGCGGCAGATACGGAAACTGATGGCAATGCGACGAAACAACATGCGTTGATCGAGGTCGTGGATTGAACCCGTGGCGGGGTCGAGGAGGAAGTTTTGGCCCGACGCCGGGGTATGGGCGCCGGGACGGTGAACGTGCCGGGCGGTGTCTACCCGCAATGGCAAGTCCTTCAACTCGGGCGGCAGTTCCGCACGGACCGCCGCCTCGAACGCGGCGACGTTGCTCAACACGCTCCCTTGCTCCGCTTCGCCCGGGGCGAAAAACACCGTCCGCTCGCAAGCCATCTTCCATCGCAGCCGTCGGGCAAGGAACTCCCGCCAGCGGCCGCCCAGCTCGCGCAACTCCGTGTCGGAACTCTCCGGCCAGCGGGCAACCTCCATCAACAGCGACCACTCGGTCAGACGTTGGTACCGGTCGAGGTGTTGCCGAGGATCGCCGGGAAACAGCCGCCGCTTGCTGTCGAGGAACAACTCTTGCAGTTCGAGGTCGATCGCGCGGACCGTGCGGTGAAAATATATCGCCCGAAAAAGCTCCGCGCGGACCGAGATGAAACGGACCAGCGCCGAGAGGCCCCGCTCGTGGATGGTCAATCCTCTTTCGGTGAACTCGCTGTAGTGCAACAGCCGGTCGAGGTCGAATGCCCGAGCGCTGTAGCCCGACATGTAGGCGTCGCGGAGGACGAAATCCATGTTGTCGACGGTGTACAGTCCGCTGAACAGGGCGCGTAGAAACCGCAGCCATCGCGGCCCGTCGTCGTCGGCGCCTACGGGCCGCGTGATCAGGAAAACAATCTGTTCTGGGTCGAGCGTTTCGCCGTCTTCCAGCCGCGAGTTCGGATTGCGGCGCACTCGGCGGATCAGTTCGGCAAACTCGCGGCGGATGATCTCGCCGCCGAGAAGTTCGTGATTCAAATCATAGTCGGCCAGGAAATGCTGGTCGAAAAAGTGGCCGAACGGCCCGTGTCCCACGTCGTGCAACAGCGCGGCCATTCGCATCAAGGACTCGACGTATCCGCGGCCGGGCGCTTCGGGGCAGACCTCGCGCAGACTGTCGTAGAGTTCGGCCACGGCCCGGCTTGCCAGGTGCATGGCCCCGAGCGCGTGTTGGAAACGAGTGTGTTCGGCCGTGGGAAAGACCCACCAGGCGGTCTGCAATTGGTGGATCTGCCGCAGCCGCTGGAGCCAGGGATGGTCGATGATCTCTCGTTCGGAGACCTCTCCGTCCGGTAGTCCCGACTGTGAGGTGAACGGAATATAGCCGTGGATCGGATCGTGGCTGAGACTTTCGCTCTGGAAGTCGCGCATGTGGCCCTCGGGGAATATGCCGCCGATGTCTCGATAGACGGCATCCTACTCCCGAGCGGCGAATGGTTTCAAGCCGTAGAGTTGCACAACATAGGGTTAAAGTGGGAGTTGTACTCACCCCAAGCTGTCACGTAGTGGCCGCCACGGCCTCTTTGTGATCATAACCGTAGTTGTTCCTCCGGCACACGGTGTCCAGCGAAAGCTGCATGGTCACGCTCCAGCGGCCGTCGCGGCCGGCCTCGATACTAAACGGCGGGTGGTGACTGAATAAGACTGGAGTAGGGTATTGCTTGTTGTCGAAAAAAGCAGCAGCAACGTTTTTATTATTGAAAATTGTTGTTTTCAGTAATATAATCATTTCATGTAGGCCCTTGTTACCGATGACAGTAGTAGCGGAAGTGGTATTACTGAAAAGCGGCATTTTCAGTAATTGGATAATTTCACGAGGATGCCATGTCGGACCCAAGGAAGACTCGTGCAGGGCGTTACATTCGCCAAGTTGGGGACTACAGCGCTTTTGTGCCAGCTTCCCTTCCGCCGGACCCGCCAATCAATATGGATCAACCGCTCTGGTCATTGCTCTCCAAGGCCGATCGATCCTTGGCTCGGCTGGATGGTGCTGCCGAAACACTGCCCAATCCAGACCTGTTCGTATATATGTACGTGCGCAAGGAAGCCGTTCTATCCAGCCAAATAGAAGGAACCCAGGCATCCTTGGATGATCTATTGGAATTCGAGGCGAGGCCGCTCAAATCGCCGCGGTCTCCTGACGTACGGGAAGTGGCGAATTACGTCGCGGCCATGAATCATGGACTGCAACGGCTTGCAACCTTGCCGGTTTCATTGCGTCTGATTCGAGAAATACATTCAAAGCTCTTAGCCGGGACGCGTGGATCAGAGCGGTCTGTCGGCGAATTTCGCCGTTCACAAAACTGGATTGGAACGTCTGGCTGCACTTTGAGCGAAGCGAGATTCGTGCCGCCGCCCGTTCATGAAATGTTGCCGGCGCTGAACGATTTCGAGAAGTTTTGTCATCTTCGCGGCACGATGCCTGACCTGATCCAGATGGGACTCATACATGCCCAATTCGAGACCATTCACCCTTTTTTGGACGGAAACGGGCGAGTGGGACGTTTGCTCGCGACACTCTTGCTATGTGAGCGGGAGATATTGACAATGCCCTTGCTGTATCTGTCCATCTTTTTCAAGCGACACCGCGAGGAATACTATCATCGTCTACAGGCCATACGCGATGAAGGCCAGTGGGAAGAATGGTTGACGTTTTTCCTTCAGGGAGTGGCGGAAGTAGCCGCTGACGCCACGACTACGGCGCGCCGCGTGCTGAATCTCCGTGATGAACATCGGGATATCATCCACAACCAAAGCCGCCGGAGATCGGCAAAAGCTTTGTGGTTGCTCGACAAGCTGTTTATGGAACCTTTCGTGGACGTGAATCGTGTCGGGGAAATTTGTGATGTGTCATATTCCAACGCAAACGACCTTGTCTCTGTACTATCCAGGCTGGGCATACTTCGGGAAATCACGGGCAGATCCCGCAATCGGATGTTTCGCTATCAAGCCTATCTCGACCTCTTTTCGGAAACAAAGAAGTCGTAGGATGGAACCGACCGTGATAGGCTGCCAAAGCTCGCGTTGACCGTTCCTACAGCGTAGCCGCCACGGCTTCGGCGTTATTGTGGCTGTGGTGGTTCTCGGCGTGGAGAGTGTCCAGCGAGAGCTGCATGGTTACGCTCCAGCGGCCATCGCGGTCGGCCTCGACCAGCCAGTGGGGCAAAACCGCAACGGATTGATGGACCAACTCGAACCCGCCCTCCGATTGGCTGACCGTCTCGACCGGATACGTCCAGAAATTGGTCGGCCGGGACATTTTCAGCCCTACGTCCAGCCCGAGCCACTCGTCGCTCAGCCCCAGGCCGAACACGTCGCGCAGGTCCAGCTTCGAGCCGAGTTGGCCGAGCAGGTTGCCGTCGATGTCGTGGAAGTTTCGTCCTTCGGCCTCGGGGGGCATGCCGGAAAAGTTCATCTCGACGGCGAAATGCAACTGCCGGTCGGTCGGCAGGTTCTCCAGCAGATAGGCCGCTTGCAGCGTGTTGCTGCCGGCGTCCAGCGTAAGTCCCTTGGTGATCCGCACCGGCACGCCGTAGGCGTGGCCGTCGCGCAGCAGTTGCACCTGGATGCGGTCGGGGTTGCGGCGGATGCGGGCCTCGTAGACGCCGTGGACGAAATCGCCCCGCTGCGGCGCCGTACACGCGGCAATCGACTCCAACGTCGCGTCATTGTCGTAGAACAGGTCCACCAGGCTCTTGCGCGGATGGTCGTCGTATTGCAGCCGGCGATCGAGATCGGGCTGCTTGAACACTACTCGCTCGTGGATGCTGGCCACCTGGTCGCCGTTATGATGCTCTCCGGCTCGCACTTTCCTGTGATAAGCCTCGGGGCGGCGGGCCAGCGTGGCCAACAGGTTGTGTTCGGCGCCGCGGACGTCTAGTTCGAGCAATTGTCCGCCGCGGCTGGGCGACAGCAGGGCGATCAGTTTGTCGTTGTTCAGACGGACTTCCTGATGGGCGTCCAGGTTGAAGTCTTCGGCGACCGCCTCGATCCACGTTTCCGGTTTACCCGTCGCACGATCCAACAGGTTGTCGGCGGCGATGAGGTGTTTGTAGACGGCGTTGCGCAGATGGGGCAGGTAAATGCCGCCGAACGCGCCGTGCCAGTAGGCGCAGTTGCACTGGCCGCGATACAGTTCGGCCCTGGCCCGTTCGACCAGTTCGCCATCGACCGGATCTCCAGCGACGGCCGCCTCGAGCGTTTCCTGCAAGCGCCGGCTGACGGTCATCATGCGGGAGTACATTTCGTCGGCTTCCGGGTATTTCACCTTGAAGTTTCGCCAGAAACCTCCCCGGATCCGCGGCCGTAGCGACTCCCAGCGCGGATCGTCTTTCATCTCGGCGGAAATTCGCTCATATTCCACCAAACTTTCGGTCGGCAGCGACCATTCGGTCATCTCGCGGTAGCTGCAATCGGGCAGATAGACCTTGCCGGCCGGCGGCACGTTGTCGAAGGACTCGGCCAGCGTGGTCACATTGATCCAATCCTGATTCTCGGCCAAGGCGTTGAAGAACCGTTCGAGCCAGCCGTCTCCGTAGACGTGTTTGTTGGTCTCCGGCCAAACGCCGAACTTCTCGCCGTCGTCGCCGAAAATGACCACCGTGTTCGGATGCTCGTCGGCCATCTGGGCCAGATAGTCGATCGTTTGTTGCGGATCGCCGAACGGGATCAGGTAGCGGAGCCGCTCGCTGCCGGGGAACACCGAGAGCAGGCGGCCTTCGTCCTCGGTCAGGAAGTGGCCGGTCAGTTGCGACTGCTCCACGCCGGCGCAGCGGAAGTGGAAATCGTCCAGCACGGTGTACTCGATCCCCGCGTCGGCCAGATCGCGGACGAAAGATTGCTCCCAGACTCGTTCCGGCACCCAGAGGCCGCGGACGGTGGCCCCCAAGCGGTTTTGCAGCCATCGGGTGTAACTGCGTATCTGTCCCACCCGGTCCCGAGAGGGGACCATCGCCAGGATCGGCTCGTAATACGCGCCGCCGAGTATCTCGATCCGCCGGTCGTCGACCAACTCCGCCAGCCGGTCGATGTACTCGGGGTGATGCGCATCGAGCCATTCCATCAGCGAGCCGCTTACGTGCAGCGAGAGCTTCAGCGACGGGAAGCGGCCGAAGACCTCCAGAAACGGGAGATAGCTCTCGTCCAACGCCCGTTGGAATACATCGTCGAAATTGCCGACCGGTTGGTGGTTGTGCAGGGCCAGGATAAAGCGGATTGGATTTGGCATGATTGATCGACTTGTGCGGGGGATGTTTTGGTATCTTTCCTCGTTACGACGCTCCGCGTCGTAACGCACTGTCCGGACGCTCCGCGTCCGCTCGGGGCGTCGTTCGTCCCACGTTACCCCGCGGACGCGGAGCGTCCGGGCGGTGTGTTCCCATGCAGAGCATGGGAACGAGTGGCAACAAATCCTTAATCGGCAGCCGCACCCCAGTTTATCCAGTCTGCCTGGCCGGAATATTTTATGTCGGCGCGGATTCGACCTCGATCTCGCGCAGAAACGCGGCGGCCTGCTCCGGCGGAACCGGATTGATGTAAAAACCGGTCCCCCACTCAAAACCGGCCGTCCTCGTCAAACTCGGCATAATCTCTATATGCCAGTGGTAATGTCCCAGCTCCTGGGTGTCAAAGGGGGCCGTGTGGATGATGTAATTGTAGGCCGGCTGGTCAAGCGCCGCCTCGACCTTGACGATCACCTGTCGCATAACCCCCGACAGCTCCTCGACCTCGTTCTTCTGGATGTTCTCGAAGTGGCTGGAGTGGCTCTTGGGCAGAATCCACGTCTCGAAGGGGAACCGGCTGGCGAAGGGGCAGAACGCGACGAAGCCCGGCGTGTCCAATACAATCCGTTTCTCGGTGGCCAACTCCTGCTGGATCATGTCACAGTAGATGCAGCGGCCGCGGTAGTTGTAAAACTCCAGCGAGCCGGTCATTTCTTCCCAGACGTTGATCGGCACGACCGGCGTGACGATCAGTTGGCTGTGGGTGTGTTCCAACGAAGCGCCGGCCGCCGCGCCGACGTTCTTGAAGATCATGCCGTAGACCAGCCGGGGGTCTTTTTTCAGATCGACCAGCCGGTCGCGGTAGACCCAAAACACCTCGCGCAGCTCTTCCTCCGAGAGTTCGGACGTGCTGACGATATGGCGGGGCGATTCGATAATCACCTCGTGCGCGCCGACGCCGCGCATCATGTCGTAGATCCCATCGCCGCGCTTGTTCAATTGGCCTTCGATTTCCAGCGCGGGAAACTTGTTCGGCACCACCCGCACCCGCCAACCCTCGCGGTTCCGGTGCGTGCCGGGCTTGCGGTAGGCGATGATCTCGTCCGGGGTCTTGTCTTCGTTTCCCTCGCAGAAAGGACAGAAACGGCCCTTCTGGTGCTGCGGGGTCGAATCGAAGTCGTGCGGCCGTTTTGCTCGCGCCTCGGCGATTATCACCCAGCGGCCTACGATCGGGTCTTTGCGAAGGTCGGGCATGGAGAGGGGTTCGGGGTTCGGGGTTCGGGGGAATGATGAATTGTCGTCCTGATGGTTGCATCAGAAATTCATCATTCATCATTCATAATTCAACATTTCTTTCACACTTGCCACATAATCAGTTCGTAATCGGGTGAGGGGATGGCGGTTTCGATCGCCCCTTCGTGCGGCACTCGCTCCACCGGCTGCCCGTCCTTAAGCAACTCGACGTAGAAGTGTACCGGCTGATCGGTTTTTCGGCCAAGGCTCTGGAAGGGGACGGCAATTTCCAGGAGTTGGTCGGCCGCGGCGGACGGCTTCGCGCCGGGCGCCGACGAACCGTCGCGCCACAATTGCGCCTCCGGCTCTTTGCGGCTGGGATGCGAGAGGAGCAACTCGAATCCCTCGGGCTGCGTGAACACCAACCGCAGCGCATCGAAGTCGGCGAATTGCTCGCGGACCGGTCCGCCTCGGGCGTCCAACCGCAGCAGCAGCCGATCCTGGTCGAAGCCGAAGAACAAGTCGGACACGTACCCGGCGGAGACCATCGTCATCGCCCCGCGCGAGCCTCCGCAGACGTGATGACCGGCGTTGATCCACTCGAAGAAGCTGCGCCGCCCGTCAATTTTTACCCGCAGCAAGCCGGTCGGTTCGGTATGGATTTGCGCGTGGCCCGCTCCTTGGCCGATGGGGCGCGTCAACTCGGTCGGCGGTTGTTCGCCCAGTGCCAGGTAGACGTTCTGCAAATGCTTGCGGAATAGCCGGTCGAACAGCCCGTCTTGGGCGCTCTGGTGGCTGTCGCCGAACCACCAGAACCAATCGCTCCCCTCGGCGATGTAGAGTTCCTCCCACGCCCGGGCGATCTGCTCGGTCGGCTGCGATTTTCGCGCCGTCACGGCGACCAGATGTTGCCGTGTCTCGTGCAGCGCGTCCCAGGCGCGGTTGCACTCGGGATGTCCGATCCAGATGCCGAAATTGTGTTGGACCCAACTGCCGGGGAAGAGGTGGCCGAGTTTGTCGGTGGCGGGGTATTGGTCCAAATAATCGCCGATCCGCATCGGCTTTATCTTCGGATGCCGCACCACGCGGCGATAAACTCCGCGGAGGAAATCGACCCCGGCGTTGGGGTAGTATTCCCAGCAGTTCTCGCCGTCGAGAATCACGCTGACCAGCGTCGGCCGATGGCCGGCGTTGCCGCCGGTCGCGCTGCCGATGGCCTCCAGCTTGCCGATAAAATCATCGACCGCCTGCTCGGGCGCGTAGCGTTGATAGTGGAAGCCGATCTGGTCGCTCATGGCGTGGTCGCGGAAGACGATCTGCAACGAGCGCCCCTGTTCCTCCACGCGCCAAGGTCGGTAGAGCATCTCGGGATTGCGCAAGTGGCCGTTGCCGTCGCGCGAGACCCAACCGTCGGTCGAGCAAAAAAGAATCTCCTCGTCCGTGCCAATCCATTGAATACCGGCCTCGGCGATCATCGGGATGATCCCCTGGCAGACCGAGCCTTCCGAAGGCCACATGCCGCGAGGCTTTTGTCCGAAGAGTTTTTCGTGCGATTCGACCGCTCGGCGGACTTGCTCCCGCGCGTCCTCGGCGTAACCTTCCAGGTGCGTCGGCAAGGCGGCGTTGGGCATTGCCCGACGCGCCAGCCGCTTGTCGTACAACAGCGGCAGGATGGGGTGATAGAACGGCGTGGTGGTCAATTCCACCTGACCCCGCTCCATCAGTTCCCGGTGCAACGGCACTACCTCGCGGAGCAGTTCCATCTGCCGGTCCAGCAGCCACTGTTTTTCCTTCTCCGTCCAGCCGCGTCCTTTTTCGCGGAACTCGGCCAACGCGGTGTCTTGCTCGAAGGCCAGCGGGTGGATCCACACCAGGTTCGACCAGCATTGCAGGTCGATGATATCCCGCTTGCTGAACCGCTTCCGCGACTTTTCGGCCGAGTCGATCGACAGCCCGCGCTTCTTATACAACTCGTAATAGCGAGGGAAAGGACGGATCATCTGGTCCGGGTGGACCATGAAGAAGTTGTCCAGCAGGTAGTGCGAGTCTTCCTCGCTCAATCCGTCGGCCGGCAGCCGCGAGACCCGCAGGTGCGTGTCTTCCTGCCCCCGGTCGGTGTACGCCGACAACTGCTGCAACAGGCTGGGCACCAGATTGATCGTGGCGTGCAGTTCGGGCGCCTCCTTCAGCAACATCGCCATTCCCCAATAGTCCTTGGTCCCGTGCAGACGGACCCAAGGCATGGGATTTTCGCCGGAAAGATCGTCGGGGTAGTACGGCTGATGCTGGTGCCAGAGAAAGGCCAAAGCGACTTCGTGCATGGTGGTCCTTCACCTCGGGGAAGAGAATGCAAAATGAAAATCTCATAATTGAGATTTCATATTTTGAGATATTTTAGCCGTTTGCAGCGACAAACGAATTACAAGCATTACTTGAACAGGAGGAAACAGAGAAAACAGAGTTCGGAAGAAAGAAAACATATCCTCTCTGTTGCCTCTGTTTCCTCCTGTAAAAAAATCTTTGGAACTGTATACGGCTAAATTGCTGCCATATTTCATATTTCAGATTATCAATTTTCGATTTGCAATGCCCCCCCTCGTTCCATCGTCTTCTGATACAACTCCACATACTCCTTGGCGCTGCGGGTCCACGACCAGTCTTGACGCATGCCGACGGCGATCAACTGCCGCCACACTTCCGGCCGACGATAGGCGTCGCAGGCCCGGCGCAACGCCTCGTCGAGCGCCGGCGCACTGTATTCCTGGAACGCGAAACCGTTGGCGGCCGCGTTGGGCAACTGCGGATCGTAGCCGACGATTGTATCGGCCAGCCCGCCGGTGGCCCGGACCACCGGCACGGTCCCGTAGCGCAGGCTGTAAAGCTGGTTCAGCCCGCAAGGCTCGAAGCGGCTCGGCATCAGGAACACGTCGGCGCCGGCCTCGATGCGATGGGCCAAGGGAGCGGAAAACTCCAATCGCACGGCCACCTTCTTCGGGAAACGCTCGGCCAGCTTATTCAGGGCCTTGTGATACTTCGGCTCACCGGTACCCAAAACGGCCCACTGCACGTCGCTTGTCCGCACCCAGCGCTGCATCACGTCGATGACCAGTTCAAACCCCTTTTGGTCGGCCAGCCGTCCGACGATTCCCACCAGCGGCGCGGACGATTCCAACGGCAATCCCAGTTCCTTTTGCAGCGCGGCCTTGCAGATCGGCTTGGCCTGATCCACCGTGTCCGCGTTGTAGTTTGCCGCCAGATTTGGATCGCTCTGTGGATCCCACTCATGCACGTCGATGCCGTTGAGGATCCCGGACAGGGTGGCGCGGCGGTGTTGCAACACGCCCTCCAGTCCGCAACCGAGGGGGCTGCTTTGCACCTCTTGCGCGTAACGGGGGCTGACCGTGCTGATCGAGTCGGCGAAGACCATGCCGGTCTTCAACAAGTTCAGATGGCCGTGGAACTCCATCTGACGCCAGTTGAAATACTTCCAGTCCAAGCCGGTCAGCAGCATGTCCCAGTGCCAGAACTGGCCTTGATAGGCCATGTTGTGGATGGTCAACAGGCTGGCGATCCGCCGGTAGCGGGCCAGCTTGTGATACTCGATCTTCAAGTAGGCGGGCGTCAGTCCGGTTTGCCAATCGTTGGCGTGCAGCACGTCCACTTTCAGGTCCAGCAGCCGGATCGCCTCCAGCACCGCCCGGCTGAAAAAGATGAACCGCTCGCAGTTGTCCACGTAGTCCTTGCCGTCGGCGCCGTACAGCTCGTCGCGATCAAAATACTGGTTCTGCTCGACCAGGTAAACGGGCACCTCCGCGCCGGGCATGATGCTTTTCAACAGGTGGCCGGCGACCATCTTACTGCCGACCGGAACGATGAAGTCGATACCCAGCGGCTCGATCGGCTGGCCGCAATAGCGGGTCTGGCGGTAGGCGGGCAGGATCACCGTCGGGTGGTGCCCCAGCCGGGCCAACTCAACCGGCAGCGCGCCGCAGACGTCGGCCAATCCGCCCGTCTTGGAAAATGGCACCGCCTCGCTGCTGGCAAACAAAATGTCCATTTATCAGCTTCCTTTGCTGGGGCGACAGAATAAGTGCCATCCCCTTCGCCGTTTCGGTGCGGATTGATTATTGCCGATCTGGCCCCAACGCAACAGTCAGAATCCTTGCAACCGTTACTCCGCCCCCTTCGGAACCCCGTACTTGTTACATACAATAAATACCCCATTCTTCGAGCCTTGCCGGAAATTCCCGTTCCCCGGTTCCCCGGCTTGCGGTTTCGTTCCCATCGGAACATTGAGGGCACGAAGTTTATCGACTCCCGGATTATGGGTCTTCGCCGGAATTTGTGGGTGAATAACGACGAACTCAGGCTCCAAGTCCTGAACCCTGAACCCTAAACCCTGAACCCTCACGTCGGCCGCCGATTTTGGGTGGGAAAAGCGGTTTTTGCGCCCGCCCCTGGGGTGCGCGAAAAAAGGCGAAAACTCCGATGGCCAAAAAACAGCCTTTTTCTAGGCGTTTTCGGCTGGTAGAATGACCTCGTCGCACACACCTCGCAGGAGGGGCAATTGCAGAAGGTTTTGTGCATTGTCGCCACAACCCCATGTTGTTATTCAGATTAAGGTCGATTTTCCGGTCTGAATTAACTGGAAAAAATTTCCGATTTCGCCATTTAATTCTTGCGTCGATTCGCCGAGGGCTGAAGATGTTCTCAAACCGCTTAAACCACGGGCTATTCATTTCGCATCGCGACCGCGCTTTAGACGTAAGCCCTGTTCAACCCCCGGTTGATCAACCTTACGCGCCAGGTTGATCAACCGGGGGGCGCGGGGTTGAATTGACCCTCAAAAACCGATTGAGCGCGCAAAAGCCGGCTTGGACGCTTTTCTGGAAAGTTAGCGCGAAATTGTCTGGGTGGCACGTCCCTGAGCAAAGCGAAGGGCGTGGCTGGCCGTTGGACCACGCCCTTCGCTTCGCTCAGGGACGTGCCACCCGCCGTTTCGCTCAGGTACGCGCCGCCCGCCGCTTCGTTCAGGTACGCGCCACCCGCCGCTTCGTTCAGGGACGCGCCACCCGCGCGAAGATTTCGACCCGGAGGGTCGTTCGACAATAGCCCGGCGATTTATCGCTGGGGAGACGGGAGTACCGAACCCCGTTCCGTCCCGGAGGGACGGTCGAACCGTGGCGGTCTAATTTCGACCGTCCCTACGGGACTTTTTGGCAAGGGTCGGACGTACCGGCAACCCAGCAGTGAACTGCTGGGCTATTGTCGACTGTCCCTTCGGGACAAAATTGTGCCATTACGATCTGTGTTCCCGGTCGAGTTGCCGGAATCCGCCCGGCAGGCACTGGCAATAGCAAGCAATTGAGAATTAGGTATTGCGTCCCCGGAATACCCCGGAATACCGGAGCGGAGAGAGGCTAGCCGGGGGGCCAGAGGGCGGCAATGAGCGCCCTAAAGCGGCAGCGTATCAAATCTCCGGGTGCGCGGTACGCACGTTACGAAGGATCGGACAGGGCGACGATCACCAGACCGTGACGGTTGGCGTAGTCGATCACGGCGGATTGGTCGAGAAGGATGGTCCGGCCGGCCTCGATGGCCAACACCCGTCCACCGGCGGCGCGGAGCGTTTCTAAAGTAAGCATTCCGACCGTGGGCACGTCGAAACGCATGTCCTGCCGGGGCTTGGCCACCTTGACCACGGTGAACCCTCCGGCGGGGCAGAGCTGGCCGGCGCGGCGGATGCACTCGTCGGTACCCTCGACCGCCTCGACCGCCAAGGCGGCCTGATCCTTCACCGCCACGGATTGGCCGACGTCGAGCCGGCCCATCTCCTTGGCCAAACGCCAGCCGAAGGCGATGTCTTTCTGTTGCCAGTCGGTCGGGCCGCGGCGGGTTAGCCGGCCCTCTTTGACCAGAAGCTCCGGCGCGTAGTCGGTCGCCGGGGCAAAGCGGATCCCCTCGGAGGCGAACTCGTCGACGATCGCGCTGAGCAGCGTGTCGTCGCGGCAGTCCTTCTTTCTCGCCCAAAAATGGGGCAGGAACATGCGGATCGTCCGCAGGTCGGGCAGATGCCGCAGCCAACTCCAGCGTTGGAAGAGACGGACCTTGAATATCTTGCCCACCATCGTCACTTCCGTCACGCCGTGACGTTGGAAGTAGCGGATGGCGGCGCCGAACTTGGCCAGCCCGAGCCAGCGAAAATCATCGCACACCCCGGCCAGCGCGGGATCGGCGTGTCCGATGGTGCCCAGGCAATAGACTTCGCATCCCTGGCGGCGCAGGGCCTTGGCGATCACCAGCGGGTATTGCCCCCAACCGGCGAGGATGCCGACGCGGCGGGGAGTAGCGTCCTCGTTCCCATGCTCCGCGTGGGAACGCATGCTACGGCAACATCTTTGCATGTTGGCATCGTTGGAATTGGCCACGGCAAGCTGATCTCCTCTGCGTTCCCACGCGGAGCATGGGCACGAGGAAAAATACTTGCGAAACCGCAAGCGGCCGGCAACGTTTTTCACTACCCACTATCCACTACCCACTATCCACTAACTCTACGCCACCGCCCGTTGTCCGTCGGGGTCTCCGTCGTCGGCTTTGATTGTCAGATTGCCCGTCGCGGGCGATTCCTTTAGTAGCGTATCGATGGTGCGTTGCAGTTTTTTCAACTGGCGGCGCATCTCGGGCAGCTTGCTGAGCGCCGCTTGCTTGATTTTTTGCTCTCGTTCGGGCGTGGCGGGGATGCCGATCATCCGCGCGCCGTCGGGCACGTCGTTGGTCACGCCGGCCATCGCGCCGAGCACGACCCGTTCGCCGATGTGGACGTGGTCGCGGACGCCGACCTGCCCGGCCATCGTCACGTAGTCGCCGGTGGTCGTGCTGCCGGCTACTCCGACCTGCGAGCAGAGCATGTTGTGGCGTCCGATGCGGCAGTTATGGGCGACCATCACCTGGTTGTCGATCTTCGTCCCGTCGCCGATGGAGGTCGGGCCGTAGGTGCCGCGGTCGATCGTCGAGCAGGCGCCGATCTCCACGTCCGCCCCCAGCACGACGTTGCCCAACTGGGCGGATAAAACGTGCCGGTCGTCGACGAATCCGTAGCCGAAACCGTAGGCGCCCAGCACGGCGTTGGCGTGGATCAGACAGCGCGGACCGACGATGGTGTTTTCGTATAGTACGGCGTTGGGGAAAATGGTCGTCCCTTCGCCGATTTGCGAGCCGGCCATGACGTGGACGCCGGAATGGATCGTCGAACCGGCGCCGATCGTTACGTCCGCGCCGATGGTGGCGAACGGATGGACGTCGACGTTCTCGCCGAGCCGGGCGGTCTGGTCGATCGCCGCTTGCGGACTGACTCCCACGCGCGGCATCCGACGCGGCGGTGCGAAATATCGCACGATTGTCGAGAACGCCTGATGTACGTCGTCGACCTGGATGGCCGACGTCCCATCGGGCGCGTATCCCCGCGGCGCCACGACGGCCGAGGCGCGGCAACTTTCCAGAAGGCGCCCCTTCTCGGCCTGATCGACCAGCGTGATTTGCCCAGGCTCCGCGTCCCGAAGCACGGCCGCGCCTGCGATCACCAACTGGTCGTCGCCAAAGGTTTCCCCGCCGACCAAGGCGGCAAGCTCGGCAAGGGTAGCTTGCATGTCGTGGATTCCTTTCCGGGGAAGAGCCCTTATTTTCACCCCCCGATAGAAGGAGCCGACATCAGGGAGCACTGGAATGTATCGGAATCCCGGAAGTGGAACAAGAGCAACCAGTTGTTTATCGCAAAAAGGGGGGGCTGGGGGGCTTGGTAATCGTTAGCGAAAATGCCTCGAACACAAAAAATCGATCCGGACGCCATGATTTTCCAATGCTTCTCTGTACTCCCACCAATCAGGGTCCACGGCGTTCAGAATTTTCGGGTGGCTTTTGCTGCCGAGCGCCACGGCCACGAATTTCTTGTCTGATGGGTCGAACTTGTCGAGCGCAGGATCATTGGGGAATTCTTCATAATCTTCGCCGGCGTTGCCGCGGGGTTGAATCTCAACCCGTTCGCATCGTTCAGCAGTCCATTGGTTTTGCCAAACCCATTTGAAGAAGGCGTCTCCGAATCCTGGCTGGCCGGAAGGCCACAGATTCCTCCTGTACTCGATCAGTATTCGATTCTGATCGTCAAGCACGATTCGACCATGGTTCTTGATTTTCTCCAAAGCATTGACACATTTCAGAACGCAAGATGGTTTCGCTTGCGGAGAACGAAGGCTTGCCACGACGGCGACGTTGGTGTCGACGACAAAGGAGTTCAAGATCGTCCCTCCATCTGCCGCTTCACAACGGCGCGTGAAATAGCCGCCATTTCGCCAACTTCATCTCCAAAAAAGTCCTTAGGCCAATTCCTGATGCCCAATAAGTCGATGTCGAGCAGCGTCAGCGACGACCCATCTCTCCCAATATCGCAAAAATAAAGTGCCGTCTCCTTTTTGTCGAGTGATTCTTCAGCGATACGTCGCTGGAGACGCCGCAAGAGATGTTCGCTGTGGCTTTCCAGGATAATCTGGATATTGCGGTTTTTCATCGCGTCTATAAACACGTCCGCCAAACCGGATTGCACGGAAGGATGCAAGTGTATCTCAGGCTGTTCCAATAAAACAATGGATCCCTCCGGCACGTAGTAGCAGAGAACCAGAACCGGCAGAACTTGTGACACACCGAAACCAACATCGGTTATCAACACCTCGGCGGACGATGGGGATTTCCTTACTTTGACCTGATAAATGCTGCTGTCCTTGGCAATTGCTTTTACCGAAAAATCATGGATCAGCCCCAGTTTTTTCAGCCAACGGGCGATTTGTTCCTCAAGCGTGCGGCGTTTCCGCCCGCGGCCAAACGATAAATATTTCCCGCGCTCCCCGCGTTCTCTGGCAGCTAATAACGCATCGACCACGCGCTCGCCGCGTCGTCCCATGTCCGCCGGTTCCGATCCCTTCCAGGCGTAGTGCCGTTGCGGGAACTCCCTTAACGGCCCAAGATAATACAATTGTCCAAACAATTTCTCGAATGCCAATGGGAGTTCTGAAAGAAACCCTGCGTTTTGGTAATAGGCGTAGACTTGATCGGGAAAACCATAAAATCTCACAGGGGAAGGCAAAGCCCAAGGGCGTCCTTGGTTTCGCGTGAATTGAAAACCGTCTTCCAGACTGGTTAACTCGTACTTTCCACCGCTGGCACCCTTTCGTTTTAGACCGAACTGCTCTTTAGCAAGATCGTAAGCGAATTGGGATACCGCCAAACGTTCCGATCCGTTCTCATCCAGCTTGCATGAAAAAGTCAATTGGTCGGCTGAAAATAGCGTGTCGGTCTTGCTTTCCGGATTTTTTATCACAAGCGGTTTGGCAAGTTTCCATGCCAAGGAGAAATCCAGTTTTCCCGGCTTGGCATGCCCGTACACAACATCTCGAAAACTCCCTAGATTGGTTAAGCTTCGTTCATCACCAAACTCCAATACTTGGGCACGGTCGGAGGAGTCGATCGTCTGCTTCAGCATTAGCAGCAGTTGTAAAATGCTCGTCTTGCCCGAACTGTTAGTGCCAAAGAGGCCGGTAATCGGCGCCAGCCGCATTTGCGGAATGGATTTCCACGACTTGATATTGGCGACTGATAACTGGGTGAGCATGGGAGGAATCCTCCATGTCATAATGTTGTTGATGAATACGCAGACATCAGTGTACGGGTAATCTTCCCGGTTTTCCAGACCACCCGACAACTTCTACACCAACCCCCACCGCTTGCGGAGATACCACTCCAACCCCAGCAGACCAACCACGGTCAAGAAAAACGTCCAGGTGTCCCAGAACGTCTTTTTCGTCTCTTGACGCACTTCCAGATGCTCGGTCTCCTCGGTCAGGCGGCGGATCAGCTCGGGCAACTGTTCGGGGGCCAGCGCTTTGCCGCCGCCGATCCGGGCGATACTCTCCAGCGTGGCGGCGTTGGCCGAGGCGTTGTCCAGTTCGAGGTCTTGCCGGTAGACGAGGAACCGCGCCCGGGCGGCGCCCAGCGGTTGACCCTGCCGTGTCGCGGTGATCTCGATCGAGTAGTCGCCGGCGGTGCGCGTGTCGCGGAACGAGCCGGACATCCGCTCGTTTTCGCGGACCAACGACAAGGGTTGCCGCGTGCCGTCGGGCATGACGACCACGGCCTTGTATTCGGCATCGGCGATCGGATCTCCGGTCGGCGAGTTCGCGCCCGCGGCAAACTCCACCCGCTGCAACGGCGCGAAGCGGCGCTGAACCAGACTGATCCAAACCCTTCTGTCCCGCGTCTGGTCTTTCCGTGCCAGCCAAAGGATCATCTGTCGCCAGAACCGCTTATGTGCCGACTCGTATCCATGCATCTGCCAGCGCCAGGTGGAATCGCCGGCGAAGGCCACCACTCGGCCGTCGCCGAAGTTGTGCGCGACCAGCAGAGGTTTATCCTCGCCCGATTCGGCCAACACGATCGCGCCCGGCGCGAGGTCGTGGAACCGGTTGGCCCCTTCCAGCGGCGGCAGCTTCGCCCAGAGCGAGGAGTTTTCGCGCCGGCTGCCCGCCAACGTCATCGTGAAGTGCATCATCCCCAGCGGCGTGGGTCGCATCTGGAGCGGGCCGGGCCAGTGCAGGTCGCCGCGGACCGGCGCGTCGGGCCGCTGGCGTTCGAGCCGGTCCATTCCCACCGGCAGCACCTTGGCCAGCGGGGTGTTTCCGTAACCGCCTGGTCCGAAGGTTTGGAACCCGCCGAGCATAATCAGGCCCGCCCCGCGGTTGACGCACTCGGCCAGATCGGCCAATTCCCGGCCCTCAAAGATGGTCGAATCCAGGTCGCCGATGATGTACACGTCGTACTTGCCCGGGGTGAACCGTTCGGCGAGGTCCGGCGGCCGGCTTTGCGGGTCGCGGGGATCGATCCGCACGTAATCGACCTTGATGTCGGGCGAGGAGTCCAGCGTGCGGCGGATAAACTTCTGCTCGACCCTGAGCGCCCCTTCGAGATACAACACGTTCAGTCCGCCCTTGAGCACGTTGACGAAGGTGCTCAACTCGTTGTTGGTGGTCACCAACTCTCCCGGCTGCCCGGCGGCCTCCAGCGTGAGCTTGAACTCGCCCGGCACTTGGGGGACGTAGCTAAGTCTGATTGGCAATAGCCGGCCGTCGGCGTCGGCTTTGATCTTCTCTTGGGCGACGATTTCCATCTTTCCCGGCGCGGTCTCGAACAGCACTCGCACCGGAATATCGACGCCCACGTAACCGTCGACGCGGACCTGGCCGCTGATGCCCAATTCGTTCTTGACGAACACGCTGGAATTGACGATCAAGTCCTTGACGGCTACGTCGCGTGCGTCGCCCAGGCCGCGCGACTGGCCCAGGGGGAAGGTGAACAAGGGGTAGCCGAGGTGCTTGAGCCTGACGGCGGCGGTCCGCGGCGGCAGGTCGCGCGGCGCGTATGCCCGTTGCGCGCCGTCGCTGAGCAACACCACGCCGAGGAGCCGTTTGCCGGCCTCGCGTCGCAACACGTCTTCCAACGATGCCCCGATTGCGGTTTGCCGTCCCTCGGGCCGCTCCGGCAGATCGAGTCGCCCCTGCTCCACGTCCACCTCATGCACTTCGTCGTCAAAGGTGTATGCCTTCAACTCAAACTCGCGGGTCAGATTGCTCAGCTCGTCGGCGGCGTCTCCGAGCGTGTCTCGCAAAGCCTGCCAGCGGGTCTTGCCGCCCACCGCGTCGGGTACGGACATGCTCCGCGACTGGTCGGCCAACACGACCAAGGTGGCCGCTTGTTTCGTCGTCCGGGTGTAGATCAGCGTCGGCCGGAGCATGGCCAGCGCCGCCAGCGCGATCACGGCCGCGCGGAGCAGGACCAGCATCATCCGTTGCCGTCGGCTCGTCCGCTCCCGGCTCGGTCCGAACCACAGCAATCCCATCAGCAACAGCGCGGCCAGCGCCACCAGCAGGTAGCTGTCGAAAACGGGATAGAAGGAAAGTCGGAACATGGGGGTAGGGTGCGTCCGCGACGCACCGATATTTTGGAAAGGTCTGCTTTGTTTGTGGTGCGTCGAGGACGCACCCTACGTGTCTGTGCTACATTACTCCTTGTAAAACCGGTTTGAAACAAACGATTCCAGCGCCAATATCAACGCGACAATCAGGATCAGCGGCGGAAACAACTCCCGTCCCACGCGGCCGGCGCTGATGTCGCGGTCGATCTGCTGGCGGGTGCGGGCCAGACGATACTTTACCGGACCGAAGATGCCGGACAACTCCCCCTCGGTGATGCGTTCGAGTTGCGTCTGCTTGGGTGCGTAATTGACGCTGAAGCCGAGGTCCACCTGCCCTTCGCCGCCCGAGAGGAGCCGGTAGTTGCCCACCTGATCGGTCGTGGTAATCGGCAACTCACGGCGATCGAGCACGGCCGGGTAGGGGGTGCTCATGCCGTCCGGCGTGAACAGCAGATATCCGCGCCGCTGCTGGGCCGGATCAAGTCGCATAACGGCCGTCTGGCCGGCGAGGTAATTGAAATGCTCGTCGCTGCCGCCGACCAGGTAGGAGGCCATCCGATTGGCGAGAATCATAAACGGCCAGGCCTCGCCCACCGGCAGCAGGTTCCAAGGCTTTTGGGTTTGATTTGGCCGGTCGGAGACGGGCGTGGTCATCGTCAGCGCCCGACCTCGGCCTACCGTGCGTTCCAACAGCGCCGGTCGGCCGTCGTTGAAGGGCAGCACAACGCCCACGCCTTTTGCCGTTTGGTCGAGTTCCCAGTAGCGGAACACCGGAAACATTTCCCAGGGAACCGAACCGGAGCGGCCGCGGAAGACCGCGAGAATCGGATGCTGAAAGTCGCGCGGGGCCAAGTGCAACTCGCCGTCGGGGCGACGCGCCTGGCGGAGCAATTTGCCCGGCAGCAATTCCTGCGCCTGCGGCTCGTTGAACGAGTCGAGCGGCAAAGCGTTGCGACCGAGAAAGATCGCCACACCGTGGCCTTCCGCGGCGTAATCGGCCAGCTTCTTCCAAACCGCCGGCTGCAATGGTGTCGGGTCCAGCAGGCACACGGCGGCGTAATCGGCCAACGGCCGCTCGGCCACTGAGTCCAGATCGCAGATGTCGCAATCGAATCGGGCCACTCCGCGGCGGCGATATATTTCCGGGGCCAGCGCCTCGGCGAGGAACAGGGTGTACCGCTTGGCCGGCTTCGGCGCGGCCAGCAGCAGCCGCCACGCCGGCTTGACCTCGAAGGTGAAATATCGCACGTCGTCCGCCGCCAGGCCGTCCTCGCCGACGATCCGCAAGAACCCCTGATGCGTGCCCGGCTCCAACCCTCCGATGCGAAATTCGACCGGCCGTAGTTCTCCCGGCGCGGCCTCGACGCTCTGTTCGCTCCGCTTTTGCGGTTTGCCGTCGTCGTCCAACAGATACAGTTCGACGTTGCGTTTGGCGGACCGGCCGACGCAGGAAAGGCCGCTCTCGATCCCCAGCGTGCCGTTGCTGGAGAGGACTTCGGTGGAAAGCCGCGTCTCGCCCAGGCCGTAGTCGGTCGGGTCCGCAACGCCCACGTCCACGACGTAAACGCCGCAGTCGCCGATTGTCTCGATCTGTTTTTGCAGCGCGGCGGACTGTTTCAGCGGCCACGAGCCGCGCGACAGGTCCGTGAAGACGTAAATCTCTTTCCGCGACAAACTACTCGATTTCAGGAGTTTCGCGGCGGCCACCAGCGTTTCGGGCAAGGACCGCGAGTTGGCCACGCTTATCAGCCGCGCGATCCGATCCTTGGCCGCGCCCCGGTCGGGCGAAAACGCGGCGGCCGACCCCAATCGGGTATCGAGTACCGCGATCTCGCTCTGCTCTGGCAATTGCATCAATAGCCACTGGCCGAGGTCCCCGGCGGCCTCGAGCCGGGTCTGGTTCTCGTGCCGATATTGTGTATGCGGCGCGGCGTCGAAAACCATTGCCGCGGCCACCGGCGCCTCCTGCGTGCCGGTCGCGCCGGGCAGTTTTACGCTGGGCCGGGCCAACGCGAAGGCCAGCAGTGCGATCACCCCCGCCCGAAGCAACAGCAGCAGCAAATGACGCAGCCGGAGCCGACGCCGGTTCGCGTCGTGCCGCTTCCGGATGAACATTAGCGCCGGAAACTCCAGCCGTATCGGCCGGCGCCGCATGATCAAATGCAGCACGATCGGCAGCGCCACCAGCGCGGTCCCGGCCAGGAGTGATAAATGGACGAAGGTCATGGGAGGGGCGAGGGGCGGGGGACGAGGGACGAGGGACGGGTGGAGCGGGGCTCGGGATTCGGGATTCGGGGCTCGGGTGTCACGACTCGGGATTGGGGGGCTGGTGCTTTCGGCGAACCGCTTGCGGCTTCGCAGACTCGTTCCCGCACTCCGTGTGGGAAAGCACTCGTCGGATGCTCTGTGTCCGCGACTAACAACGAATTATTTATGTTGTCGTTTTGGTTCATGGCGATCCAATTTATTTGCGAAACCGCAAGCGGCTTAACGGCATATTCTCGTCAGCACAAATCACACACATATTTCCCGGCGTGGACGCCGGGGCTAAACACTCACCCCCGACCGCTTCTCCGCATCAGGTATTCCGTCAGTGCCCGGTCGAAGCGCATGCTGGTGTCCAGCGGCACGTAGTCCACTCCGGCCTGGAAGCACTCGCGGCGATAGTTTTCGCGGAACGACTCGACCTCGGATAGATACGCGCCGCGGAAGCCGTCGGCGTCGAGGGTCATTAGCTGGCGGCTCTCCGATTCCTCGAACTCGACCATGCCTCGGAAGGGGAAATTGACCTCGGCCTCGTCCAGCACGTGGAATAGGATTACGTCGTGCCCGCCGTGCCGCAGCCGGTAGAGCGATTGCATGACCGGCTCGGGGTCGGCCAGCAGATCGGAGAAAATCATCACCAGACTGGTGTGCCGGAGCATGGCCGCCACTTGGACGAGGCTCTGGGCGATGTCCGTCTCGCCCTCGGGTTTGAGGTTGGCCAACAGCGAGAGCACGTCGCCGATCTGTCTCCGCCGCGCCTTGGGACGCAGGCTGTGGCGTATCTTCCGGTCGAAAGTGAGCAGACCGACCGGGTCTTGCTGATGGACCATCAAGTAGCACAGCGCGGCGGCCAGGCAGATGGCGTAGTCGAATTTGGTCAATTCCTGCCGATAGGTGTAGCCCATCGAGCGGCTCAGGTCCATCACCAGATAGCCGGTGACGTTCGTCTCGGCCTCGAACTTCTTGACGTAATACTTGTCGGTCTTTGCGTAGACCAGCCAGTCGATGTCCTTGGGGTCGTCGCCGGGCGTGTATTTGCGGTGTTCGCTGAACTCGACCGAAAAGCCGTGGAACGGGCTGGCGTGCAGCCCCTGCAAGAACCCCTTCACGATGAACTGCGCGCGCAGGTCCAACCGCTTGATCTGGCGGATCACTTCCGGCTTCAGGTATTTTTCGGCGGTGGACATGGTGGAAAATGATGAATGAAGAATGATGAATAATGAATATTCGTAGCGACAACGGCTGTCTGTAATTCATCATTCATCATTCATTACTCATACTTGGGAATGACCGGCGGCGGCGTCTCGCGGATCAGCCGCTCGATGAGGTCTTCGTTGGTCATGCCCTCGGCTTGGGCCTGGAAGTTGGTGCTGATGCGGTGTCGCAAAACCGGGATGGCTATTTTCTGCACGTCCTCGATCGAGACGGAGAACCGGGCGTCCATCGCCGCCAATGCCTTGCCTCCCTGGATCAAAAACTGACCGGCGCGGGGACCGGCGCCCCAATCGACCAGTTCGCGGATGAACTCGGGCGCCGAGGGGTCTTTGGGCCGGGTGGAGCGGACCAGCCGCGAGACGTACTGCACGATGTACTCGCTCACGGCCGCCTTACCCACCAGGTTTTGCAGGTTGACGATCGCCTTGCCCGAGAGAACCTTGCGGACCTCCGGCCGCTCGCCGCGGGTGGTGGTTGCCAGGATCCGCTGCTCCTCCTCGGCCGATGGGTAATCGACCTTGATGTTGAACATGAAGCGGTCCAACTGTGCCTCGGGCAGCGGGTATGTCCCTTCCTGCTCGATCGGGTTCTGCGTGGCGATGGTGAAGAACGGGTCGGGCAGCGGATAGGTCTCTTGCCCGACGGTCACTTCCCGCTCCTGCATCGCCTGCAACAGCGCGGCCTGGGTCTTAGGCGGAGTGCGGTTGATCTCGTCGGCCAGCAGGATGTTGGTGAACACCGGACCTTGGACGAAGCGGAAATCCCGCCGGCCACGATCGTCCTCCTCCAACACGTTCGTGCCGGTGATGTCCGAGGGCATCAGGTCGGGCGTGAACTGGATCCGCTTGAACTGCACGTCGAGGATGCGGGCCAACGTGCTCACCAGCAGCGTCTTGGCCAGCCCCGGAACGCCGACCAAAAGACAGTGGCCGCGGGTGAAAATGGCGGCGAACATCTGCTCGATCACGTCGGCCTGACCGATAATGACTTTCTGCAATTCTTCCTGCATCAGGCGGCGGTGCTGGCTGAACTCTTGCAACACGTCGCCGAGGTTTCGCGGTTTCACGGACATTGGGGGGTTCGGGGTTCGGGACTCGGGATTCGGGACCGCTTGCGGTTTCGCACGTTTTCTAATGTTATCATTCTACATGCGGCCGACGAAACCACCCAGGGCCGGCGCCGGGTGGTTGCCGACTTAACTGCTTAATTCTAAGATGCTTATGGTCACATTCACACCGTTTTTTCGGCAATCGGCTGGAGGGAGTTCCGCATGATGCGTCTGGCGGCCATCGCCGTGCTTGCCGTCTGGTCGTTCGGGGCGATTGTAGGGACTGTGCGGGCGGAACTCACCGCCGAGCAGGTCCGAACTGCGATCGACCGCGGGGTGAATTACCTCAAGGGGCAGCAACGCGCCGACGGCTCGTGGGCCGACCACCCCATATTTGAAGGCGGCATCAGCGCGCTTAGCACCTTGGCATTGTTGAACTCCGGCGTTGGGCCGGAAGACGAATCAATGCAAAAGGCGCTAAGTTACCTCCGCAAGATCAAGTCCGATAAAACCTACGTCGTCGCGTTGCAAACGATGGTTTTCGCCCGCGCCGAGCCGGAAAAAGACCGACTGCTCATCCGCGGCAACGTGAAGTGGCTGGAAGGCAACCAAATCGCCGCCGGCCCGTACAAAGGCGCGTGGACCTATTCGACCTGCCCCGGTTGCAGCGACGAGGGGGACAACTCGAATGCCCAATTCGCGCTGTTGGCGCTCCACGAGGCGGAGCGAGTCGGCGTGCCGGCGAATTCCCGGACCTGGCTCTTGGCCAAAAATTATTGGAGTGGAACGGGATCCCAAAACGCGGACGGCTCCTGGGGATACAAGCTGAGACAGCCCGGCACCGGAAGCATGACCTGCGCGGGAATCACCTCGTTGGTGATCTCCTCGGGACGAGTAAGCGCCAGCGACGCGCGGGTGGTCGGCGAGCGGATCGACTGTTGCCCGGGCGGCAAGGACGACGTTGCCGACCGCATCGAAAACGGACTGCGATGGCTCGGACAACGCTACTCCATCAGCCGCAATCCAGGCGGCCAAGTCTGGCTGCTCTACTATCTCTACGGTCTCGAGCGAGTCGGCCGGCTCACCGCGCGGCGGTTTATACCGCTGGCTTTACGCCAGGGACAGTCAAACCGCGCCGACTGGTACCGCGAAGGCGCCGAGATGTTGATCCGCCGGCAAGACGGGCTGTCGGGATTTTGGACCGGCACTGGCGGCGCGGAAACTCAACCCGTCATCGGCACCTCGTTCGCCCTGCTGTTCCTCTCCAAGGGGCGCTGGCCCGTGCTGTTGGGAAAACTGCAACACGGCGCGGGCAACGATTGGAACCGGCACCGCAGCGACGTGGCCAATCTGACCGGCTACGTTGAACGCGGTTGGAAGCGGGACATGACCTGGCAGGTGATAGATCTGCGGTTGGCCGACGTCGAAGACCTGTTGCAGATGCCGGTGCTTTACCTCTGCGGCAGCCGAAGCCCGTTGCCACAAAAGCCCGCCGAGCAAACGGAACTGGCCCAAAAACTCCGCGATTACCTCGACCGAGGCGGATTCCTGCTGGCCGAAGGGTATTGCGGCGGGACCGACTTCGACCGCGGCTTCCGAGAATTGATGCGCCAGGTCTTTCCCGAGCCGGAATACAAGCTGCGGCTGCTCGAGCCGGAGCACCCGATCTGGTACGCCGAGGAGAAAGTCGATCCGCGTCAATTGCGGCCGCTCTGGGGCGTCGAGTTCGGCTGCCGCACGAGCCTGATCTATGCCCCGGTCGACCCGCCGGGCAATCCTCGGCCTTCGCTCTCCTGCCTCTGGGAACTGTCGCGCCCGGGGCGGGGAAAAAAATATAGCCGAGTGGTCCAGGAACAGATCGACGCCGCAATGGCGCTGGGTATCAACATCCTGGCCTACGCCACCAATCGGGAACTGAAGTCCAAGGAGGATTTCTTCCTATCGAAGACCACTCGCCGGGCAGGCGACCAGATCGAACGCGGCCGGCTGTACGTCGCCACGCTCCGACACCCCGGCGGATGCAACTCCGCTCCACGGGCAGTCGTCAACCTGATGGACGCCGCCGCCGACCAACTGCGGCTCCGAACACACGTCCGCGAGAAGCCGCTGGCCATTACCGACGACGCCCTGATGGACCACCACCTGGTGTTCATGCACGGGCGGACCGCCTTCCGGCTGACCGACGCCGAACGCAAGCGGCTGAAACTGTACATCGAACGCGGCGGGATGGTGCTGGCCGACTCGATCTGTGCCAGCCGGGCGTTCAGCGAGTCGTTCCGACGCGAAATGAGGAAGATTTTTCCCGACCGGAAACTTGAACGCATCCCACCCGACGATCCGCTGCTGAGTACGAAGTACGGCGGGGCCGACCTGCGAATCGTTTCGCGCCGCGATCCCGAGTCGGCCGGGGAAGGCCAGCCGCTGAAGGACAAGATACGCAAAGTCCCGCCCGACCTGGAAGGCGTCAAGTTCGGCGACCGCTGGGGTGTGGTCTTTTCTCCCTTCGATCTGAGCTGCGCGCTGGAGAAACACGCCACGCTCGATTGTCGCGGCT
>JAUWNG010000154.1 GCA_030612765.1 Planctomycetota bacterium
TGGAAGTCCATTCCCATGGTAGATTCCTTTCCTGAAATGCCAGATTGCCCAAATCGTCACAAATTCTACCACCCGAACCCAAAATCTCCGATCCCAACCCAGCCAGTCCAAAACCGACAAGAAGTCCGTTCCTGCACCCCTGGCCGGCTTCGTGGAATCGCTTCTATTGACGTCCCACCGTCATACATGATAGTCTGAATGGTTTCGCCTTTCCGCAGAGGCTTCCAACCGACGGATCGCAGGTTATGCGACGCAACGACATACGCAACGTGGCTATAATCGCTCATGTCGACCACGGCAAGACCAGCCTGGTCGATTGCATGTTGCGCCAGAGCGGGCGATTTCGTGAAACGCAGCTCGTCGGACAACAGATCCTCGACACCAACGAACTGGAGCGGGAACGCGGGATCACAATCCTATCTAAAAACATCGCCATCCCATACCGGGGCGTAAAAATCAACCTCATCGACACACCCGGCCACGCCGACTTCGGCGGCGAAGTAGAGCGGGTGCTGCGGATGGCCGACGGCGCGCTGGTGCTGATCGACGCCGCCGAAGGCCCCATGCCGCAAACCAGGTTCGTCCTCTCGAAGGCCTTCGAGTGCGGGCTGTGGCCGCTGGTGGTAATCAACAAGATCGACCGACCCGACGCCCGGCCGAACGAGGTACTCGACGAAGTCCTCGATCTATTCCTGCAGCTCGGCGCCGACGACCTGCTGGCCGACTTCCCGTATCTCTTCTCCAGCGCGAAGTTGGGCTACGCCACCGCCGACCCCACGAGGAAGACCGACGGCGTGCAGCCGCTGATGGACATGATCCTGGAGAAAATACCCGGCCCTGAAGTTAAACTGGACGAGCCGCTACAAATGCTGGTCACAACGCTCGATTGGTCGGACTACGTGGGGCGTATCGCCATCGGACGGGTCCAATCGGGTACGCTGCGGAAGGGGCAAAACGTGGTGCTGATGCAGACGAAAGATCGCGCCACCCCGTCCAAGGCCGTCTCGGTCTACCTTTTCGAGGACCTCGGCCGAAAGGAAGTCCACGAGGTGGACGCCGGCGATATCTGTGCCGTGGTGGGACTCGAAGGGATCGAGATCGGCGACACGGTCGCCTCGCCACAGGCGCCTCGGGCATTGCCGCGCGTAACGGTGGACGATCCGACCCTGCAAATGACCTTTGGCGTGAACACCTCGCCGCTGGCCGGCCGCGAGGGAAAATTCCTCACCAGCCGCCATCTGCGCGAGCGGCTTTACCGCGAGTTGGAGCGGAACGTCGCCCTGCGGGTAGAGCCGATCCCCGGCACCGAGCAGTTCGCCGTTTCGGGGCGCGGCGTGCTGCACCTCTCGATCCTGATCGAGACCATGCGCCGCGAGGGATACGAACTTTCGATTGGCAAACCGCGGGTGATTTTCCGCGAAATCGACGGACAACCGCACGAACCGTTCGAGTCGCTCGTGGTCGAGGTCCCAGCCGACCGCACCGGACCGGTGATGGAACTGGTCGGCGCGCGGCGCGGCCAGTTGGTCGAAATGACCGCACACAACGAATACAATTTTTTGAACTTCTCGATTCCGGCGCGGGGATTGATCGGACTGCGCACCCGGCTGCTGAACGCCACCGCCGGCACGGCAGTGGTTCACCACCTCTTCGAGAAATACGCCCCCATGGCCGAGGCAGTCCCCGGCCGGGCAACCGGAGTGCTGATCTCGATCGTCGCCGGCCAGGCAGTGGCCTTCGCCCTGGACGGACTTCAGGATCGGTCCGAGTTGCACGTCGCGCCCGGCGACGTGGTTTACGAGGGGATGATCGTCGGCGAGAACAGCCGCGCGAGCGACATGAACGTGAATCCTACGAAGGAGAAGAAACTGACCAACATGCGCGCCGCCGGGCACGACCGGAACGTGTTGCTCAAGCCCGCCCGACGGCTCTCGCTCGAAGAGGCGTTGGAGTTCATCGCCGAGGACGAGTTGGTCGAGGTCACGCCAAGTCGGATTCGGTTGCGAAAGATTCTTCTGAAAGAGACCGACCGCCGCCGCGCCGCCCGGCAGGCAACCACATAAAGCTCGTTGAGAAAGGGTGCCACTGCTGGCTTGCCCAGCAGTGCGGGGAGAAACACCCGGGAAAACACTGCTGGACAAGCCAGCAGTGGCACCCGAACTCTCGAAAACCGACTTATCCAACGGGCTGTTATGATACCCATGTTGCCTTCGGGCAACACCATGTATCGGCATAACCCAAAACGCGGGAGCGAATCGAGCAGCGCAAGTTATACGGCTATAAGTCTTTGCGCCCCCGTCGCCGGAGCGTCGCCGGGTTCCGTTGCTTTGGGAACGGGCTTTGCTCATGCTATCCCCCATGCACGCAAGCGAGCTTGTCGAACTGGCCGGGATGGTTGCAACGCACTGCACGGCGTTGACCGGCGGTTGCCGGCGGATTCCCGCCGAGTGCATTGAACAATACTGGACTTGTTCAAAAGTGCGGCTGGACTGCTGGGCACGGACCCTAAAGGGCGGCGATGTTTCCCGTCAACAACTGTGCGGCACGATCGAGGAGATTCTCACCGGCGAAGTCCTTACGCGGATTTGGACCGCCGTGCTGTCGGCCTACGACCGGCGGCGCGGGACCGACGAGGCGGAGCCGGTCGCGCGGAGCGTGATGATCGGACACGCCGAAGCACGGTGCCGCGCGCTGACGCTGTTGCTGCGTGTCTCGGAAATCGACGCCCAGGACGCGGTCGAACTGAACCGCCTCCGCCGACATGCGGAACGTTGGACTGAGCTGCTGATCGAGGAAATCGAATCGCCGGAAACCTTCTTGGCGAACCATCCCACGGGCCGTTCCACCGATAAGTTCCAGTCGTCGTTTTCGGCGGCGAGTCCAAACCCGGACCTCAACGCGCGGATCGCCGCCAGTGTCGTCGGTTGTTTTCCCGAGGAAGTGTTCAACCGCGACGGTTTATGCTTCTCGCTGTGGTTTGCGCGAGTGATGGGCGCGGTCGACGACGCGCAGTCGATGATCGACCGGCTGTTGGCCGAGGAGCGATCCTTTGGCGGTTGAAATAACCCTACTCGTTCCCACGCGGAGCATGGGAACAAGGAAGCGATTTTACGGATAGCCTATGACAATCAGTCAACGCGCGGAGTCGAATACACGCGCGGTACTCCACGCGAGTTGCCGGCCGCTCCATCATCCTGGCCGTCGTTCGCTCCATCATCCTGGTCGTCGTTCGCTTCAATATTCTGGTCGCCGGGCGGATAATCATCTGTATCGTCACAACCGACCGCGAACAAACACAAACCCATCATCATCATAAAAACGTACTTCATGCGATCACCTTTCCTCTTGAAACTGGGGCGCGGCACGGCACGTTGTCGAGAAGACCTGCCACGCCCTGAAACAGGGTCTTTCCACCTCCAACGCACGTCGGAGCGTCCAATTCATACGTAACGCAACAGTACTAATAATCGGGCGATACGGGCAGGCCGTCGGCCATGCTGCCCAACAATGCGAAGACGTTCGGATTCGACCGCGTGGCGATGAACCACACGGAGCCATCGGCCATCCCGAAGTTTGCACCATTGGGATGTTCGCTGCCCGGCGCCGCCATGTTGCCGTTGTTGATCATAATCCCGCCCGAGCTCACGGGATTCAATCCGTAGGTCTGTTCCATAGTGCCGGTGCTAAACAACGTCGAGAAGTCCCCGACAACCCAGCCGTCATGGCTCATGGCGTAGTCGACGGGGGTGTTTGCGGGACATTTCGGAAGTTTCTGCAATTCGCCGGTGATGATCGTGCGGGACAAGCCATCCTTTATATCGGCGGGTCTGGTGGCGACGTTGGGCTTGCCGAAGATTCCCCATCGCTTGGGCGGCGCTGGGCCGGTGCCTGGAGCGTGTGGCACGCCATCGGTGACGGTTGTCAGCGGGCGGGGAATGAAGTTGGCGCTCAAAACCCACGTATCGCACGTCCGGCAGTCGGGAAAGTAGTGTTCGACGTCCCAACCGGCGTGGCGGCCGACGCATCCGCCGTAATCGGCGCCACCCCCGTCCACGCGGCCGACAAGTACATCAACCCCTCGGACCCCGTGTCAACGCCCTGACGGACTTTAGACCGTCGGCTCGGGCAATAGAAGGTTGCGATGTCCTGATTGGCGATGGCGAAGTTGCTTAGCGCCGTGCCGGGATTGGGAGTAGTGCAACAGATGCCAACGGAATAGTCCCACGCCCTGACCAGATTGTCGCCCTCGATAAAGGGGAGGATGCGGAGCAAGAAACTGGTCCCTTGATTTGGCGAATCCGTCTGGCTGGCCTCGGACCAGACGTCGATATAATGGACCGAATTCGTGAAGCTGGATACGGCAATAACGCCGGGAGGGAACGCATCGTTCGCTTGACTGTAAAGGTGCAAGGCCAAGCCGATCTGCTTTAAGTGGTTGCTGCAAGCCATCCGACGGCCCGCCTCGCGGGCCGCCTGTACGCCGGGCAACAGCAGGGCAATCAGGATCGCAATGATAGTGATGGACGTCAATAATTCCACCAGCGTGAACGCCGCTCGCACGCCCCTTGCACATGACGCGGGACGGCTCCTCACGTTCCGTGGACAAGCGGTGGTCAGGCGGCCCTTTCCCGCCGAGCGTCCCAGCATCGTCTTGACCATGGCAGGCACCCAGCCGTGCCGCCGGCCTGTATTCTGGTAGACGTCGCGGGCGGCGTACCCCTCGCGCTGCCAAAAAGTTCGCCTGATTTTCCACTCGCTGTTGCACGGCGGATCGGGCGTCTTGGGGAGCATGATTATTTCCTGATGTATTTAACATCAAACGATTATAAACATAACCGTTTGATGAAAAACTGTCAACACTTGATGTCGAAAATCCTACGAACGAGCCAATGTTTGATGCGATTGAGAAACACGCGGATCGTCTGGGGACGACAATTCCGGCAGTTGGCCGTAAGGCCTTTTTTTCCCGTCTCCTCACCAGAATTTACCCACGAATTCTGGTGAGGAGGCGCTATTATAAAGCCGCGACCGTCGGTCGCACATAATTCTTATTCCCACGCGGAGCATGGGAACGAGAGCGGGCTCAGTCTTCGTGGCCGATCTGGAAGCGGCGCAAGGGGGACAGTCCCATTTTCGCGGCGGTCAAGCGATTTTCCAAGGCAACGTCCCTCACGCCGCGAAAATTGGGACAGTCCCCAGTGAACGGTTGCCTACCGGATCAGCTTCTTCAGCTCCGACTCCAGCTCGACCGTCGAGACGTTGCGGTTGACGACCTTGCCCTGCTGGTCCACCAGTATCATCGTCGGCACGGTGAGGATTCCCATTGCGTTTGCCGGGCGGCTGTCCATGCCCCCCTGCTCGTAAATCTGCTTCCAAGGCAACGGGTTCTCGGCCAGATAGGCGTTCAAGTCCTCCACGTCGTTGTTCAGGTTGACGCCGATGACGGTGAACGAGCGACCGTACTTGTTCCAAAGCTCCTTCAGCGTGGCCATGTCGGTCTTGGCCGGAGCGGACCAGGTGGCCCAATACTGGATCAGCACGACCTTTCCGCGATAGTTTGCCAGATCGACGGGGCTTCCCAGCGGGCTTTGCCCGGCGAGCTCGATCCGCTTGCCGATCGAATCGAGTCGGGTCCGCGCCCCGGCCGCCTTTTGGGCCGCCGGCGAGTTGGTGAAATCGCCGACGATCTTCCGATACCACTTCTTCGCCGCGACCTCTTCGCCGTTGAACTCCTCGCTGATGGCCAACTGGAGCATGGCCTCGGCGGCGTCGGGCGAGGTCGGATAGTCGGCAATGTACTTCTCCAGCGTCTTCAGCCAGTTGGCCTGAATCTTGGCGAAGTCGGCCTTCGGCGCCTGCATGGCGAGGAAATAGGCCGCGGTCAGTTGACGGAACTTCACGTACGCGGCGAGGTTCCTGTCCGCCTTGTTCTTCGCCAGTTTGCGGTAAAGCGTTTCAAGCCTCTCGACTCCGTCCTCGTAAGTACCCGACTGCACGGCGGCGCTGAGCATGTCGGCAAGCTGGCGGATCCACATTTCGCGTTGGTCGGGCGATTTTGCCGCCGCCGCGATCCGCTGCAACAGGTCGGCTCGTTGCTTGGTGTATTTCGCCTGCTCGGCGGGCGTGGTTGCCTGCGCGGCCCCCTTGTCGAGGTTTTCCAGGTCGGCGAGCAGTTTTTGCATCCTTCCGCCCGCAATTGCCGCACCAGGCTCGTTCCGCATCGTAAGCGAGGCGTGGAAGAAGAATCCCTCGGTCGCCGAATCGGCCTGTCCTTCGGCCGTTGGCCGTGGCAAGTCGATTGCCCGCCACAGGTCGCCCACTTGCACCAACGTGCCGATCTGCACCTGCCGGTGCTGCCCGCCGCTTTTGGCGATCGCCGTCACGTTTTCGTACACCCGCACGTCCTTGGTCGATTGGTCGGTTCCGGCGGGCACCACCCCGGGAGCGCCGGCGCTAAACTGGACCCAAATGGCGTTCCGGGCGAGCGTCTTCTGACGCGCCGACATCGCCTTGAATCCGGCGGTCGCCTTGGCGGCTTTCTCGGCGATGTTCTCCGCCCGCTCCTTGCCAAGCCCCAGCGACTTCAATTCATTGGGCGTGAGCACCAGCCGGGCGAAGCGGTCGGCGTCGCGAGTGGCGATGGCCGCCACGATCTCCGCAGTCACTTCCTCGGCCGAAATCGACTTCCAAGCGTCGATCTTCCCGTCCTCGTTTCGATCCAGCGCCCAGCGGCTCCCGCCGGTGTGGAACCAGCGGTACTGATCGGCCTTGCCGTTGTAGTTGATGTCGATATCGCGGTAGACCTCCAGCCCATCCTTGTAGTAGCTCCATTGGTCCACGACGTTGTCGCCGTTGGAGTCGACGAACCGCCGCAGGATCGTGCCGTTGGGCGTCTCGACGATCCAGCCGACGCGTCCGTCGATCTTTTTGGCCAGCATTTTGCACTTTGCGGCCTCATCCGCGGTGGGCCGATCAAAATCCACCCCCGATTGGACCGGTACGAGTTTCAGTGCCTGCTCCGCCGAGGGGTTGGCTGCCAGTGACCAGCCGGGCAACAGGATAACGCTCAACGTGCAAATCAACGCCGTTTTTGCCGGAAAAAATCGCATTGAACACCTTCCTTGTAACCTGATTGTACTTTTGGTCTGGATTGTTCGCTGAAACCCAGATTCGGGTGGCATGGGTAAGCGCAGCTTACCCGTGGGGAGTTGTGGTACACGGGTAAGCTGCGCTTACCCATGCCATCCGGTTTAGGCTCCATAAATACTTCCTGCTTCGGGGCTACTTCCTCCGCCGAGTTGGGCCGGGATACACATCTTTATGTTTCGGCCCGGGCGAGGGCGGAACATAATCGGATTGCAGGAGATTTTTCAATTGCAACGACTATGCCGACGGCGTTGACATGCTCGGCGACCTCCTCCCGCTTCGGGTTGACGGTGGGGCGCAACAACCTGTAAAATAAGGCATTACGACGATTTCAGCAGGATACTCTTATGCCGCCGGTGGTGATTGATCTGCGCAGCACGGATGACTGGCGCGACGTGGTGCATTGTGCCGTGCAGGCCCTGGCGGAAGGGGGGCTGGTGGCGCTGCCGACCGAGACGGTCTACGGTCTGGCGGCCTCCGCGTTGGACGAACAGGCGGTCTGCCGGCTGACGGCGGTGAAAGATCGAATGTTGTCGAAGCCCTTGACGCTGGCCATCAAGAGCGCCGACGAGGCCCGCGACTACGCCCCCGACATGTGTCCCTTGGCCCGGCGGCTTGCACGGCGCTGCTGGCCGGGACCGGTCACGTTGGTCGTCGGCAATTCGCACACGGACAGCTTGGTGCGTCAACTGCCGCCGAAGGTCCGCGAGGCGGTCTCGCCCGAGCAAACCATCGGGCTGCGCGTGCCGGGCCATCAGGTGGTGCTCGACGTGCTGCGGATGCTGGCCGGGCCGCTGGTGCTGAGCAGCGCCAACCGCGGGGGATTGCCCGAGGCCGTCACGGCCAAGGAGGTCATCGACTGTTTCGGCGACGAGTTGGCCCTGGTTGTGGACGACGGTCCGTGCCGCTTCGGCCAGCCGTCGTCGGTGGTCCGCGTGGCCGGCGGGCAGTGCAGCCTGCTGCGGGAGGGAGTCGTGCCCGAGCCGACACTGCGGCGGCTTTCCTGCCTGATGGTGTTGTTCGTCTGCACGGGCAACACCTGCCGAAGCCCGATGGCCGAAATGCTCTGCCGCGACATGCTTGCCCGGCGGTTGAACTGTCCAATCGAAGAGTTGGAGGACCGCGGGGTGCTGGTCGCTTCGGCGGGCATCGCCGCCATGCTCGGCGGGGGCGCCAGCGTGGATGCCGTCCGCAGTATGTCCGAGAAGGGTCTGGACCTCAGCGGCCACGAAACGCAGCCCTTGACCGAACCGTTGGCGCGCCACGCGGACGCGATATATACCATGACCCGCTACCACCGCGAGGCCATCGTGGCCCAGTGGCCGTCGGCCGCCGAGCGGACCCAATTGCTGGCATTCGACGGCGCCGACATTGCCGATCCGATCGGCGGCTCGGTCGAGCGCTACCGTCAATGCGCGGCGAAGATCCAAGACGAACTGAAAATGCGGCTGACCGAACTGGAGTTACCCGACCTGAATTGGAAATAAATCGCCGCGTGGACGCGGCGGCTAAACATAACTGACCTCTGACCTCTGACCTCTGACCTCTGACCTCTGACCTCTGACATGCGAATCGCCATCGGCGCCGATCATCGTGGTTACGCTATTCATGCACAAGTCGTGGAAGTGGTGAAACGGCTGGGGCACGAGATAGTCGACGTCGGCACGTTCTCGCCCGAGGCGGTGGATTATCCCGACGTGGCGGCGGAAGTGGCGCGGCTGGTCGGCCGCGGCGAAGTGGATCGGGGCATCCTCGCCTGCGGGACCGGTTTGGGGATGTGCATCGCCGCCAACAAAATCGCCGGCGTGCGGGCAGCGCCCTGCCACGACGAAACCACCACGGAAATGAGCCGCCGCCACAACGACGCGAACGTGCTTTGTCTCTCCGCCGATCTGTTGGGCCGGCGGCTGATCGAACGGATGATCGAAATCTGGCTGAACACACCCTTCGAGGGCGGCCGCCATGCGCGCCGCGTCGACAAAATCACCGAAATCGAACGGCAAGTCGAGGCGGAACGGCGGAATTCCGTTTAGCCCGTGTGTTCTCCCATTGTGTCTTCCGCCGAGAGTCGCATAACAGTTCATCGGTAATGCTTCAGCAATAACAAATCGGACTGAATGGCAAAATCCCGGCCGAAAACACAGGTCACCGTGCCCTGGAACGGTATTTTTCGGGCGTAAAAAGCGGTTTTTGCGCCCGCCCCTGGGGTGCGCGAAAAAAGGCGAAAACTCCGGCGGCCAGAAAACAGCCTTTTTCCAGGCGTTTGCGGCTGGTAGAATGACCTCGTCGCGCATACCTCGCAGGAGGGGCAATTGCAGAA
>JAUWNG010000093.1 GCA_030612765.1 Planctomycetota bacterium
GGGGGTGAAACGGCGCGGGGGGGCCCCCTTTTGTTTTCCGGGTGTTTTTTGGGGGGTGCCGGGGGGGGTGTGGCCCCACCCTACTTTCGGTCCTGCCAATTACGGCTTCTTCAGCTTGATTACCGGGCCGTCGGGTTCCGGCTCCGGCTTCTCCGGCGAGGTGCCGCAATCGACGAGCATGTATCCGGCCCAGAAGAAAGGATGGACCGCCTTGGGCGTTTCGTTGGTGCCCGAACGCTTGATGCGCGGCTCCGACGCGAGATTCAGCCGCGAGTCGATTGCCAGCAGCACGGCGCGTTGCCAGGCGTCGGACGGCGAGGTGCGGGGCAACTCCTGGGCGAACTCGCGGACCAGGTCGAAGGAGGCCTGTCCGCCGGTCCGCCAGCGGCTCAGCAAGATCGTCCGCGAGCCGTTGGCCATCAGGCCGCAGACCGCCAGAAAGACGTCGTTGCCCGGCATCGCGCGATTGAGTCGTTTCAGCGAGTCCTCGGCGGTGGTGTGGAAGCCGGGCAGAACGACCACGTCCGGTCCGCCCCAGGGGAGGACGAGCCAATCGGCGAGCGATCCGCCCGGCTTGCCACGATCGAACGAAGCGGGATACCAGGCGTAAGGGCCTTGGTCTTGGAGTTCGAGGTCGTCCAGCACGATCAGTCGTTGAAAGAGGGTGCCGTAGATGGACGACGGCGCCCGGGGCTGCGAATCGAGCATCACCGCGCCGGGCACGACCGCGGCCAACTGCTCGAAGGCGATCCGGGCCACCTCGGCCTCGTCGCGCGGGTAGAGCTTGCCCACCACGACCGCCGTATTGCCGGTCGGATTGCGGCCCGGGCCTTGCGAGGTGCAAAGCGAAATGGTCGGCGCGTAGCGGACGCGGAACAGCGAGATCAGCGAGTGCGACTCGTCGCCGACCTTTACCTGCAACGCCTCGAAGGGGAGGTACCAGAGCGAGCCGTCGGGCACGATGGCCAACTCGTCGAAGGGCTGCGAGAAGTCGGCCGCCGAGCCTTTCAGGAGCGTATCGAGGACCTGCCGGGCCGGCTTCTTCCACCGCTCGGCGGACAGGTCTTTGACGTTCAATTCGTGGTTCGCCCCGTAGTGCCCCATGTCGCGGAGCATCGCCTGCATCTGCCGCATCAGCGCCGGAGTGGAGCCGATCCGCCAGTGCGTGCAGCGCTCGTTGTTCAGCAGAAATCCATAGAGCCGTCGGCTGGTGGCGAAGAAGGCCAGCACGGCGTGCCCATCGGGCAAGGACTTCTGAACGTCGGCCACGCTCCGCAAGGGCGGAAAGACCAATTCGGCCGGCTCGCGCCGCAGGGCGATTTCACGCAGGATCGCCTCCTGTTGGATGCCCACGGCCGCCAGTTCGGTCAATTTGCCGATCTGATCCTTCAACTGCGCCGGGTCTTTTGGCGCCAAGGGCTGCTTGGCCAACTCATCGCGGATCTGTAGCGAACGCCTGGAAAGCCGTTCAAACTCGGGGTATCGGGCCATGATGTCCTGCCGCTGGAGCAGGGCTTGCTGGGGTAGATATTCAGCCGGGGCCTCGAGAATCCATCGCAACGACTCCAGCCGGCCGCCGAGTTCAAGCGAGTTGAAGAACCGCCGCCGCCGGGTCCGCTCGGCGATCTCGATCGCGCCGCGCACTTCCTTCACGTCGCCCCGTTCCAGAGCGGCCTCGAACCAGTGTTCCATCGGCAACGGCTGGGGAGTGGTCAGCGTGGAGAGAGATTCCATCGGGTCGAGGGTCCAATCTTCCGGCCGGGGGTCGCGGAGCACGTCGCCGAAGAGGTTTAGGGCCGAGCGGGAAGTGACCGCGCCGCCGGTATAGAGCGAGTCAGCCAGATTGATCTGGAAGAGCCAGAGCGAGCCGTGCCGCATGTAGCCCATCGTTGCGGCCAGGGCGGCGTCCCCCTCGGGAATCCGCTTCTGCTGATAGGCGACCAGAGCGGCGAGGTAGCTGAGCCGCGCGCCGATTCGCCCGGTGCCCATCTCGCGGCGGCCGATGGTCGCCCGGGCTTCGTCGAGGGCGGCCGCGGCCTGTCGGGGGTTGCCCAGCAGGGCGTGGTTCTCGGCGGCCGAGAGCAGCAGCGAGGCGCGGAACTGGCGGAGGCCCTTCACCTTGGCCCACTTGATGGCCGGGTCCAAGGGGGCGAAGAAGCCCTTGCGATTGGCCAGGACGTGCGTCAACGCGGCGTAGCGGAAGGCCTCTTCCAGGACGCCGTAGTCGGTGTAGTTCACCGCCGCGTAGGTGGCCTCGGCGAAGAACCGGGAAGCGGCCGGATATTCGCCGAGCAACAGCTTCCGGCGGCCCAATTCGAGCAAGGCGATGCTTGTCATGGGGTGGTCGAACTCGCCGGCGGCCAGCACGGCCCTCTGCAAATAGCCGATCCCTTGCCCCGCTCGTCCCCCGCCGATCAGCGCCAGTCCGCGCTCCAGGTCGACCCAGCATTGCGACCAGTGGTTTGGCGGGCCGACCGGACGGTTGAACGCCGCTATCAAGTCGTTGCTCAGCGCATCGTACTTGCCGACCGGCCCGAGCAACTCCGCCCGACGCCGCAGGGCCAAGGTCGTCGAGCGGACTATCTCCTGCGGCGTTACAGGGAACAGGTTTGCCTGCTGTATCACTCCACCGCGTTCGATCACACCTCTCATGTCGACCTGTCCCTGGGCGATCAACTCGGTTCTTCGATAATGCCCCAGTCTCGACTGCCGTGCCGTGACGCCCCAGGGGACGGCCTTTCGCTTGCCCGTCGTCGCGGCGCGGATCGTGGCCGGAAAGCGCACCTTCACCATCCAGTCGGAAAACCGGCAGTACAATCGCAGGGCGTTCGAGTAGTGCTGCAACGCCTTGTCGAGCGTCCCCATTTGGTAATAACACTCGCCGCACATCGTCTCGTAACAGATCGAGTCGATCCACCGCGACTGCGGGGTCTTGATCGAGCCGCGGGACTCGCCTTGGAATCCTCGCAACGCGTCCCGATACTCGCCGTCGTAGTAGGAACTGAAGTACCTGTAGTACATGGCCGAGGGCGTTTGCCGCTCCGCCGCCGTGGCCGAGAGAACGGCGAGGCCGCCGAACGCGATCGCCGCCAAGATCGACGCAACATGTTTCCGCCACATCGCCTCTACTCCTTTTGCCGGAGGGCGCGAGAGCCACCATCCCCTTGATCTTACGTTGTTGCCCTTGGGATTTCCAGGGAAGGAATCCCCCGCCATACCAGTGTGCGTAGCCGTCCCGCCACTGATTACCCCCCCCATCGAGCTTGCCGGTCTTTCTCTCACGCCTCCGTAGCGAATGTAAAGCATATCACCCGGCAAGCCAGGATGGCAATATGCGGCAAATGGGAGCCTCGGTTAAAATGCGTTGGCTTTGGCGGGCAATCCGATTATGTCTAATCTGCGGGTATTAACAGCCGATGATTACTTCTACTTGCTCGCGTTTTTACCGGTTTCCACTCTCCAGAAGGAGATGAGTCATGCGTGTTTGCGTACCCACGAGGATCGTGTCCATCGCTGTCGCGGTGGCGTGTATCGGTTGGTCCGGCACTACTCGGGCCATGGCACAAGGCGTGTATCCGGTATCCGGCAATCTGGCCTACGACGTGGCCGCCGTGGGACCGGGGGAATACACGTACCGGCAACCGTGCGAGGGTTCGATTGGCGGCGCCCTCGCTGAGTACTGCGCCCCTGGCTGTTGCGGTCCCCGCTGGAGCTTCGCCGCGGAGGCCATCGCCCTGCAACGCTCGACCACACGAAATCAAAGTCTGTTTCTCTCTACACTCAGCGCGGCGGATCTTCTGAATTCAAGAGACCTCAATTTCCCCGTGGCGTTCGGGCCCAAAATCAGCGCAATCCGTCACGGAGTATTCGGTTCCGATTTTGACGTCGAAGTGGGGTACTTTCAATTCGACGGCTTTGAGGCCAACACCTTTGTGTCGGATAATTCCCGCATGGTGATCGACATCAACGATTCTTTTCTGTCGACAGATTCTTCGGTCCGCTACGCTTCGGCGCTGTACTGTGGAGAAGTGAACGTGCGGTGGCAGTGGTTCGACTGGCTTACTCTGTTGAGCGGATTCCGCATGGTGGAACTCAACGAGCAGTACAACGCCAGTGGCACGAGTACGCGAAGTTCATTGCCCGTCTCTCTCGATGTCAATTCATTCAACCATCTTTACGGATACCAACTCGGCGCGGATGGAGAGGTGTTCAACCTCGGCGGCTCACTGCGGATCAACGCGTTGTGCAAGGCGGGTGTTTTCGGGAACTTCGCCAGCCAGAACATCCATGCCGTGGATACCGGCTCCTCTGACCAGTCGTTGGCCGCGGTCAACAACCGCGTGTCGTTCCTGGGTGAAATCGGATTGGTGGCCACCTACGCGATTACACAGCGGCTGGCCTTCCGCGCCTCGTATCAGGCAATGTGGCTCGAGGGCGTGGGACTGGCGCCCGAGCAGATCGACACAAGCAACTTCACCGCCGGCACGGCCAAGGTCAATCTCGACGGCGGCGTGTTCTACCACGGCGGCGGGCTGGGGTTGGAGTATCGGTTCTAATAAATGATGAATTATGAATGATGAATGATGAATACCAAATGACAAACGCCATTTCCACGATGGCCGCTCGTTGTTTCTTATTCATCATTCATCATTCTACATTCATCATTTGAGCTTCAGCAGTTCCTCCAGCGGCCGGGCCAGTCGGCGGAAAGCGCCCGTCGGCATGGCCCAGGTGTCCCAGCGCGGCGAGATCGGGTGTGCGCCTCCGGCGTAATCCGAAAGCGCCACCGCCACAAATCCGTACAGACTGCCGCGATGCTCGAAGAGTTGCTCGGCGGGCAACGGCGCCCGATTGCCAAGCACATCGTAGGCGAAGACGAACAGCCCGCGGAAGCCGGCGCCGAAAAGCTCCTCCCATCGCGCCAGGCTCCGCAGGTCGTCGCGAGTAGACCAGTTTTTCCAGTACTGTTTTTGCACGTCTCCGGAGGGGAACCGGCGGCCCTTGACGTCGACCAGCCAGTTCGTCTTCCCCGGCGCGGAGACGATGAAGTCGAGGCTTTTCAGCGAGGCGCCGTCGGCAAGCAGGCTTCGCCGCGTCTCGTCGACCGCCACGTACGGCACGCCTCGGCCGCGAAGATACTCCTCGAACGCCGCTTCGTAATGGTTGTCGCGGTTTGCCATAGCGAGGGCCACAACGAAGTTGGTGACTGTGTCGGCCGGCAAGAGAGCCTTCTTCGCCGTATCGGTCAGGATAGTAAAGCGTCCCCTGTTTGACAATCCACCGCGCAGCGTCCACGTTTTCCGCCGTCGGAAATCCAACGTTATCAGTCCGTTGAAAAAGGGTGCCACTGCTGGCTTGCCCAGCAGTGCGGGGAGAAACACCCGGGAAAACACTGCTGGACAAGCCAGCAGTGGCACCCGAACTCTCGGAAACCGACTTTTTCAACGGGCTGTTATGGCACCATTGGCGGTACTTTCTTGCACAGCCAGTAATAGCTAGGGGGGTTGCGCGGGCTGTATGGCGTCTCCTCCCTCTTTGGAAATACCCTAAGTCCAAGCTAACCTTGAGAACGGGGCCGAAACGGAGTACATAGCATAGTATGAGCATCGAACAACCACTCGACCCACATCTGATCGAACAGACCAAACAGCAAATCCGCTCGTTGGTGGCGGAGATTGCGCAGTTGTCGAAGACCGACGTTGCGCCGGAGGAGTTTTATGGACAATTCCTTCCGCGAGTGGTGTCGGCCTTGGCGGCGGCGGGCGGGGCCGTCTGGACGGTCAACCCCGAGGGCCGATTGGCGCTCCAGTATCAAATCAACATTCAGGACACTAAACTCCGCGAGAACGAGGAGCAACAGGCGCAACACAGCCGGCTGTTGTACAAAGTGCTATCCGACGGCGTGGAGGTGTTGGTGCCGCCGCGCTCCGGTCCCGGCGGCGCCGAACAGATTGCCGGAGAGACGCCCGCCGCCAATCCAACCGACTTCCTGCTGGTGTTCGGCGTTCTGAAGACCGATTTGGAAACGGTCGGACTGGTCGAGGTGTTCCAGCGTTCCGAAGTCGGGCCAAGCACGCAGAAGGGTTATTTGCGGTTCCTCGGGCAGATGTGCGAGTTGGCCGCCGACTTCCTCAAGAGCCATCAGTTACGTCACTTTTCGGACCGCCAGACGCTTTGGACCCAGTTGGAGGATTTCACCCGCGCGGTCCACGCCTCGTTGGACCCGCGCGAAACCGCCTATACGATTGCCAACGAGGGGCGGCGGCTGATCGAATGCGACCGGCTGAGCGTGGCGATCCGCAAGGGATCGACCTGTAAGATCGAGGCCGTCAGCGGCCAGGACCTTTTCGACAAGCGCTCGAACACCGTCCGCTTGCTGGGCCAACTGGCCACGGCGGTGGTCGCCACCGGCGACACCGTGTGGTACACCGGCGAGACCCGCGATCTGGCCCCTCAGGTCGAGGACGCCGTGCAAGAGTACGTCGACGAAGCACACTCGAAGACCGTGGCCGTGCTGCCGTTGCAGCGTCCCGCCCCGCCGGAGGAAGACGATCCGAAAAAACGCACCAAACCCGAGCCGCCGATCGGCGCCTTGATAGTCGAGCGGATCGAGGACAGCCGGCTCTCGTCGAACATGGTGCATCGGGCGGAAGTGGTCCGCCAGCACAGCTCCACCGCGCTGGCAAACGCGATGGAACACCAGAACTTGTTTCTAATGCCCGTTTGGCGCGCGTTGGGCAAGACCCGCTGGGTGCTGCAAGCCCGCACGTTGCCGAAAACGCTGAGCATCTCCGGCGGCGTGCTGTTGGTTATATTGATTCTGACGCTATGGCCGGCGCGGTTCACGATGGAGTCGAAGGGTACGCTGGAGCCGGTTTGGCGGCAGGACGTGTTCGCCGGCATCGACGGCGTGGTAAAGGAGCTGAAAGTCACGCACGGCGAAACGGTGGCCAAGGACCAACTGCTGGCCAAGCTCCGCAACACCGATCTCGAAGTGGCGCTGACCGACGTCGATGGCCAGCGGATGGCGACCACCGAACGATTGTTCGCCGTACAGCGTTCGATGGTCGAGGGGAGGTTGAGCACCGAGGAACGGAGCCGGCTGGCCGGCGAACAGGCGGAGTTGAAACAAAAACTGCTCTCCCTCGATGCCCAGTTGGCGCTTTACAAGGAGAAGCAATTGGAACTGGACGTAACAAGTCCGATGAAGGGGCAAGTCCTTACCTGGGACTTGCGGGACAAGTTGATTCACAAGCCGGTGCAACGGGGGCAAATTCTCATGCGGGTGGCCAACCCCGACGGACCGTGGCAGTTGGAACTGAAAATGCCCGAAAACCACATGGGGCCCGTAATCGAACGACAGAAATATCTTTTCGCCCTCGCGAGAAAGAAATTGCGGGAATTGCTTGTCCAGGACGCCCGCGAAAAGTCTCCCGAAGCGCCCGAGGAAGAGGTCGATCGGGCGGTGGAGGCTGAGTTGGCCACGGTGCCGGACGAAGAATTGCCCCAACGGATTTCCGAGGCATATCGGCGGCGATTTCGCGAGGCATTGCGGCCGATCGTCGAAGAAGTGTCCGACGAAGGACTCCGAGCGAGGCTTGGCGAGGTGTTGCACGCGGAGACTTACGGCGAGGCCCGTCTGAAATTGGACGACTTGCTGCGACAAGCCGGCGACGGACAGGAGACGATCGACGCCGATCTGACGGCGCGGCTGAAAGACCTGCCGAACGAAAAGGCGCCGGACACCAGGATGAAAATCACGTATATTTTAGCCACGGAACCGGGCACGACCCGCAAGGGCGAGATTACCGAGATCCATCGCAGCGCGGAGATCCGCGGCGACGAGGGGAACACGGTGTTGATCAAGGTGGCCATCGACAAGGCGGAACTGCCGCAACTGCGTCCGGGGGCAACCGTGACGGCGAAGGTCTACTGCGGCCGGCGCGCACTGGGTTACGTGCTGCTGCACGATCTGATTGCGTTCGTTCAATCGAGAATTCTGTTTAGATATTTTTAGAACATCGCGACAGTTGAAATTGTGAGTTTAGCGGCCGACGGTACGTCGGCCTGGCCCGTTCGCTCATGGCCGCCGTGCCGGCGGCCGCTAAACGGTCTACTGCCAAGTATTACAATGCCTAAAAAGGACACGAACATGCGACTTATTGCTCTGGGGTCTATCTGTTTGCTGCTTCTGTCCGCACCGTGCGTACTGTCCGCGGCGGAAACCGTCACGCTCCCCAACTGCCTGCTTTCGCTGGACGAAGAGGCGGAGATACCTGCCCAAGAGGCCGGCGTATTGGTGAAGATTCCCGTGCGCGAGGGGCAGCAAGTGGTCATGGGCGAATTGCTGGCCCAGATCGAAGACTCCCTGCCGCAGATGCAATACAACGTCGCCGGCTACAAACTGAAAGTCGCCGAGAAAGAGGCCGGCGACGACATTAGTATTCGCTACGCCAACATCGCCGCCAAGGTGGCCGCAGTCGAGCACCAACAGGCCGTCGACGCAAACCGCAAAGTCGCCGGTGCGGTCCCTCTAGCCGAGGTGCGGCGGCTGTTGCTGAAACACCGCGAGATGATCCTTTCCATCGAGAAGGCGCAGAAGGAGATGGCCATCGCCGCCTTGCAGGTCAAGGTGAGCGAGGCCGAGGTGCAGGCGGCGGCGGCGAATCTCGAGCGATACCGGATTACGGCCCCCTTGGACGCCGTGGTCGTTGAGCTTTCCCGTCACGAAGGCGAGTGGGTGCAGCCCGGCGATCACGTGATGCGACTGGTACGGGTCGATCGGCTCCGCGTCGAGGGCTTTCTCAATGCCCAAGACCATCGGGTATCGGAAATCCAGGACCGATCGGTCAAAGTAGTCGTGACACTCGCCCGGGGACATCGAGAGACCTTTTCCGGCAAGATCGTGTACGTCAAACCGCTGGTAGAGGCGGGCGGGGAGTTCCTCGTGCGGGCCGAGGTCGAAAACCGCAGACAGGGCGACGCTTGGGTGCTAAGCCCCGGCTTGAGCGCGGAGATGACAATTCAGTTGAAATGATGAATGTGGAATGATGAATGCTGAATGACGGACCAATACACCTGTCCTTTTCTGTAATTCATCATTCATCATTCATCATTCATCATTTTTCTCATGGTAACCCTCCAAGACAGCCTGTTGTCCAGTTCCGCCCGGAAGCTGCCGATCCGCAAGCGGCCGGACCTGATCTCGCGGCGGCAACACTACCTGGGCCGCAGCTATTGGGTGGTGAAGGATCCGGTGGGGCTTAGCTACTTTCGCTTCCAGGACGAAGAGTACGCCATCTTGCAGATGCTCGACGGCCAAACCAGCCTGGACGAGATCAAGGAGCGCTTCGAGGCCGAGTTTCCGCCGCAGAAGATCACGCTGGAGGAGTTGCAGCAATTCCTGGGCACGTTGCACCGCAGCGGGTTGGTCGTGGCCGGAGTGGCCGGCCAGGGACACCAACTCCGCAAACGCCGCGACGAGCGCAAACGCAAGCAAATGCTCGGCGCCGTCAGCAACGTGCTCTGCATCCGATTCAAGGGGTTCGATCCCGAGCGGCTGCTGAACCGGATGTACCCTTACTTCCGCTGGTTTTTCTCGCCGTGGATGATGGCGCTCAGTTGCATGCTGATGCTTTTGGCGCTGACCCTGGTGGTGGTCGAATTCGACGTGTTCCGCTCGAAGCTGCCCGACTTCTACCAGTTTTTCAGCATCCACAATGCCTTTCTGTTGGCCCTGGTGCTTGGCGTGACGAAGGTCTTTCACGAGTTTGCCCACGGGCTGATGTGCAAACACTTCGGCGGCGAATGCCACGAAATGGGCGTGATGATCCTCGTGCTGACCCCATGCCTGTATTGCAACGTCTCCGACTCGTGGCTGTTGCCCAGCAAGTGGCAGCGGGCGGCCATCGGCGCGGCGGGTATCTACGTCGAAGTCCTGCTGGCCTCGATCTGCACCTTCCTCTGGTGGTTTTCCGAGTCGGGACAACTGTTCAACAACCTCTGCCTGAACGTGATGTTCATTTCGTCGGTCAGCACGATTATCTTCAACGCCAACCCGCTGCTCCGCTACGACGGCTACTACATCCTTTCCGACATAACCGAGATTCCCAACCTCCGGCAGAAAGCCACCACGATCCTCAGCCGCAAGCTGGGGCAGTTGTGTCTGGGCCTGGAACCGCCCGACGACCCTTTTCTACCCCAACGAAACCAAGCGTTTTTTGCCCTCTTCTCGGTCTCCGCGGCGCTCTATCGCTGGATCGTCGTGTTCTCGATCTGTTGGTTCCTTTATAAATTTTTCCAGTCGCACAATGTGGTGATCTTCGGCCAGTGCATGGTGGCGGCGGCGTTGTGGGGACTGCTTATCAGTCCGCTGATTAAATTGGGCAAGTTCTTCTACGTACCAGGGAGGATCGATCAAGTGAAAAAGCCGCGTTTCTACACGAGTTTGGGTGTGTCGGCGGCGGCGTTGCTGCTGTTCTTCTTTCTGCCGCTGCCGCACAGTGTTATCTGTCCGCTGGAAATCCAGGCCCGCGACGCACATCCCGTCTATGTCGACGTATCGGGCGAACTGGTGGCGATCGACGTTAAGCCCGGCCAACGGGTAACCGCCGGTCAACAGTTGGCCCAACTGGAGAACATCGATCTCAGTCTGGAAGTGGTCAGGCTCGATGGGAGCGTCAAGGAATACGAAGCCCGGTTGAAGAGCCTGCTGCCACAGAGCTTCCGCGACCGCCACGCCGCCGCCCAACTCCCCCAAATTCGAGAAGCGTTGAAAACCGTCCGCGACCAACTGGAGCAGAAGCTCGCCGATCGCCGGCGGCTACGGCTGGTTGCGCCGGCGGCGGGAATGGTCTTGCCACCGACCCTGACTCCACCGCGCGACCGCTCCGACGAGAACCTGCCCACCTGGTCGGGTACGCCCCTGGAGCCGGAAAACCTTGGCGCCTACCTCGAACAAGGCGTCCTCTTCTGCCAAGTGGGCGACCCGACGAAGCTGGAGGCCGTGCTGGTGGTGGATCAGGCCGACCGGAATCTCATACAACGAGGCCAACGGACCAAGATCAAACTGGAAGGCTTCCCCGACACAACGATTGACGGCGAGATTCAGGAGATCGCCGAGTCGGAACTGAAGGTCACTCCGCAACGGCTCTCGACCAAGTCGGGCGGCGAGGTGCCCAGCACGACCGATCCCAAAACCGGCGTGGAGACGCCGATAAGCACGTCGTATCAGGCCCGCGTGATGATCGACGATCCCCAAGGGCATTATCCGATCGGTCTGCGCGGCCAGGCCCGTGTCTCCACTCGCTGGATTTCGTTGGGTACCCGGCTATGGCGGTTAATCAGCCACACGTTCAACTTCCAGCTTTAAGGGAGGAGGCGCTCTTTTTTCGGCGTTCCCAGGATGGTACAATAGTGTAGCGGGGTGGGCCTGTCAGGAGCAAGAATGCCATGTCTGATATCTCTCTGCCGGCAGCCATTGTGATTGTTGTGGCGCTGCTTGTGCTCGCCTTTGGATTGTATCTCTTGCGTGGCGGCCGCCTGCGGAGTCTCGACCTTCAACTACTCAAGGGGCTTTTTTCCACGAAATGGAGCATCGATACGCGATCATCCAAGATCGATCCAAAAGAAAGCCAACCCACGGAAGTCATCGACGAACAATGTGCGGCGCACCAAGTTCTCAAGTGGTTGCAAGATAAGATCAACAAGACTGATGGATGCTATGTCATCACTGAATCGCGTCATGAGAATGCTCGGACCGCGGCAAATCTCTATACTCGACTGAACGGCGAGATTATTGCGACCTGCTTCTTCGAGAGTCCTGACTATGGGCGAGGAGACTTCGCAACGACGGTGACGGTGGGAACAAAGTTCGTTCGAATTACCTCCAGCGATATGTGCAACGAAGACATAACGAAAACAGTTGTGGCGAGGTTCTCCGAGTTCCCCTGTACGGCACAACTTGCCATCGTCCCGGCAAATGTGGAGATATCGAAGATTGGCGGCATCTTCTGTAAGTTCCCGGACAAGAGTTGTCTCGCTTTTATTGCACTGAATAACGTTCAAGACAATGCCTTCAACCGCGGACTCGTCTTCTACGGCGTAATTGCGGAACAGTTATTCCGCTACTACGATGGGTTCGTTGCAAGGTATTCTTGTCGGTAGAACACCGCGAGAGACAAGGGAACGCTTCGTTTTTCGCAGATCAAGTAGGAATGCCTACCCCACCGTTCTACAGTTTGGCAGATTGCCGGCGGCGTCCAGCGGCAAGTCGCGCGGATCGGTGAGGATTTCCAGGTCGGTCCGCTCTCGGGCTTCGTCGAGATACGCCGCCGAACACTCCACCTCGGCCAAATGCAGCGTGTCGGCGATCCACAGCAGCTTCGCCCGCGGAGGCTCGACCAATCCGACCGTGCCCAACGCGACGGCCAGCATCTCGCGGTCGGTCTCGTAGTCCAAGGGGGTCATCACGCAGGAGATCCGTCCGGAGGTCAGGCCGTTCAGCCGCGTGGCGGCGAAGTCGGTCTGTTCGAGCAGTTGCGTCCGGCAGAACTCGGCGATTCCCATCCCGATGGCGTTGCCGTACCCCTTCGGCGTCAGTCCGCGGACGGCGATCCGCTTGACCTTGGGGAACTCGTCCTCCAGGGCCTGATGGTCGTTGAACTTCCGGCCCACCACGTTCGGATCCAGACCGACGCCGCTGATGTCCTTGCCGATCCGGTCGATCAGCAGCAGATCGACGTGTTGGAACGGCAACCGCGGCATCCAACGCTTGGCCAGTTCGAGCAGTTCCTTCTCGCGGGCCACGAACCGCTTTGGCTCGACGGCCTCGACAAGCGCGGTCTGGTCGTAGGCGTTTTCCACGATGGCCAGACCGGCCAGTATGTGGCAGCGGCCGAGCACCTCGTCGGCCACGCCGCGGACGATCCGGTCGAATCCGAAGTCCTGGGCGGCGCGGTGATAGACCTTCGCCCCTTCCCGCTTACCCAGCCCGATCATCAGCATTTTCATCAGCCCGCTCTCGATCTCTCCGGCGAAGTCCGAGTGCGGCTTGACGCGGTTGCAGACCAGCACGTGGTCGGCCTCGAAGGCCAGCCGGTCGAAGTGAAAGGGGAACCCCTCGGCGGCGCGGCAGACGACGACCGTCTCCATGCCGGAGCGGATCGGACAGCCGACGAACTGCTCGGTGATTCCGTAGCTTTCGACCACCTGCCGCTGTCCCTCGGCCGTTCCGCCGCCGTGGCTCCCCATGGCGGGGACGATAAACGGTTTTGTCCCCAGCCGCTTGAGATGTTCGACGATCGCCTGGATGATGGCGGCGATGTTTGCAATGCCCCGGCTGCCGGCGGTAATCGCCACGCTCTCGCCCGGCCGGACCTTCGCCGCCAGTTCCAACCGCGCAAGCTGCTCGTGGACCTTGCCGGCCACGTCCTCGATGTGTGCGTCGTCGAACGACTGTCGAAGACGGAAGATTTCGGGAAACGTCGGAGACGAACGGTCCATTGGCAGGGATGGTCAATCGGGGGATGGGTGGGGGTATTCGAGAAGCTCGATTTCCTTGCAAACCAGCATATCCTTCCGGTCGCGCCAAAGCCCTATGAACGGCTCGCCGGCCAAGCTCTTCCGCTTGGATGCCTTGCGCGACGTTGGCGATGCGCCTCTCGTTTGCAGGAACGCCATGAAATCCAGCACTTCTCGTTGCTGGTTCGGCGGCAAACCCGTGAACTGCTGCCATACCTTTTCCTGGTTCATAGCTCGTTCGGCTTTGTTTGCGCGTTCAAGAAGGGTCTGAATAACTTCCATCCACTACATCAGTGTATCCGGGCAAAGCTACGTGGTCAAGAAGTGGCGTAGGTTATGCTTCAGCATAACTCACCAGAGCACAATGCGTTCCGCTATGCAAAAGCATCACCTACGGCTGTTGCCCAAAGAGCGCCCGCTTGCAACGGCAGGCAAATAATGTAGGATAATTCTTACTGCTTCCCTTCAAACCACAAACCTGGGTCCAACGGACCTTTGAATCACAGAAGCAGCACCGAAACCGCGCTCCAACAGGGAGTGCCGGCCGGTGCTGTTCTGTGATACCTCTTTGTGGAGGTGAAGGGAGCGGCCCGGTTCGGTACTCCCTTTTAATTCTTGGAGGGCGGGCATGTACGAGAACAACAAAACCAAGTTAGCGAAGATGATTGCCGAGTATGAGAGGTTGCGGAAACTTCTCCGCGATTTGGATGAGGAGGCGGGGCAGGTTGACGGGCAACTGGTCGAAATCGAAGGTAAGTTGCCCGACGATTATCAACACCCCGACGATCCACCCTCGCTGTGCCTATGATGCGCACATTGGGCTTTTACCAACCAACACCCAGACACTTCAACGTTGACGCACTACTGCTGAAGTGCGAGCGTGCGGCGTCGGCGGGGCGCTGGACAGCGGATCGGCCGGGCCGTCCAGGGGCGAACCAACCTTCGTGCTTCTCAGGCGGGACTTGATCTTCGCCACGTATTCCTCGGACAGATCGAATCCAATCCACCGGCGGCCGAGTTTCTTGGCCACGGCCAACGTGGTTCCGCTCCCGCCGAACGGGTCCAGCACAAGCTCCGATGGATTCGAGCAGCAGCGGATGATCCGCCCCAGCAATTGCTCCGGCATCTGGCAGCCGTGAAATCCCTGCCGTTCCTTGAAAGTGCCTGCCACTCGCGAGAAGAACCAAGTGTCGTGATCGAGTGTAAAACTGTCCGGCGCGTCTTGCGGGCGGAGTATCCAGGTGTTGTCCGGCAGCCGGCCCTTGGGGTTCGCCCGCTTGTCGGCGTAGACCAACTGCCGGGCCGAAGGGACGCGGATCGCCGGGTCGGCGGCGTTGAAGGTAACGTGTTTCGGGTCCACGACGAAGTACAGCAGGTGCGTATGGGAACGGCTGAACATCCGCGTGCAGTTCACGCCGAACGTGTAGTACCAGATGACCCAACTCCGGCAGGTGAAGCCGCAGTCGCGCTGGGCGATCAGCTTCAACTCGGCGGCGTACTCGTCGCCGATGGCCAGCCAGAACGCGCCGTCGGGCTTCAACGACCGGCGAACCCCGGCCATCCAACGCCGACTCCACTGCAAATACTCGTCGTCGGTCCGCTCGTCGTGGTAGACGTCGTACTTGTATCCGATATTGAAGGGCGGGTCGGCGAAGACCAGATCGACGCAGCCCGGCTCGACCCGCTCGAACAACTCGATGCAATCTCCTTGGTAAACTTTGTCGGCCACCAATTTCACGGTTGCGTCTCCAAGGGGCTACGGAGGGGATACGCTTTGTGATACACGATTTTTCGTGGCGGGCAAGTCCCCCGTGGCAGTGGTGCGTGAGGAGGGGCAAGGGCTGAGGGCTGGCCGCTTGAGCGGCCAGTCTGTAACCGTTTACGGGGCAACCGTCATTATGAGCGTAGCGAAGAATCTCGTGCGAGATCGCGGCGCACGCGAGATTCTTCGCTACGCTCATAATGACGCTACGCTCAGAATGACGATACGCTCAGAATGACGATGTTTTCCCGACCCGTGGACGGTTACGGCCGGTTCCCCATCCCACGCGCGTGTGCCACTGGCTCGGCCAGTGCCTTGCATAAAGTGTCAGTTTGGGTAAGAGAACGGGTTGGAAAATCGTCCTCCGGGTATGTTTTTGGGTGGGAAAAGCGGTTTTTGCGCCCGCCCCTGGGGTGCGCGAAAAAAGGCGAAAACTCCGGCGGCCAGAAAACAGCCTTTTTCCAGGCGTTTGCGGCTGGTAGAATGACCTCGTCGCGCATACCTCGCAGGAGGGGCAATTGCAGAA
>JAUWNG010000215.1 GCA_030612765.1 Planctomycetota bacterium
CTTGCGTCGATTCGCCGAGGGCCGATGATGTTCTCAAACCGTTGGAAACACGGTCTATTCATTTCGCAACGTGGCCGCGCTTTAGTCGTAAGCCCAGTTCAACCCCAGGTTGATCAACCTGAAGCGCCAGGTTGATCAACCTGGGGGCGCGGGGTTGAATTGACCCCTAAAACGCCGCTCGCGCGCAAAACTCCGCCCGAGACGCGTTTCTGGAAAGTTAGCGCAAAAATAGTGAAATTGTAGGAGGCTCCAGTCGCCGAATTTCAGGGGATTCACTACAATCGGCTACGGACGCCTCCTACAATCCGGCCGATAGGATATCCACAAAATGCATGAAGCACGCAAACAACGCTTGGCCGAGTTCGCTCAGTGGGTCGAGAACCACATCACGGGCGACGAGAAGGGGGAAGCCCAAATCTTCCTCGACCGGATGTTCCAAGCGTTCGGCCATAAGGGCCTCAGGGAGGCCGGGGCCGTCTGCGAACAGCGCATCAAAAAGACCGACGCCGGCGGGACAGCCTTCGCCGACCTGGTGTGGAAGCCGGTCGTGCTGGTCGAGATGAAGCGCCGCGGCGTGGACCTGCGACGCCACTACCGCCAGGCGTTCGACTACTGGACACGTTTGGTGCCCGGCCGGCCGCGATACGTCGTTCTCTGCAACTTCGACGAGTTTTGGGTCTACGATTTCGAGACCCAGATGGATACGCCGGTCGACCAGCTTGCGGTCAAGGAGTTGCCCGAGCGTTGGGGACCGCTGGCGTTTTTGTTTCCCAACCGCGAGAAGCCCACGTTCGGCAACGACCAGGAGGAGGTCACTCGTAAAGCGGCCGATCTGCTGGCGAGGTGTTTCAACAAGCTGATCGTCCGCAAGGTAGACCGGGAACTGGCCCAGCGGTTTACGCTCCAGATGTTGGTGGCGTTGTTTGCCGAGGACATCGGCCTGCTGGAACGGTATTTCGTTACCAAATTGCTGGACGAGTGCAAGCAGCCGCGCGATAGTTTCGACCTGCTGGGCGGGCTGTTTGCGGCGATGAACACGTCCGGCGGCACCCACGGCGGGCGCTACAAGGGGGTCGATTACTTCAACGGAGGGCTGTTCGCCGAACCGGCGCGGATCGAGCTATACCAAGACGAGTTGGCTCAACTCAAACAGGCGGCCAAGTCGAATTGGTCGAAGGTGCGGCCGGAAATCTTCGGCACGCTCTTCGAGCACTCGACCGACAAACCGGCCCGCCACGCCTTCGGCGCGCACTTCACCAGCCCGGTAGATATTATGAAGATCGTCGGCCCGACGATCGTCGAGCCGTGGAGCAAGCGGATCGAAGGGGCCAGGACCATAAAGCGCCTGCAAGAGCTGCGCAACCGGATGCTCCACTTCACCGTGCTCGATCCGGCCTGCGGGTCGGGCAATTTCCTCTATATCGCCTACCGCGAGTTGAAACGGCTCGAAGTCCGGCTTTACGAGCGGATTTGCGAGCTGTCACCCAAGGCCGTCCCCGAGCAACGGGTGTTCGGCTTCGTCACCGCATCGAACTTTTACGGAATGGACATCCTCCCCTTCGCCGTCGAGTTGGCGAAGGTCACGATGATGATCGGCCGGAAGCTGGCCATTGACGAGTTGCACATCGACGAGCCGGCGCTGCCGCTGGACAATCTGGACGCCAATTTCCTCGCCATCGACGCACTGATCGACCCGTCGGGCAACCCCACCCCGTGGCCGAAGGCGGACGCGATCATCGGCAATCCGCCGTTCCTGGGGGCCAAGCGGCTCAAGCCCGAGCGAGGGCCGGACTATGTGAACGCCATCCGCCGGGCCTACCCGGACGTGCCGGGCATGGCCGACTACTGCGTCTACTGGCTCCGCAAGACCCACGACCACCTGCCCCCTTGCACAGCCAAGGACCCCTTCGCCGGCCGGGCAGGGCTGGTCGGCACCCAAAACATCCGCAACAACAAGTCGCGCGTCGGCGGCCTGGACCACGTAGTGCAAACCGGCACAATCGTCGAGGCGGTCGACAACCAACCCTGGTCGGGCGAGGCAAACGTCCACGTCTCGATCGTCAATTGGGTCAAAACCCAAGACGCCAAGCTGCTGCCCAAGCGGCGTCGGTTGTGGTCGAAAGTGGATCCGCCCCCCGGCGCAAAAAAACCCCGCCGACGCGGCAGTGGACCGGCAAGCAAGGAATTTGAACTCGACTCACGGGAGTGTGAGTTCATCAATTCGGCGCTATCGGACAAAACCGACGTGACCGGAGCGCATATTCTTAAAGCCAATGTACGGCCACAGCGATGTTTTCAAGGTGTCGTGACTGGTTATAACGGGTTTGTGCTTGCAAAACACGAATACCGAACGCTTCTCCATTCCGAAGCGAATGCGAAAAACGTCGTCAAACCATATCTCGTTGGGCGAGACCTCGTAAGCGGCACCGGAAAACCTACTCGGTTTGTCATTGACTTTGGCGATATGGACTTATTCACCGCTAAAGAGTACGCAAGCGCCTTTGCACACGTGGAACAAGCTGTGTTGCCCAAAGTGAGGAAAACCGCGAAGAAAGCGGCCTCCACCGATATGGGAAAAGCAAGAAATCAACATTTACAGCGTTGGTGGCAGTTCTGGAATGTACGCAAGGGAATGCGAGAAGCACTGAGCGGATTACCTCGATACCTTGGCTGTTCGCGAGTAACCAAACGTCCAATTTTCTGTTTTATAGAGCATTCGATCTTACCCGATGGTGCGGTTGAAGTTTTTGTCTTTCCCGATGACTACTCCTTCGGCGTTCTTTCATCGAGCGCACATTGGGAGTGGTTCGTGGCGAAGTGCTCGAAGCTAAAGTCGGATTTTCGTTACACGCCGGAATCGGTGTTCGACACGTTTCCTTGGCCTCAGAAACCAAGCGTGAAACAGATCGACGCGGTGGCGGCGGCGGGGCGGGATGTGCGGCGGGTGAGGGACGAGGCGCTGGGGAAAGTGCGCGGCGGATTGAGGGCGGTATATCGGACGTTGGAATTGCCGGGCAAGAATCCGCTCCGCGACGCCCACGCCGCGTTGGACGCCGCCGTGTTGGCGGCCTACGGTTTTTCGCCGCGCGGGGACTTGTTGGCACAACTGCTCGAATTGAATTTGTCGGTGGCGGCGCGGATCGAGGCCGGCGAGCCGGTCGCCGCGCCTGGCGTGCCGCCCTCGTACCCGAACCCGCAACGGCTGGTAAGCGACGATTGCGTGCGGGCGGATTGATTTATTCGCGAGAAAAAAGGCGGATTAGGGCCGTTCACGGCCCTTTCCGCGTAAGCGGTATTAGGCCCGGCGTTCACGCCGGGTTGGCGGAACCGCCGTCCTCCATTGTTGTTCCGTTTTCTAGCGTTGTCACGCCCGCCGACGGGCGTCCTTCACATTGCCCTGAAACGTCGGAGGAGGCCCGTGAACGGGCCTGACAATTACAAACGCCTGCTCCCTCCTAACCCGGCGTGAACGCCGGGCCTACGACCGCCTTCGGCGGAAACGTCCGTAAACGGACGTGCGGGCGCCACTGCCGGCTTGTCCAGCAATGCCCCATCTCCACACACCAGGAACGCTTGATCTTTGGCTTGATAATTTGTTGAGGGTGTCCGGGAATAATTCCATTT
>JAUWNG010000147.1 GCA_030612765.1 Planctomycetota bacterium
AATTCCAAACCAACAAACTGAAACGCGGCTACGAAGTAAAATCCTCAACAAATTCACTCGCCTCGGACTCCCCGAGTTCGAGTGGAATTAGTCAACAAGGCCACTGAAAACTGATAACTGAAAACGGCCTTGTCGAACAACGACAAGATATAGTGGTTTAATGGGCTGGGAAACCGACTTTCACATACTACATGTAGTGGTTGTTCGACAAGGCCACTGAAAACTGACAACTGATAACTGATAACTACCTCACGCCGCTTTCCGCCGTTCGCGGCAGCGGCCGTGTACGCCTTCATGCTGACCTTGGACGAAGGCCAACAGGTGGTTTACCTGCGGCACGAGGTGTCCGTTGGCGCGGAGAATTTCCCAGGCGTTTTCCAGACCGACCTTTGAGCGGTAGAGCAGGCGATGGGCCTCGGCCAGCGCGTGGATGACCTGCGGCGAGAAGTTGTTTCGTTTCAGTCCCACGGCGTTGATGCAACGAGGCCGCGCCGGATAGCCCTCGGCCAGCATGTACGGCGGCACGTCGTGGCGGACCGCGCTGAGGCCGGCGATGAAACTGTAGCTGCCGATGGTGGCGAAGTGATGCACCGCCGCGGCGCCGGAAAGCGAGACGTAGTCGTGGACGTGGACGTGTCCGGCCAGCAAGGTGCCGTTGGCGGTGGTGATGTGATTGCCCAACTGGCAGTCGTGTGCGACGTGGCTGCAAGCCATGAGGAAGTTGTGGTCGCCGATGCGTGTAACGCCGTCTTCTTTCTCCGAGGCCCGGTTGATCGTCACGCTTTCGCGGATGATGTTGTGGTCGCCGATGATGACTTTCGTGTCGCCGCCGGTGTAACTGACGTCTTGCGGCTCGCCGCCGATGACGACGTTGGGATAAATGTGGTTGTAGCGTCCGATGGTTACGTTGCCCATCAGGGTGACGTTGTTTTCCAGGTGGGAGCCGCGGCCGATCCGCGCCTTCGGACCGATGACGCAGAAGGGTCCGATTTCGACTTCGTCTTCGATTTCCGCGCGGGGGTCGATCGAACTGTTTTCGGCGAAGTAGTTGGCCATCTCCGCGACTCCTTCAAGTTTAGCATCCGCCGGAACGGCGGCTTACGGCTAAATAGGGCCGCCGTTTTGGCGGCCGCTAAACATTTTCACGCACAATGTTTCAGTTGATTCTCATTGTCAATTCCGGCGACGATTGCCCGAACCAGTTCCCCGTTCAGCCGATGTCCGCTACGGTAGGCGACGAACCGTCCCGCCAGATCGCAACCGGCCAGCGCCAGATCGCCGACCATGTCGACCATTTTGTGGCGGACGCACTCGTCGGGAAAACGGAGTTGGTTGTCGATCGGTCCGGTGGGTCCGAAGACCAGCAGGTCGCGGAAAGTGGTCCGCCGGCCCAATCCTCGGGCCTTGATCTCAGCCGCCTCCGACTCGAGCACGAACGTCCGGCTGGGGGCCAGGTTGATGTGGAAGTGGCGAGGCGAGAGCGATATTTCCAGCGATTGGCGGCCGATCGGACTCCCGCTGCCGTAATCCAATTCGTAGCGAAGGATCCGCTTGCCGGAGGAACAGGGCCGGGCCTCGATCCAACTCTCCTGGTCGCCGAGGCGAATCACCCGGTCGATGACCAGTTGCGGGCGTGGGGCGTCTTGCTCGACGATGCCGACGGCCCGCAAAATCTCGACGAACGGCAAGCAGGAGCCGTCGCAGCCGGGCATTTCCGGCCGATCGACCCATAGCTCGCAGTTGTCGATTCCCAACCCGGCCAACGCGGCCATGATGTGTTCGATCATCTCGACCGACGCCTTGCCGAGGCGAAGCGTGGTCCGGCGCGGCGTTTCCACGCGATGCTCGATCACCGCGGGGATGCGCGGGCGGCCCGGCAGGTCGCGCCTGACGAAAGCGATGCCCGAGCCGGCCGCCGCGGGCCGGAACTCGACCCTTACGTCTTGGCCGCTCCAGTATCCGATCCCTTCAATAGCGACGGGGGCGGATATCGTCCGCTGGTTTCTTGTCGTGACCATCCCTCGGCTGCCAGTCGTCCTTGACTCTAGTGGAAAAGAAAACGCACTTTGTTGTTCCCGCACCGGCCGTCCGTGACCGGTCTAGGCGACGAATCGCGTTCGTCACCGCTTGTTGCCGAAAGGAACCGTTTGCCTCGGCGCCGCCGTTCCGCGCCGGTCGGCCGCGGGATTGATCGCCGTCCGGTTCAACTCCGCCAGGATCGCGTCGGTGATGTCCAAACCGCGGTCGTACCAAACCACTTGTTTGTTGATGTCCGACAAGACCTCGTCCGGCCTGGCCGAGTCGATCTGCCTGCCGTTGAAGCGGAGCACCATGTCGATGTTGTGCTGTCGGGCAAAATAGTCGGTCGCCTGCCAAATCTCCTGATACACGTTGTAATAGATTTTGGCCTCGCGCTGAAGAAAATCGTTTCTCTGCAACTGGACTTTTACGCTCAGATCGGCCTGCCGTCTGGCAACCTCTTCCTCCATGGCCTTGTAGTCGGGAGTTCCCTTATTGAATTCCTGAAGGCGTTCGGCGAGCTTGCCGACGGCGATGCGTTCTCCCTTCACCCAGCTTTCGGCCTTCTTCACGTCGTCCTTCATGTCTCCCATCATCCCTTTGAAGCGGATGTGGTTCTTAAATATATGAGTGACGTCTATCAAGGCGAGTCTGGGACCGGCCACCGGCTGCACACCGCCGGGCTGACCTTGGGCGACGACTTGGGGGCTGTTGGCGCTCAGCGACAAGAGGGCGGCCAGCGCGGCCCAACATAGCGATTTCTTCACGTCAGCACTCCTTGCTGTTGTGTCGGTTTTCCCTGGGCGAAAAAGGGCTCTGGAAGCGTTTTTCGCGCCATTCCGACTGGATCCTTCCATTCGATCAGAATTGGTCCCCAGGGTTCCAGGGAGGCGATATTTTGCCCGTTAAGGGCGTTTGGGTAAATAGCAGATATTTCGTTTCACGGCGGGCACACATAACCGATTGCCGCACAACGACTTACGGAAACCTGTCCGGCGGCGGCGCTTTCGCGGCCGGAAGCCGCCGCCGCCGATTCTCCGCTATCCCCACCAAGGGGTCGGCCCTTAGAACATGTTTTGAAATTGAAATATCCGTATTTAGCCCCGGGTTCCGTATTTAGCCCCGGGTGAATACACCCGAGGCAAGCGGTTATTTCACGGCACTCGATTTTTCAACTTCGCATTCCGCAATCTCGCGAGGTTACTATGTAGAGAGGGAGCGATTCTTCTCCAGAGACGCTTAACAGCCTGTTGAAAAAGTCGGATTTCGGGAGTTTGGGTGCCACTGCTGGCTTGTCCAGCAGTGTTTCCCCGGGTGTTTCTCCCCACACTGCTGGGCAAGCCAGCAGTGGCACACTTTTTCAACAGACTGCTAATCCTTTGTGCCGCCAAAGCGGGGTAAAGAGGTGCATTCGTGGCCGACCACGCGCCCAGCAACGAATTTTTGGACCTTTTCACGGGCAGCCAGTTGCGGCTCTACCGCTACATCGTCCTGCTCGTGGCAAACCAGATCGAGGCGGAAGACGTCCTGCAAAACACCAACCTCGTCATGCTGCGGAAATGCGATCGGTTCCGCCCCGGTACGAACTTCCACTCGTGGTCCACGAGCATCGCCTACCTGGAAGTGCTGAAATTCCGCTCGTCGAGGAAGCGGCAATCGCCCGGACTGAGCGAGGCCACCCTGGAAATGCTCTCGGCCGAGGCGCTCGACCACGCTTCGCTCTTGGAACAGCGGAACGCCGCCTTGCCGGAATGTATGGAAAAACTTCCGCCGGGCGACCTGTCGTTGGTCTCCGACCATTATTTCCGCGGGCTGTCTTGGGAGACGATCGCCGAATCGTTGGGCCGCTCGTCCAGTTCCGTCCGCCATTCGATTTGCCGCATCCGTCGCGAGTTGAAACGCTGCATCGACGCGGTAGTCGGCCGGGAGGAGGACGCATGAGCGAAAAAGGGGACAGGTACCGTTTGTGCGAAGCATCCGGAGGGCCGTTCCGGCAAACGGTACCTGTCCCCCTTTTCGCGGAGGAGGACGCATGACTCCTTCGACCGACAAATACGACGGCTTGTACACCCTGTTGGACGACCTCTGCGACGGGTCGATATCCGCAAGCGACGCCGCCCGGCTCGATTGTCTCCTGCAGGAAGACCCGGCGGCGCGACGGGAATACTTATCGTATCTCGACGTTCACGCGGGCCTTGGGTTGCTCTCGGGCAAACCGCTCGCTTCATATTCCGATGATGCGGTAGTTCTATTTTCCGACGGCACGGCAGTTGAACATCCCGTTGGTGCGGCAGTTGAACTGCCGCATCAACTCGACCCCGAATCCCGAACCCCGAACCCCGAATCCCGAACCCCGAACCCCGACCTTTACCGCCATGCCTGATATTCAAGCCTTCCGTGGAGTGCGTTACAACCTCGGCCGGGTCGGCTCGCTGAGCGACGTGGTCACGCCCCCGTACGATGTGATCGGCCCCGAACTACAAGACCACTTCTACAAACTCCATCCGAACAACTTCATCCGCATCGACCTGAACCGCATCGAGCCGGGCGACGACGACGAGAAGAACAACCGCTATACCCGCGCGGCGAAGTTCTACAAGGATTGGTGCGAGGAGGGCGTGTTGACGACCGAAGCCGATCCGGCCGTCTACGTCTACCACCAGGAGTTCACCGCCGCCGGCCAGACTTACGTCCGCCGCGGATTCCTCTGCCGACAGCGGCTTAGCCGCTTTGGCGAGGGAAAGGTCTTTCCGCACGAGGAAACCCTGCCGGCCGCGAAGGCCGATCGGCTGATGCTCACCGTGGTGGCGAAGACGCAGTTCAGCCCGATCTTCGGACTTTATCCCGACCCGGATTGCGAGGCCCAAAATCTGCTGGACGAGGCCGTTGCCGGCAAGACGCCCCTGGTAGCGACCGATCACCTGGGCGTGGTCCATCGACTCTGGCCGGTCACCGACGTCGAGATCCACTCCAAGCTGACGGCCGTGATGGGACCGAAGCCGATGTTCGTCGCCGACGGCCATCATCGTTACGAAACCGCCTGCAACTACCGCGACCAGGTCTACGACAGCGGATTCCTCACGCCGATCCATCCGGCCAACTACACGCTGATGATGTGTGTGGCGATGGACGATCCGGGCATGATCGTCATGCCGACCCACCGGTTGTTCACCGGCGTGCCGGAGTTGACCGGCGAGGAGTTGGCCGCCAAGCTCAGCCCGTGCTTCGAGACCCGACCGGCGGGCGAAGGCCCCGATGTAGCAACGGCCATTTGGGAAGAGATCGAAACGGCCGACAACCAGGGCCAAATCGGACTCTATACGCAGAAGGACGGTCGATGGCTGATCGCCACCGTCACCGACGCCGGCCGGGCACGAATTGTCGAAGTCGCCGAGGAACACAGCGACGAGTGGCGCGGACTGGGCGTCAGTCTCTTGCATCGCCTGATCGTCGAGGACATCCTCGGCTGCAAGGAACTGCCCAAGCCGAACTACGTCCATCTGATCGAGGAAGTCGTAGACGGGCTGAAGACCGGCGAGTATCCATTGGCGGCCGTGGTCATGCCGGCCACGGTCGAAAACGTCCGCTCGATCAGCCTCGGCGGCGAACGGATGCCGGCCAAGAGCACCTACTTCTATCCGAAACTGCTCAGCGGGTTGGTCATCAATCCGGTGGAGTGAGCGGAAACACTTCGTTCCCACGCAGAGCGTGGGAACGAGCGGGATTCGGGACTCGGGACTCGGGGTTCGGGATTTGGGATTCGTTTAGCCGCCGCGTCCACGCGGCGTTTGTGCGATTTTGATAAACCACCGTTATTTTCCGGTTCCACGTGAAACCGCTTTCCACAACCATCGCCCATGCGACGTCCACCATCGCTTAACTACGTCCTCGGCTACCCGATAACGGTGGGCGTCGCGGTGTTGGCGATCGCGGCCACTTTGTGTTGGTGGAGCGGGATGGATATAGAGCAATTCATGCTCGGCTGTGACGAATGGTGGCGCGAGCCTTGGCGGTTCCTTACGCCCGCCCTCTTCCACGGCGACCTACTCCATCTGCTTTTCAACCTCTACTGGCTGTGGTTGTTCGGCACACAGATAGAAGACGAGTTCGGCCATGGTCTGACGCTTGGTATTTACGCCTTGCTGGCCGCCGGTTCCACCGCGGCCGAGCGAGCGCTCTTCCACGGCGGGGTCGGACTTTCGGGGGTCAACTACGGTTTGTTCGGGCTCCTCTTGGTCCTCAGCCGAACCGATCCGCGGTTCCGCGACGCCATCGACCGGCAGACCGTGCAATTGCTTGTCGGCTGGTTCTTCCTCTGCATCGTATTGACTGTGATGGATGTGTGGGGAGTCGCCAACGTGGCACACGGTGCGGGCTTCATCCTCGGTGCTCTGCTCGGCTGGACGATCGCCGCCCGCGACTTCCTCCGACGAGTGCGAAACGCCGTGGTCCTCGGCGCCGCCGTTCTGCTTTGCGTGGCGGGAGGAACCGTTGCCCGACCCTACGTCAATCTCACCAATGACATCGGTCAGGAACTTGCCTACTCGGGCTACGTGGCCCTGGAAAACGGCGATACCGATCGGGCCATCGCCTTGTATCAAAGGGCCGTCGCCATCAATCCGAACGTGCATAATTGGTGGCACAACTTAGCTATCGCCTATTATAGGCTCGGTCAGATGGATCGAGCTAAAGAAGCCTTTCGACGCGCCGCCGAGTTGAAACCTGCGTCAACGGGTGACGAATGATTGTTCCGCTCGGCTAAGAACCGTGTGGCTATCCAACGGTATCCTGCGAGTTCCACGTGAAACGGGAAGTGTGCGGTGTTTGGCGGTTTCACGTGAAACGTATGGGATTGAACGACCGGCGGATTCTTGCCGCATACTCGCGGCGGCTAACAGCCCGTTGAAAAAGTCGGATTTCGGGAGTTTGGGTGCCACTGCCGGCTTGTCCAGCAGTGTTTTTCCGGGTGTTTTTCCCCGCACTGCTGGACAAGCCAGCAGTGGCACCCTTTTTCAACGGGCTGCTAAACGCGCTTGTCGGCAAAATTGCCATTCCCTCCACGGGCGAATCCTTGCTAGAATCCGCCCCCGACGCCCAGACTTTACGTGGAGGGTGGCACTGGCGTCTCGCCAGTGCTGCACGGACAAGATGCCCGTGGCGCCCGCATAGAAAAATTGTCCAATGCGAGTTTTTCGCTATGGAGTAGGGCAATGCATTAGATCGAAGTAATAAGAGAGGGAATAGACCCCATGTCTCCGTCTAGTGGGGGGCATGTGCGGTGCTTTGCATGGAGGTACTAGATCGTGAATAAGGATCGACGACTAGGGCGTGGCTTGGCGGCGTTGTTGGGGCAGCTTCCCGCCCGCAATGAGCCGGCCGAGCAGACCCAAGAGGATCGGCCGGCGGAGAATCCAGAAACTTCGCATGCCGCCGAATCTCAGCCGAAAGCCGCGCCGGTAAAGCCATCGGCGGAAGCGATGTTCTGGTTGGACCAGCCGCATAAGACGCCGGGCCAGCACGTCGCGCAGCCGCACTCTTCGCCGGAACATGCCCCGCAGCCGGCACAGGTCGCTAAAACAACTCAGACCCAAACCGCCAAGACAACTCCCTGCCGAGTAAACGTCCGTCAGATCGACAGCAACCCGGCCCAGCCGCGTCAGCATTTCGACCCCGACGAAACACGGTTGCTGGCCGAGAGCATTTCGGCCCACGGGCTGTTGCAGCCGGTCGTCGTCCGCCAGGTACACAATCGCTACCAGTTGGTCGCCGGCGAGCGGCGGCTCCGGGCGGCGATTCAGGCCGGATGGGTAGACATGCCGGTCAACGTGGTCGAGGCCGATGACCGGCAGATGGCCGAACTGGCGATCGTCGAAAACCTCCACCGAAAAGACCTCAACGCGCTGGAAAAGGCCGCCTCGTTCCAAAAATATCTCGAACACTACGGCTGCACGCAGGAGGAATTGGCCGGCCGGCTGAAGCTGGACCGCTCGACCATTGCCAACTTGATCCGGCTGCTGGAGTTGCCCGAGGCCGTACAGGACGCAATCCGCCGCGGCGAGATCACCCAGGGCCACGCCCGGGCGCTGCTGCCGCTGGGCGACCCGCGCGAGCAGATCGAGTTCTGTCGGCGGATCGGGCGCAAGGGGCTTAACGTCCGCCAGACGGAGAGCCTCGTCCAGGAGATGATCGACGCCGCCGACCATGAACAGTTGGACATCTCATCGCCGTCGAATCCGACGCGTCCATCGCGTGCGAAAAACGAGCAGATCGCCGCGTTGGAGCAGGAGTTCCGTACCGCGTTGGGGATGAAGGTCAAAATAACGCACAACGCCCGAGGCCGCGGCCGGCTGGTAGTTCAGTTCCGCAACCACGAAGAGTTCGAGCGGCTGAAGCGGCACGTCTGCGGCAGTTAGCAGCCCGTTGAAAAAGTCGGATTTCGGGAGTTTGGGTGCCACTGCTGGCTTGTCCAGCAGTGTTTTTCCGGGAGTTTTCCCCATGCACTGCTGGGCAAGCCAGCAGTGGCACCCTTTTTCAACGGGCTGTTAGCCCCGGGTGAAAACACCCGGGGGACGGTTTCGCCGGCGATTTCACCCCGCCGTGTATTCACAGCGGGCTAAGTGGCACGTGTCCAACCGCTTGGCGGCTTCGCAACCACGTGATAGACTGGGGTAACACACGGGGCGTGGCGCAGCCTGGCAGCGCGTCTGGTTTGGGACCAGAAGGTCGGAGGTTCGAATCCTCTCGCCCCGACTCCTTTCAGAGTGCATGGATTGTACTCCCGTACACTTATCATTAACTCACTGATGTCCGAGCAGCCGCCGAAGGAACTGGTTGCGACACTGGAAAGCCTGGGGCTGGTTACGGCCGAACAGGTGGCGCGGATGGGTCGGCGCGTGCGACGATTGGCGCGCGACCTGCCGCGGTTCGAGTCCGTTTGGGTCGATGCCCTGGCGCAGGCCCGGCTGCTGACCCCATTCCAAGCGGCCGAGTTGAACGCCGGTCGCGGTTGTCAGTTGCGCGTCGGGCCATACGTGTTCTGCCAGCGGTTGCCGTATCCGCTTTATACGACCGGCTATCGTGCCCGGCACGTCGAGACGCGGGAAATGGCGCGGCTAGCGGTTCAAGTGGCCGGTGAACCGGCCACCCCTTGTTGTGCTGAAGTGGCCGGTGAACCGGCCACCCCTCATCCCTCGCCCCCCGCCCCTCGTCCCTCGCCCCTCTTTGTGGCCGAGCCGTGGGTCGAGGGCAAGACGGCGGCCGAGTGGATGGTCCAGCATGGCCGATTCCCGCCCGAGGTCGTGCTGGAGATCGCCCGGTCGATGCTGGCTCGGCTGGTCGAGTTGGAAAAATCCGGCGTCTGCCACGGCGACGTGAGCGCATCGAGTCTGATTCTGACCGGCGCCGGCGAGGTGGTGCTTTCCTGGCCCGGGTTGCGAGGCATTTTGCGGCCGGAGGAGGGCTACGCCCACATCGACCTGCCGCCCGAGGCGTTCGACAACATGGCGCCGGAGCGGATCGCGTCGGGCACGCCGCCGACGGTTGCCAGCGACATTTTCGCCTGCGGCTGTCTCTGGTGGAATATGCTTTGCGGCCGCCCACCGCTGGCCGGGGGCGACAGTCTGGCGAAGCTTCGCGCCGCCGAGCGGAGCGAAATCCGCGACGTGCGCGAATATGCCCCGGACGCACCGCCGACGCTGGTGGCCGCGATCTCGGCGTCTGTCGAGAAAGAACCGAAACACCGGCCGGAGTCGATGGCCCGGTTGGCCTCTACGCTCGGCCCTCCGACGCGCGACGGCCGCGAGGCGTTGATCGGCGCTCTGAACCGATCCGGCCGGCCGGTGGTCCGCTGGACGACCACTGCCCGATCTATCCGCCGTTCGAGCCGCACTCCGCTCTGGCTGGCCGCCGCGGCATGCACTCTGGCGACGGCGTTGGCGCTCGCTTGGCCGGATAGCGGTCTAAACAGTAAGTTTAGCGGCCGACGGCACGTCGGCCCGGAAGCAAACCAGCCCGACGTGCC
>JAUWNG010000129.1 GCA_030612765.1 Planctomycetota bacterium
GGGGGTCATCCATTAACAACCCGCGGGTGGGGGTGGGGCGCCCCCGCCGCCCCAAACGCCAAGCGGCTTTGCATTATGATGCAATAACCGCATGGCCTCTACGTTTGTTGCGGCTCCGGCTCGGTCTTCGGAACCTCATCAACCAAATCTTGCGGATTCTCCGCCTGCATCCGCTCGTAACGAGCGAGCAACTTCTTGAAGTCGTAATCGCACTCTTCGGCGATTTTTTTACGGGCCGCGTAGACCTCCTCGACAATTTCATCAGTCAAAGCTCGTTCATCGTCCATAGCTCGTCACTCCATCCGGCAAGTTCTTCGGGCGTGCATATCACGGAAATGAACCTGCCCTTTTCGTTGCCAAATCGTTCGATTTCCCGCCGGATGCGGGCGTTCGCCAAGTGTTTCATGTTCCAAGTCAACAAATATTCGGTTTCGTAATGGCACGCAATCGCCAGATGCAGCGCGTCTGTCTCGGCCGCCGGTGGAAGCCGCAGATAGGAGTGCAGTTCCCCGGCAAGTTCAATGACCTCGCGATTGACCACAAGACGGTGCAAACCTATCAGTAGCGCAATTCGCTGCTTGGCTAATTGCGCCTTCCCCTTCAAGATTTCATCCTCAACCACCAGAGAAACGAAAAGTCGATATTTCTCCCTTTCCTCCTCCCACCAACGTCGCGCAACTATCTAGTGCGCCGCCGTAGCCAGAATGGGTGAAATTCCGCCGACAACAAAACTCGGAATCGTCGTTTCCACGTATAGCGACGGTTTCATGCCGATCACTCCATAGTCAATTGTACTCTATCGGGGCCGGGCAGGAAACCGCCGCCCTATTTGCGGTTCCGCTTGCGGCTTTTCACCATTTCTTCCGCGAGCGCAGGTAGCCCCGCAAAACAATCGAGGCGCTATTGACCACCAGCACCAGCCCAACCAGCACGACCGCCGTGCCGTAGAGGTATTCATCGGAGACGCCCCGGACCTGGGTGGCCAGCGTGAACAGGTGCATCGACAGCGCCATGCAATAGTCATCCAGGCCGTAAGGAAAGAACGATTCCCAGCCGTGGGGAGGTGTCGGCATGAAAAAGACCGCTCCGGTGAACAAGATCGGCGCCGTTTCGCCGGCCGCGCGAGAGACTTGCAAAATCACCCCGGTCAGTATGCCGCTGATCGAATTAGGCAAGACGATCGTGCGGATCGTCTGCCAGCGGGTGGCGCCCATGTTCCAGCAGGCCTCGCGGAACGACATCGGCACCGCGGCCAGCGCCTCGCGCGTGCTGGTGACGATCACCGGCAGCGTCATCACGGCCAACGTACAGGAGGCGGCCAACAGCGAGCGGCCCATGCCCGCGAAGAGAACGAACGCGCCGACGCCGAATAGTCCGTGGACGATGCTCGGCACGCCGGCCAGATTCATCACCGCCAGATTGATCGAGCGCGTGATCCAGTTGTCGCGGGCGTACTCGTTCAGATAAACTCCGGCGAGAATCCCGATCGGGGCGGCGGCCGCCAGCGAAATCAGCACCAGAAAGAACGTGCCGACCAGCGGCGCCCAAATCCCGCCGGCGGTCATGCGGTTCGCGGGGTTGTCGAACAAGAAGGAAAAACTCAATACGGGCAACGCCTTGACAAACAAGTATCCGAGGATTGCCGCCACCGGCACGACCAACATCAAGGTAATCGCGGCCAGCACCCATTGGGCCGCCGTTTCCTTGATTTTTTTGTGCTTCTCCAGCGCCGACGGGGCGAAGGGATTCCTCCCCTCTCCCTTTGGGAGAGGGGCAAGGGGTGAGGGCGGCGGCGAGATTGAGTTGCTGTGGAATGCCATCTTTTCCTCAAATAGCCCTCACCCTAACCCTCTCCCAAAGGGAGAGGGGACTTATCTCTAGCGTTGTTCATTGCGAACCCCCTTAACCACCAGATCGGCTGCCAGATTGACCGCAAACGTTATCAGGAACAACACCAAACCGATCATGAACAACACGCTGTAATGCATTCCACCCGACACGGATTCGCCCAGTTCGGAGGCGATGGTTGCGGTCAGTGTGCAGATCGGATCGAGCAGGCCGTGGGGGATTTGCACGGCGTGGCCCGTACACATCAACACGGCCATCGTTTCGCCGATCGCCCGGCCGACGCCCAACAGGACCGCGGCCAACAGCCCATTCTTCGCGGCCGGAAACAGCACGCGATAGACGATTTCCCAGCGGCTGGCGCCCAGCGAGAGGGCGGCCTCGCGGTACGAGTCGGGCACGGCCTTCAAGGCGTCCTCGCCGACAGAGACGATGATCGGCACGCTCATCAGCGCCAGGATTATGCCGCCGTTCAGCAGATTCACGCCCACGGCGGCGCCGGTAGCCCAAATGATAATCGGTCCCAGCACCATGTAGCCCACGAAACCCCAGACGATCGAGGGAATGGCCGCCAACAGTTCGATGACGATTTTCAGTATTTCCTTGAGCTTGCCGGAGCAGAACTCGGAGATGAACACGGCCGCGCCAAGCCCCAAAGGGACGGCGATCGCCATCGCCAGCGCAGTGACCGACACCGTGCCGACCAGCAAGGCGAGGATGCCGTATTCGGGGCGGACCTCGGACGAGGGTTGCCAGCGGGTGCTGGTGAAAAACTCGATCAGATTCACCCCTCCGAACAGCGCCGGCACGGCCTCCCAGAAGACGAAGAAGAAAATGGCGAACACGAAAAAGATCGCGCTCCAACCGCAGAGGCGGATAATCCACTCGATAAGCGGCTCGGCGCGATCCAGCACAACGCGCCATGCGACCCCAGGCCGGCGTGTATTGGATGTCTTGACGGCGGTCCGAGCGTTACTCATTGGATTCCATCGGCACGTAGCCCAATTGAAGCACTATCTCTTGACCCTCCGGTGAGAGAATCCAGTCGATATACTCCTTGACCGGCCCGGCCGGTTCACCGATCGTGTAAATTCGCAAGGGGCGGGTGATGGGATACGCTCCGCTACGGGCGTTTGCCACAGTCGGCGCCACGCCCGGCTCGCCGCGGCGCCTCGATACCTTCAATATCTTTACGTCGTCGGTGGCGTAGCCCATGCCGCTGTAGCCGATGGCCGCGGGCGTGCGTGAGACAAGACTCACCGCGTCCTTCGAGCCGTTGGCGCCGATCGAGCCGAGTTTCATATCCTTCCCCTTGCCCAATACGGCCTTGCGGAAATAGAAGTAAGTGCCCGATCCGCTTTGACGATTTATGCGGATGATCTTGTCGGTTCCCAGCGTTCCAACGGGTACTCCCAGTTCGAACCATTTCGTCAGCTTGCCTTCCTCCCCGTAGAGGTCGGCCAGCTCTTCCATCGAAATCGATTCCAGCGGATTCCGCTTGTGGACGTAGATTGCCAAGGCGTCGTAACCGACGATGAACTCCTTGGGCTCGTCGCCGCGTTTCTCCCGCACAATTTTCATTTCGTCGGGTTTCATCTTGCGACTGGTGTTGGCCATGTCGCAATTTCCGTCGATGAGGCTGGCGATGCCCACGCCCGAGCCGCCGCCAAGGACCTGAACGCTAACATCCTCGTGCTTTTGATTGTATTGTTCCGCCCAAGCCTGGGCGATGTTTACCATCGTGTCCGAGCCTTCGTTGCGGATGGCGACACTGTTTTCCCGGGATCGGTCGCAACCACACGCCAGCACCGCAAGCAAGAGGCAGAACAGGATAAGATTAAACCTTAACGACATTGCGGATTATTCCGGCCGGCGAACTAGTTCGTGCGTGCCCAAATAGTTAGCAGACAGCTAGTGAATCGTCAAGCGACCCTACTTTGGCCGGGCAACGCCCCCTGGTTCCCGACGCCACGCCGATCGGCTAAACTGAGAGGGTGTTCGTGGAAATCCGATTGCCGACTGTAATACTTTCATTACCACGACTTATCCCCCAACTCGACTAACCGCCCATGAAACACGGCATGAAAAACGTGCTCGCTTTGGTGCTCGGCGGCGGACAAGGGACGCGGCTCTATCCCTTGACGAAATACCGCTCCAAGCCGGCCGTGCCGGTAGCGGGTAAATACCGCTTGATCGACATCCCCTTGTCGAATTGCATCAACAGCGGGTTGAACCGCTGCTACGTGCTCACCCAGTTCAACTCGGTCAGCCTGCATCGTCACATCCGCTCGACCTACAACTTCGATCCGTTCGGCGGTGGTTTCGTCGAGGTGCTGGCCGCGCAGCAGACGCTGGAGAACGCCGACTGGTATCAGGGCACCGCCGACGCCGTGCGGCGTAACTTGCGCTACGTCGAGCAGCCGGGTGTCGAGTACGTGCTGATCCTCTCCGGCGACCAATTGTATCAGATGAACTTCCAGGAGATGCTCGACTCGCACGTCAAGGCTACGGCCGACGTGACCATCGCCGCCGTCCCGGTACACGGACGCGAAGCCGACGCGCTGGGTATCATGCGGCTGGACAACACCGGGCGAGTGGTCGGGTTTCTGGAAAAACCAAAGACCGAACAAGAGTTGGATATGGTCCGCACCGCGCCGGCGTGGATCGACGCCCACGGCATCCCCAGCCGCGGCCGCGACTGCCTGGCGAACATGGGCATATACCTGTTCAACCGCGACACGCTCCTCGACGTGCTGCGGAAAACCGATTACCGCGACTTCGGCAAGGAGGTCTTTCCGGCGTCGATCCGGGCGCGCCGCGTGCAAGTCCACCTTTCCGACGGCTACTGGGAAGACATCGGGACGATCAAGTCGTTCTATGAGGCAAACCTCGCGTTGACCAGGCCGGACGCTCCGTTCGATCTGGCGTCGGTCGAGGCGCCGATCTACTCACACGCCCGGTTTTTGCCGCCCACCCGATTCGACGGCGCGACGATCCGCGGCAGCCTGGTGGCCGACGGCTCGATGATCGAGCCGGGGGCGGCGATCGAGAACAGCATCATCGGCGTCCGCTGCCGCATCGGACGCAACGTGACGATCCGCGATTCGATCGTAATGGGCAACGACCTGTATGAAACGTCCGAGCAGTTCGCCGCCCACGGCGCCGAGGGACAACCGCCGCTGGGTATCGGCGAGGGTTCGCACATCGAAGGCGCGATCATCGACAAGAACTGCCGCATCGGCCGCAACGTCCGCGTCGCCAATCCACACGGCCTCGAAAACACCGAGGAGACCCCACATGGCATGATCCGCGACGGCATCGTCGTGATGCCCAAGGATACGGTCCTGCCGGATGGATGGAAGATGGACGGGTAGCCGTGTAGGTTATGCTTTAGCATAACAACTCTTGTCGTGGCGAAAATCGTTATGCTGAAGCATAACCTACGTGTCTACTCGTCCTGGTCGTGGCGATCGGCCATCGCAAGGACGTTTACCGATAGCGTGAATATGGCCAATTTCCCCCTTGCAATCCTCATCTGGTCTGGTATCTTGTCGGCACCTACCGGATAAGTTTCCGCAGGATGCCCAGTTTGTCGCAGGATGCGCTACAATGTTGTTCGGACCAGACAAACACTGAATCGCGGAACACCTACAATTGCTCGGATTTAAGAAATCGACTTAGCAGCCCCCGGCGGCGGCCGGTTTACGAGTCCGGGCACGTACTTCCCGCCTGTGTTACCCCACCATAGAGGAGAATCGAATGTTATTTGTAAAGATGTTGCTCTGCGCCTCGACCTTCTTGCTGGTCGCCCCTGAGACGACCAACAAGAAACCGGAACTTCCGCCGTCGGAACCGCAGGCGAAAATGGTCGACGGCGTGGAGCTGGCGGCCATCGAGGCAAACATTGTTATGTATACCAACCAGGAGCGGGCACGCCACGGCTTGCCACCGCTCGAGGTGGACAAGGAGCTGATGAAATCCGCCCGCGATCATGCCGAATGGATGACCCGCAACCAGGCGATGGTCCACACCTCGCGCCCCGTGGCCGAGAACATCGCCATGGGCCAACCGCACAGCAGCGACGCGGTCGGGGCCTGGATGAATTCGTCCGGGCATCGGGCGAACATCCTCAATTCACGCCATCGCCGGATCGGCGTGGCCGCCTTCCGCACCGCGAGAGGCACGATCTACTGGTGTCAGCAGTTCCGGCGTTAGCCATAAAGCCGCGACCGCCGGTCGCGCCGGATGGGTGGCACGGGCATCTTGCCCGTGCTCTGGCCGGCACTGGCGAGTCCGTAGGGTGCGTGAAACGCACCATGCACCACCGGTTGTGGTGCGTTTCACGCACCCTACAAAAGTTCACGGCCTCAGAGCGTGGGAACGAGGGAAAGGTCGCGCCGGGGCATTGCACGGATCGAATTTGGTCGCCATGATGTGTGTGATGTCAGACGCCACGCACAACGTCGCCGGCCGGCTCTCCGCGATGGCCCGACTGCGCCCCGACGCGGTGGCCGTGGCCGAGCCGTCGGGCCGCGATGCCCAAGGCCGGCGACGCTATCGGCAAGTCACTTTCCAGCAACTCGATCTGGACAGCCGGCGGATCGCCCAAGGATTGCGGACGATGGGCGTCGTGCCCGGCACTCGGCTGGCCCTGTTGGTCCGCCCCGGTATCGATTTCGTCTCGCTGGTATTCGCGCTGTTCAAGTCCGGTGCGGTGGCCATCCTGATCGACCCCGGCATGGGACGGCGGAGCCTTATCGGCTGTCTGGCCGAGGCCAAGCCGGAGGGGTTCGTCGCCATTCCGGCCGCTCAGGCGGTCCGCAAGCTGTTTGGGCGGCGGTTTCCCAAGGCGCGGCTGAACGTGACGGTCGGGCGAAGGTGGTTCTGGGGCGGAACCACGCTCGCCGCACTGCGGAAATCGCCCACGGACGGAAACCAACTGCCGCCGGTGGGCGGCGACGATCCGGCGGCGATCATTTTCACCACCGGCAGCACGGGGCCACCCAAGGGCGTGCTCTTCTCGCACGCAAACTTCGATTCCCAGGTCAGCCAGATTCGAGAGTTATACGACATCCGGCCGGGCGAAGTCGATGTCCCCTGCTTCCCGCTCTTCGGCCTGTTCAACTGCGCGATGGGCGTCACGGCGGTAATCCCGGAGATGGACCCGTCGCGCCCGGCGCAGGTCGATCCGGCCAACATCATCGAGGTGGTCCGCGATTGGAACGCGACGCAGGCGTTCGGCTCGCCGGCGGTTTGGGACCGCGTAGGCCGGTACTGCGAGGCCCGGGGCGAAAAAATGCCCACGCTCCGCCGCGTCCTTTCGGCCGGCGCGCCGATACCCGCCGAAGTGCTCCGCCGCATGATAAACTGCATCCACCCGGAAGGCAACGTGTACACGCCTTACGGCGCTACCGAGTCGTTGCCGGTCGCCTCGATCTCGGCCGCCGAGGTTTTAGGGATTCATCGAGTATCGAACGACAAGTTGTGTGCCACTGCTGGCTTGCCCAGCAGTGCAAGCAACACGGGTGGACAAGCCACCCGTGGCACCCTTGAATCCCCTGTTGGAACCAATGTCGGCACCGCCGAACAAACCCGCCGCGGCGCGGGCGTGTGCGTCGGCCGCCGATTCCCCCGCGTCCGCTGGAAGGTGATCCGCGTCGTCGATGGGCCGATCCGCTCGCTCGACGAGATCGAGGAGTCGCCCCCCGGCGAGATCGGCGAGTTGATCGTCCAAGGTCCGATGGTCACGCGGCGGTACGTCACCCGAACGGAATCGAACGCCACGGCGAAGATCGCCGACGGGGCGGACGTCTGGCATCGGATGGGCGACAACGGCTATCTGGACGAGCGGGGGCGGTTCTGGTTCTGCGGCCGGGTGGCGCACCGCGTATTGACCGCCGATGGCCCGATGTATCCGGTCCGCTACGAGGCGATTTTCAATCAACACCCGAAAATCCGCCGCAGCGCGTTGGTCGGCGTCGGTCCGGCGGGCCGGCAGCGCCCGGTGATTGTCCTGGAACCGCACGCCGAGCACGCGCCGAAAGGAAAAGAGGAACGAGAGGCGTTGTTGGAGGAAATCCGCCGGCTCGGCGCGGCCAATCCGTTGACCGACCGGATCGCCGACTTTCTGCTGCACCCCGCATTCCCGGTGGACATCCGCCATAACGCGAAAATCTTCCGCGAGAAGTTGGCCGTTTGGGCGGAAAAGCGGTTGTAGGACAGGTTGTCAACCTGTCCTGCATCAATGTATTGGACAGGTTAACAACCCGTCCCACGTGCTTGAAGTGGTATACTGATAGTATGGCTGCCGAGTGGTACTGTGAAATCGCGGGGCGCGAAGTCGGTCCGCTGTCGCCGCAACAACTCAAGGCGATGGCCGAGAAGGGGCAGATTCTGCCCGACGACGGCGTGCGCCGAGGCGCGCAAGGCGAGTGGATTCTCGCCAAACAGATCAACGGATTGATTCCAACGTCCACTTTGCCCCCGCCGGTCGTCGGTCCTCCGGTTCCGGAAGTCGAGCAACCGCGGAACGGTCCGCAACCTCCGCCCGCGCCGCCGCCGGTTGTACGGCCAAAGGCGGCGGAGGTTCTCGACGTAGGCTCGATCCGTATCGTCACCGATCCGCCCAAGGCCGAGCGCGACACCGTGCTGCCGCACGTGAAACGTCAGCGGGACCAACAGGCCAAGATGGTCGGCGTCTTGCTGGGAAGCATTCTCATCCTGGCCGCGGTTGCCATCTACATGTTGATCGGCGGAGACGGCGGGAAACACGGCCTCGGCAAACTGGCCGATCGAGCGGTCCAAAAAGACCCGCGAAAACCAGGTCCCAAAAAGCCGGTTTATCAAAGCCCCGAAACGCTGGAAAAACTGGAAGGCATTATTTCGTTCGACAAACCCGCCGAAAAGAAACGGAAGAGCATCGCCGAGATTCTCGGCATGGAGGCCGAAAAGTCGAACGACCGGTCGGAAGAGCAAGAGACGGAAGAACCAATCGAGAAGCAGGCCGACGCGCCGGCTTCGGAACCGAACGTCGAACCGGAGAAAAAGAAAAATCCCTTGCTCGATCATAAATGGATCGACGCTTCCACCTCGGCGGCCGTTGTCCGATTCATCTCCGTGCGGATTGTTTCGGCCGAGGTCGTCCCATCGCTCGACGGAGCGGCCGGTTCCTTGCCGCGAATGATAATCACGGTGGAGCTGCGAAACGGTGGCGGGCGGGACGTCGATTTCGAGGGCTGGTCGCGCGGCGGGCAAGCCCGCGGCGCGAAGCTGTTCGACGACGCCGGGAACGTCTATCGTCCAAAATCCGTCGGCCGCGCGGCTATGCCCGGCCGTGGTCCGCCGATATCGATCGCCGCGGGCCGCGCGGCTCGGGAAGTGTTGGCATTCGAGTCTCCGCCGGACGAGGCCGAGTATGTGCTGATCGAGTTGCCGGCCGCCGCCTTCGGCATGGACGCAACGGTACGGCTGAAGATACCGGCAGAGATGATATCCGAGCAGCCGCCGGAAGAAAAGCAGCCCCGCCGCCCGCAACCCGGCACACCGGAGTTCGACTTCGGCCTGCCCGAGATGGACGAGACGATTCAGTAACCCGGCTGCTTTCTCAATGATTCCGGAACGAGGTCACATCTACCTAGAGTTCGGTTAAGTCTTTTCTTACTTCTTCTCTTGAACGTCTAAATTACTTGCGGTTGGTTGACATTGGTTTGCCACGGCTGCTATCATATAAGTGTCCTCGGCAGGGGGGGGCGTTCCGGCCTTCAATAACCGCGTTGACTATCCTCTTATCCAGACGGGAGTCTTCCGCCATGAAGCGTATTCTGTTTTTCGTAATGCTCGCAACTCTGTTTGCCGCGCCCGCCTTGGGGCGACAATGGATCTCGCGCGACGGCAGCTTCTCGGTCGAGGCCGAGTTGCTCGACGTCAAAGGCGGGAATGCCGTGTTGATAAAACAAGACGGCTCGCAAGTGACAATTCCTCTGAACAGACTCAGTTTGGGCGATATGCGATACATCCGTGACGTGCTGGAAACAGTGGAAGCGGAAATCACCGGAGTCGGGGAAAACATGCCTCTCGCGGCACAACTAGGTATTACACCCGTGCCACCGACCGATTCGCCGGCAAGGTCGTTCGACCTCGAAAAGCTGCGGTATCGATGGAAGATCGGCCAGACCTACGTCTATCGAGTGCAGCTTACCGCTCGGAGTGGATACCATATCGAGGAGTTGGTCGGGGAAGTTTCCTACAAGGTCCAAGCGATTCAGGGCGATCAAATCACGTTGACTTCAACCTCCAAGCTTGTTCCCAAACATGTTCCCTTCAGCGGAGTAAGGGGAGGTATTCGTCGTGGGCCCTTGTTCTGGTCGCTTTCAAGGAGGCCGATTCCCCCAAAGACCACGATAACGATCGACTCTCGGGGTCGAGTTGTCGGCAGGGCGGGAGTCCCGCTGACGCCGTTGTTGCTCGGTGATCCCACGCAACTGATGCTTGAACGATTGTCCTCTGAAAAACAGGCTTCCTGGACCATTGCCGGAGACAGAAGCATACCGGTGAGTAATATCCAGAATCCGAATTACCGCCACTTTCCTGCAGGCCTTCAAGCAGGCTTGCCAGCTAGCGAGAAGACCATTTATTCAGTTTGCGATGAGACCGAGAAGCTGATCAAGTTGAATAAGCGTTATGAGTTGAAAACCGCGGCAGTTGTGGGCGGCAAGCCGCTATTGGAAGTCGCGGGCAACGGCAAGCTGACCTTCGACGTCGATCGTGGTGTGTTCGCCGGCCTCGACCTTAGCTTGCACCTCATAACCCGCAGCGCGAACATTACCGAAGAGATTCCAGTGCAAATAACCTACCGGCTGCTGAGCGAAGAGGAAATTGCCGAGACAATCAAAAAGGCCGAGGAAGCCAGAATTAAGGCCGAAAACGCCAGGAAAGAGCGGAAACGGCCGCTAAGTGACGATGAAATTGAATCTCTTCTCGCCGATCTGGATTCCGGAGACGAGGGACGTATTTCCGCCGGTACAAATATGTTTGCGGTAAAAAAGCCTCGGAAACCGAACCCTGGAGTAGCCAGGGCACTTGAAGCCCTTGTCTTCAGCAATCAAAGCCAGTCTGTCCAATCCAGAGCGATCGAAGCGTTGAAGAACTGGGCAACGCCCGAGAGTGTTCCCGCTCTTATTAAGGCGCTGAGCGTTCGGAAATCTGCTGTTAAAAGGGCGGCGATTGAGACACTGTGCAGATTTAAACCCAAGGAGGCAATCGAGCCGGCTGCAAAACTTCTATCCGACAACATGGTTCGGCGCGCCGCTGCCAAGTTTCTCAAATCCATCGGGCCGGACGCCGAGGATGCCGTGTTGGCCCAACTCAATGACAATAACCTCAGGGGCCAAGCCACAGTCTGCGATATTCTTGGCGTCATCGGCACCAAGAAATCAATCCCCGTACTGGAACAGGTCGTTCTGAATGACACTCGGGGAGCCGCTCGCAACGCCCGCAGGGCCCTGATCGCTGTCAAGGCACGTCAAGCAGAGAAGGAAAAAGCAGAGAAAGAGGGCCGCAGTGGAATCCTTATTGAACCACCTGGGAAGTAAGGACTCGTGGATGCGCACTGAGTATTGAGGGTCATGCTTTAGCATAACGAACCACAGATCGGCGATTGCCCTTTGCTCTCCCTGGCCGTTCAGCCCCGGGTGACCGGCAGTCCCGAAACATCCTCCAGGACGTCCATGTTGTGGCGGAAGTTGACCTCGCCGTTTCCCTGCCAGACCAGCACTCGCCGGCCCGACGCGATCCGCAGTAGGTCAGGTACGGGGTACGAATGGCACTTAAAGTTCTGTAACCTGTTACAGACTCACGACTTGTAGTCTCGACGCGGTTTGTTTAGGTAGTCGTATAGTTTTGGACGGCGTTTCACCAAACGCGGCTCGAAACGATCGGGCCG
>JAUWNG010000145.1 GCA_030612765.1 Planctomycetota bacterium
GAGTTCGCGATTTTGCAGGGCCGGGCTAGCCCGGCCCTGCAAAGCCCAGTTGACTAACCTTTCACTTGGATCAAAGATGGGGAGCACCTCAAAGCCCAGTTGACTAACCTTTCACTTGGATCAAAGATGGGGAGCACCTCAGCATGATCACAACCTCGCGAAATTGTGGACACAGGTGAAGAAGCTGCTGCAAGACGGCTGGCCGGGGGCCGACCCCGGTCCACTCCAGGGCGTCGAAGCCGTCGTCAATCAATTCCACGAGGCTGATCCGAGTGGTCAGGTATTCCGCTATGAACGGGACAAGCACACTCTGAAGCAGCATCGTTACGAGAAACTGCCCGAATACATCAGCCTCATAAATCTTCGCAAGGCGATGGACGCCGTCTACAGCCTCCTCGATGGCTGCGAGGGAATGATGCGGGACGCAATGGACAACTGGGATGGTTACTCCTAGAAGGTTCCGTGGCGAGCGGCGGCATCCATGCCGCCGACTGCTGCATGTGAAGGGGAAGCCTCCCCCCTTCTTTCACACTGCCTGTCTGCGACGAACCTTGGGCCCGCGACGCTGGCTGGAAAATCGCTTTCCATGCCGTGGCCGCGACGAGGCCGACGGCCTGCCTGGGGATGTTTTTTTCGGGCCGGAATGTGACCCATTGCCGGACTCGGCGGTTATGCCCGCCGGACGCTCCTCGACCGCCAGCGTTTGGCGGGTGAGACGTTGGATCGCCTGCAAACTCGCCCGCTCGCCGTGATCGCAGAACGAGACGGCCACGCCGGCCGCGCCCGCCCGGCCCGTGCGGCCGATGCGATGGATGTAGTTGTCGGCATCGCCCGGCAAATCGTAGTTCACCACGTGCGAGACATCGTCGATCTGCAACCCGCGGGCGGCAATGTCGGTGGCCACCAGGACCAGCGGCTGCGGCGCCTTGAAGCGAAGCAACACTCGCTGCCGCGCCGATTGGCTCTTGTTGCTGTGAAAGGCGTCGGCAGCAATGCCTGCCTTCACAAGCGATTTGACTATCTTGTCCGCGCCATACTTGGTGCGTGTAAACACCAGCGTCCGCGTCCAGGGCGTCTCCCGCAGCCAATGGGTGAGCAGTTTCAGTTTCTGCTTCTGGTCGACAAAAAACACCGATTGCCGAATCGTTTCCAACGTAACCGAGGCGGGCGCGACATGCACGTCCACGGGATCGGTCAACCATTGGTCGGCCAACGAGCGGATGGTCGGGGGCAGCGTGGCGGAAAACAGCAGCGTTTGCCGCCGGCGTGGAACCCGCTCCACAATCCGCCGCAGATCGTGGATAAAGCCCATGTCGAGCATCCGATCGGCCTCGTCGAGGATCAGCACCTCGACGTGCGACAGGTCCACGTGGCCTTGCTGCATCAGGTCCAGCAGCCGCCCCGGGGTGGCGATCAAGACGTCCACGCCCTTGTTCAACGCGCGCACTTGCGGCGACTGGCCCACGCCGCCGTAAATCGCGACTTGCCGCACGGCGGTATAGCGGCCGTAAACCTGGAAGCTCTGGCCGATTTGCAGCGCCAGTTCGCGTGTAGGCGCGAGCACCAGCGTGCGGATCTTCCGTCCGCGCCCATTGACGCGGCACTCGACCCGGCCAATTCGGTCCAGGGTCGGCAAAGCGAACGCGGCCGTTTTGCCGGTTCCGGTCTGCGCGCAGCCCAACACGTCGCGTCCTTCGAGGATCGGCGGAATGGCGGCGGCCTGAATTTTGGTGGTGGTGGGGTAGCCCTGCGCACGAACGGCGCGCAAGAGCGGCTCGGCAAGGCCGAGGTCTTCGAACTTCATCAACGCTTCCTTCACTGACGGCTTTCCAAGACGAACGCAGGCCACGACAGCCAACCGGGCATACAGGGTGCGGCACCCGACCTCAATATTGATGAGGTCCTCGCAATCGAGACTTCGGCACAAAGGCACGGCCTGGGGCCGAGGGTGCAAGAAAGATCAAAGGCAGCCGTAGGCATGAAACCTCGCCAGACCGCTGGGCCGGGCAAAGTGGCTGCTACAGAAGAAGCATATGAACGCACGACGCGGACGGAAGCCCGCATCGCTCTCGCACGTCACGAATAGCATTAACATAGCACCCTCTACGGCAGTGTCAAGTGGTCTTTCGACACAAAATCCAATCGGGCTGTCCAACGGGAACCCATCGTGCTATAATCCTCACTTTGGGGAAGGGACCAAAGACCCTCAGCTTCCCTCCAAATCCTTCGCTCCGAGTCGCATGTTGGCGGCCTGCCGCGGATGTCTCTTGGATCGCGGCTGATTCGCTTGCTTTGTTGGAGCGATAGTTGTTCTGTCGCCTGTCCCAGACTTGGGGCGACGGTACGAACGCCACCCCGACGCAACCTGTCCACAGAGTTCTGACGGATCACAATTTTCGGCTTCAGCGGCCAGATGGAGTGTTCATGGCGAGAGACAAGAATACCTACGCCAAACGTCAGCGGGAAACGCTGAAGCGGCAGAAAGCGGAGGCGAAGCAAGAACGTCGCCGGATTCGCAAGGAGCGGTCAGGCGACCCGGACGCCCAAGTCGAGCCAAGCGATAACGGCAGCGATATCGATGGCGATAACGGCAGCGATATCGATGGCGTTAGCGACGGGCAGTTGGAAGAAAAAGGGGTCGCCCATAACCACCTCTGAGTCAAGGCCCAGTTTTTACGCCGATCATTCGGCGTGTGTGTGTTGCCACCTCGCCCAACTCGGCCACGATCAACAACGCCGAGAACAGGCCGATGCCACGGATGTCCAGAAGGACTTCGACCTGCGGAAACGCCCGGCGCAACGGGCATCCCCTGTCGGTTGTCCTTCAACGCGGCTTTTTAGCCCGCAGTTTGGCGTTGTGGATCAAGTGTTCCGGCGATTGACTTTCGCCAACACAGGTGTATTCTCCGCCCCACCAAAGACCGAGGGTTATGAGCCCGGTAAAAGGCACATTGATCGGATACGGCTTGTCGTATCTGTAGCTTAGTCCATCTTTGACTGTATACTGAATCTCTCTATTCTCGGAGAGCATTTTCTGTGCTGATGCGGAAAGGGCGCTAGGGGCGGGCAGAACACCGTCGCTCAGCCATTTTGCGTAGATCTCGGCTGCGATCTGATGATGCTCTTGGAAAAGCGGCGGGCGTATCCGCCACAGGGCAATCTGCGCCATTGTGACGCCAATCGTGACACCAATCGTGACACCCACAACTATGGACAACAAGTATTTGGTCGCTCTTTTCCACATCGTGCCATATCCTTCATTCAAGAGGGGGAAAAAGTGACGCAGTTCTTTTTTTTCCCGCTGGCAGTGGGCCGAAGGCCCGATGTTCTCCCAGGCCAGGGCAACGCCCTGGTGAACGAGGGGCGACGTTAAATCTTTGTCGGCCCAACGGGCCAACCGTTCACTGCCGACCTCTTTGCCCTCCCTCAACTTAGCGGCTTGATGCCGCCTGTCAAGAAGCCATCCTTTTCCGATGGCGGAAGGCGGAACAAATCTCCAAATCTCAAATTCAAGAGATCAAAATCCCCCGCCCCTCGTCCCCTCTGTCCGCCGGTGGCCTAAAACTTTCGTTGACTTTCGGCGGGTGGTAGGTTCTCTATTAGTGGGTAGTGGATAGTGAGTAGTGGATAGTGGATAGTGAGGGAAGATGACGGCCGAAACTGTGCATACCTCCCAGTTGACTAAAATGCCGATCCAATTGCAACACGCCACCCGAAAGTAGGGTGCGACTTAGGTGCGAGTGAGAATGACGCAACCATCAGTTAACCAACGACTTCCGACGGTCTGCAATTGACGTAACCAAAACGGAACACCGTAGGACCGTTGCACTGTTGCATTTGGCGACAGAAGGGGGGGGTGCAAGTTTAGGCGCGCCGACGAACGAACGGACGCGGAGCGTCCGGACGGTGTGTTCCCATGCAGAGCATGGGAACAAGGGGCGATATCAGCGCAACTCGCCCGCGGCGGCGGCCAGGATGTCGAAAAGATCCTCCAGCTTGTCCTCGTCGACTCCGGAGAAAGCGATGCGGATGTCGCGGTCGCCGTTGGCGATCACGCCCACGCCGTGCTTGTCCAATAAGTGCTTGCGGTAGGTCTCGGCGTCGATGCCGTTGAGCTTCACGCACATGAAGTAGCCGGAGTTGAAGGGGTACGGCTCCCAGACGTCGGCGAACTTGGGCGAAGCGATAATTTGTTGGACCTTTTTCGCGCGGGCCTCGATAATTTCGTTTTTCTCTTGCCGCTCGGCGTTGATCGATTCGCTCGATAGGGCCTTGGCCAGAATCGACTGTGCCGGGTGCGAACAGTTGGAGACCACGCTACGGATGGCCCCGGCCGTTTTTTTCTCCAACGCCTGGTAGAGCGCCTCGTCGCTGGTTGCGGCCTGCGCGGCGAAGGTGAGCATCCCGGAGCGGAACCCCCAGACGAAATCCTCCTTGGTCGCGGCGTCGGCCTTGACGGCCAGCAGCCGTGGATGGCATCCGGCCAATCGGGCGAAGATCGACTCGGTCGCAAGCCCCTCGCCGTAGAAGAGGCCGAAGTAGGCGTCGTCGGCCACCACGATCAGGTTGCGCCCGTCATCGGCCGCCTCGCGCAGCGTTGCGACAATCTCGTTCATTTCCGCACTGGTGATGGAGTAGCCGGTCGGGTTGTTGGGGAAGTTGAGGATGACAATTGTTTTTGAGCCTTCCGGCCGAGCGTCCAGGGCCGCGCGGATTCCCTCGACGTTGAACCCGCCCTTGGCGTTGAACAGCGGATACAGAGCGAGTTGCGCCCGGCGGCGGACGCCGAATATCAATTCGTAGTTTTCCCAGAATTTATCCGGCAACAGCACCACGTCGCCTCGTTCGACGAACAGGTCGCCGACTATGCTCAGGGCGTGGGTCAAGCCGCAGGTGACGATCGGGTTGGAAAAACTCTTGCCCTCCAGACCGGGGTTCTTCCGCAACAAGTCCTCGCGCCATTTTTTTCGCAGGTCGGTCCGTCCGGTGGCCGGCGCGTAGGGCAGCACGTCGGCCGGGTTAAGCTCGTTGAAGAACCGCATCACGGATGGTAGCGACATCGGCTCGCCCCCTTCCCGTGCGATGCCGAGCGTGGCGTTGTAACGAGTGGCCTTTTCTCGCGCCTCGGCGCCTTGGGCCACGATGCCCTTGGGGAAGAACAGACGCTTGCCGAGATCGGAGAGCATTTCGTACAGGTGCGGATTCTCGCGCCGGATGACCTCGTTCAGTTCGGCCGCCAGTGGCCGGACCTCGTTGCCCGGCGCGAGCAGACGAAACGGCGTCTTCAATCGCCGCCGGAGTCCTTCAAGTTCCTCGCGCAACGCGGCGGGGAAACGGTCGCCGAACTGCTGGAAAAACGCGTCGATCCGGTCGGCCTCTTCGAGCCAATCTGCCCGTTCGACGACGAACAGTTTGTCGAGACTTTCGCGGGGAACGTCCAGTCCGGTCAGGTCCAGGCTGTCCGAGGCGGGTACGTAGCCGATGGGCGTTTCGACGGCTTCCGCCTCGCCCCGACAGCGGTCGAGGATCCATTCGATCACCCTTAGGTTCTCTCCGAACCCCGGCCAGAGGAATTTTCCGTCCTCGTCGGCGCGGAACCAGTTGACGTGGAAGATTTTCGGTGGATGGGCCATCCGTTCGCCCATGTCGAACCAGTGCTGGAAGTAGTCGCCCAAGTGGTAGCCGCAGAAGGGTAGCATGGCCATTGGGTCGCGGCGGACCTCGCCGTGCTTGCCGTACTGCGCGGCGGTCCGTTCGGAGGCCATCGTCGCGCCGACGAAGACGCCGTGCCGCCAATCGTACGACTCGAAGACCAGGGGGGCCAATTGTGCCCTGCGGCCGCCGAAGATTATCGCCGAGATCGGCACTCCCCGCGGGTCGTCGACCAGCGGCGAGCAGGAGGGGCATTGAGTTACCGGGGTGGTAAAGCGGCTGTTCGGATTCGCGCCGAGGACGGGCTTGCCGTTCTCGTCTTTCATGCCCGGCTTCCAGGGCCGGCCCTGCCAATCGTAGCCCTCGTCGGGCGGCGGTCCCTCGCCCCCTTCCCACCACACGGTGTTGTCCTTGGACAGCAGGACGTTCGTGTAGATGGTGTTTTTCTCGATCGTTTTGAGCATATTGGGATTGCTCTCGGAATTGGTGCCCGGCGCGACGCCGAAGTATCCCGATTCCGGGTTGATCGCCCGCAGACGCCCCTCTTCATCGACCCGCATCCAGGCGATGTCGTCGCCGACGGTCCAGATTCGATAGCCCTTTACCCTTAGCCCCTCGGGCGGAACCATCATGGCCAGGTTGGTCTTGCCGCAGGCGCTGGGGAAGGCGGCGGCGACGTACTCGGTCCTGCCGGCGGGGCTTTCGATGCCCAGGATCAGCATGTGTTCGGCCATCCATCCCTCTTGCCGGCCGAGATAGCTGGCGATGCGCAAGGCGAGGCACTTCTTGCCCAACAACACGTTGCCGCCATAGCCCGAGCCGACGCTCCAGATGGCGTTGTCTTCGGGGAAGTGGAGGATCAGCCGCCGATTGAGATCCCGCTCGGCCTTGCCATGCAGACATTTCGTGAACTCGCCGTCCGTGCCGAGACATTCAAGCACTTTCGGCCCGACGCGGGTGACGATGCACATATTTCGCACCACATAGATGCTGTCGGTCAACTCGACGCCGATCTTGCTGAAGGGCGAGCCGACCGGCCCCATCGAGAAGGGGATCACGTACATCGTGCGTCCCTTCATCGAGCCGGCGAAGATTTCACCCGCCCGGCGGTATCCGTCCTCGGGCGACATCCAGTTGTTCGTCGGCCCGGCGTCATCGCGCCGGTTGGTGCAGATGTAGGTCAGGTTTTCGGTCCGGGCAACGTCGTTGACCGCCGTGCGGTGATAGACGCAGCCGGGCAGCTTCTCCTGGTCGAGTTGGATCAACTCCCCGGTGGCGAAGGCTTCCCGTTCGAGCCGTTCCCGTTCCTGCTGCGATCCGTCGATCCAAACGATCCGCTCCGGCTGACACATTCGTGCCATTTCCTCGATCCACTGCTGCAAATGAGGATGCTGATTCACGTTACTGACAACGCCTTTCCATAAGTGGTTATCTTTGTGGCACAGCCGCCCTCGGCTGTGTAATTCACTCTGCACAGCCGAGGGCGGCCGTGCTACATTTTGTTGAAATACAAGTGATATCCAGCCCGAGTATCCGGTTACCGGCGGACGTTTCCGCCAACTTGGTAATAATGAGCATAAGTATTGCTGAAATCAGGGGGGATTTCAAGATGGTCCGAGAAAGTACGTTATTTAGCCCGCCATGAATACACGGCGGTGCCCCCGGTGGCGTTTCTCCCACCGTGATCCACGCCGGCTCCCCCGGTGTATTCACCGGGGGCTAAATGTTCGGAGAATTCTTTACAGCATCGCGTCGGCGAATTCTGTTTTTAGTGCCGTCAGGGCCTTCTGTCCGTCGCGGCCGTCGACCACCACGTTCACGCAGACTTCGCTGGTGCTGATCATTTCGACGTTGGTTCCCGCGTCGGCCAACGACTGGAATATCCTGGCGACCACGCCCGCGTGGCTCCTCATGCCCACGCCGAGCACGGAGAGTTTTGCCACGCTGGGGTTGTGTTCCGGCGGCTGGCAGCCGAGCGTCGCGGTCAGTTCCGCAGCCGCTTTTAGGGTTTGAGGCAATTGCTCGCGCGGCACGGTGAGGGAGATATCCACCCGCTTCCCGCGCCCCATGCTCGGCACGATCATATCGACGACCACTCCGGCCTCGGCAAGTTTGTCGAAGGTTCGGGCGGCAAGCCCTGAGATGTCCGGCAAGCCGAGAAACGTTACCCTCGCCTGCGACCGATCGAGTTGGATGTCCTCGATAATCAGCTTTTCCATCCGTTGGAGGCGGGCGACCAACTCGGCGCCGCTGGGCTTGGTCGGTGCAGGGACTTGGAGAGCCGCTTGATCGTCGCCGACGGGAGGCGGCACGTGAAGCTCGAACGTCTCGTGGACCGCCCGAAGCGCCTCCCGTGCGAACTCGCGCGCAACCACCACGGAAATCTTTATCACGCTGGTGGTAATCAAGTCGATGTTGATTCCCTTTTCGGCCAAGGTCCGAAACATCATCCCGGCCACGCCGGGCCGAGTCGCCATGCCGAGGCCGACGACGGAGATTTTCGAGACGTTTTCGTCGTAACTGTATCCCTCGGCGCCGAGTTCCTTGACGGCCTCCTCGACTGCCAGCAGGGTACCGGGCAGATTTTCGCTGAAGACGGTAAACGAGAGATCGGTCCGGCCGTCGGCGGCTTCGTTCTGCACGATCATGTCCAGGGCGATGTTTCTCGCCGCCACGCGGAAAAAGACGCTCATCGCGGCGCCGGGGCGGTCGGGAATGCCCAAGATCGTAACGCGGGCCTCGTTCTTCACCATCGCCACGCCGCAGACCGCCTTGTCCGGCGTTTCCGGCTCGCGGACGATCATTGTGCCGGGACTGTCGCTGGAACTGCTCCGCACGTGAATCGGGACGCCGAACTTTTTTGCGAACTCGATGGAGCGGCCGTGCATGACGCCCGCCCCCGCGGTGGCCAATTCGAGCATCTCGTCGTAACTGATCCGCTCCACCCGTCGGGCGGCGGGGACGACTCGCGGATCGGTGGTGTAGACGCCGTCGACGTCGGTGTAGATTTCGCAAGCCTCGGCGCCCAACACCGCCGCGAGGGCGACGGCCGTGGTGTCGCTGCCGCCGCGTCCCAGGGTGGTGATGTTCGCCGACTCGTCGATCCCCTGAAATCCGGCCGCAATGACGATGTTCCCCTCGTCCAACGCCTGGCGGACCCGTTCGGTCGAGATCGAGCGGATGCGGGCCTTTGTATGAATGCTGTCGGTGATGATGCCGATCTGAGAGCCCGTTAGGCTGATGGCCCCGTGTCCGAGCGAATGTATAGCCATTGCCATCAACGCCACGCTCATCTGTTCGCCGGTGGACAGGAGCATGTCCATTTCCCGGTCGGGTGGGTCGTCGGTGATTTGCCGGGCCAATTCGATCAACCGATCGGTATATTTCCCCATTGCGCTGACGACCATAACCACCTGATGGCCATCGCTTTGGGCACGAATGGCCCTCCTCGCCGCGGCAAGGATTTTTTCGCTATCGGCCACGCTGGTGCCGCCAAACTTCTGAATAATGATCGACATCGGAAAACAAGGAGTACAAGTGGTCGTGGTTGGCATTGTCGAGAACACAAACATACTAATTGATTCACCGGCCGGATTCCAGACGGCCGAAAATACTCTTACGGGGGGGCAACGTGGAATCAATTCGGACGCACTCCCATTCGCGCCATAACTCCGGCTGGTATAATTTATCATCCGAGGCTCTTGTGCTCGACGAAGGAAGGGTGCGGCCACACCACCCAAACGGTGCGGAAGTGGACATCGGAAGGAGAGGTCAGTTAGTGGACTACCACCACGTCGAGCGGCTTTTTGACATGATTGTGGAGTATTTCCACAATAAACCTCCGCCCGATGAGAGCAACGCTTCCGGGGAGTGGGTCAAGGTGCGCGACGGTTTGCAAGGGGCGGAACACTGCATCCGAGTACTCACCCCCGAGGAGTTCGACGAGTGGCACAGTTGCGTACCCGTGCCGGTGATGGTCAACCAGGACCGTAAGCCCGTGGCTTTTTGCAGCCACGAGGGCCTCTGGTGGGTAATCTACGAGGACACCGCAGAGAGCGAAGTCATCGCGGCCTTCGAGCGGTGCTTCGAGGGGTGACGTTCGGTTTGGCGAACGTTCGGGTGCCACTGCTGGCGTGTCCAGCAGTGTTTTTCCGGGTGTTTCCCCCCACACTGCTGGGCACGCCAGCAGTGGCCCACGTTTTCAACAATCTGCTAACGGACTGTTGAAAAAGGGTGGTGTGTGTTTGCCACTGGCGGCGTTGGGTCTGTTCGCCGCGGCGGCGATGTTTTTGCCCGGCGCGTATGTCCCGTTGGCGTGGGGCGGCGTGCTGGGGGCGGTCTTCTGCCTGGCGTGGCGGTGGATTCGTCGTCCAGCGAGGGAAATCCACCCGGTGCAACTTCGACATCTACGCGATCATTCCGACAGCACGGTTTCGATGGCTTCGCCGCTGGGGTTGT
>JAUWNG010000164.1 GCA_030612765.1 Planctomycetota bacterium
CTGCTGTTGAACTTTCACCCCCGAGTCGATACATACCACGATAGGCCTCCTTGCCTGCGAGAAAAGGATTTGTGATCAACCTTTTCATCGACAAGGACGGCCTTTCTTTTTGCGCAAAATCCCTTATCCTAGTGCCATTGGTGGCAGCCACCAAAATTAGATAACATGAGACAGTATGGGCGATCCGCAAAACCGCCCTTTAGCTATATTCTCCAGTTTTGGTGGCAGCCACCTTTTTCTTCCCCTTTACTCTATCCTGATTGGTTAATCGTGAGGCACGATTATGTTTGATTCGGCATTTGTGGAAGGCATGCTTACCCCGATCCTTGCTATCGTAGGTGTAGTGTTCGGCCTAATCGGAACAGGGATTGGATTGTATAATCTGTGGCTAACGTGGCGATCCCATTGGGTGAGCGTAAGAGTCGAATTCCAATGCACTGATCCTTCTTCGAGTGGAGACTACGCAAGTGCCGAAACAAGCGTCGAAGTCGTTAATAAGAGCCACTTTGCAATTTCGGTCCGCGATGTGGGGATCGTCTACAAGGCTGGTTTGTTTCGTCGAGTGTTCAAGGCGCAGTACGGTGGCAATCAGCGAATCGACGCACGAGACAGCTTCCGTTTTCACGCGTACGTTGCACCGGAAAGAACCGAGTCGCATGGCTGGGCGTCGAATTTCATACCGGCAGAGCAGTTTGAAAACGCATACCGCGTGTATGCGATACTAAGTGACGGAAAGCGCTTCATTTCCAAAAAAGTATCGAAGCAAACAGATTTCCTGAGAAAGGCAATAATGGATCAAGAAACGCAACGGGACCGATAAAGGGGGCGGGAGTTGTTTTATCTTGTCTCGCTAAAAACTCGATTGAGCGACGGAGCCAGCCCCGTTAGGAGTGAGGTGGCATTCTTGTCCGAAAATCGCAGTCAACAAAAAGGGGTTTGGGGTTATGTTGAGCTATGATCCTTATCGTGCGCCAGAGTTTGACACGCAAACCCTCATGGAAGCACGCGAAATGGGGTTGCATCCGGTCAACGTGATTTGTGATGAACCAAATTCGCAAGTGGGGGACAATACGGGAGTATCTATCGTAGCGTTTGTCAGTCACATTCCACGATGCGGCGAGAGAATCACGTTGCAAGATAGTAAGACGTGCGAAGTAAAACGAGTCTACTACAAGGTTTCACGTGTTCCCCAATCGAAGATAATCTTGCTTGTCCCCACCGTCTTTGCCGTTCACATGAATGAACCGGAGACTGACTAACTGGGGAGCGAAAAAGGGGCGGGAGTCTTTGATTGTACCATGCAAGCCCAAAGCACTGGCAAAGCCAGTGGCACACCATCGCATTCCCTTTCGTCAGTGCCACCCGGCGGTTGCCTTCGTTGTTACACACAAATGCGGCGTTGGGTAATTTGAGGGCCGTTCACGGCCCTTCCCGCGTAAGCGGTATTAGGCCCGGCGTTCACGCCGGGTTGGCGGAACCACCGTCCTCCATTGTTGTTCCGTTTTTTGGCGTTGTCACGCCCGTTTACGGGCGTCCTGCACATTGCCCTGAAACGTCGGAGGAGGCCCGTGAACGGGCCTGACAATTACATACGTCCGCTCCCTCCTAACCCGGCGTAAACGCCGGGCCCTAATACCGCCTTCGGCGGAAACGTCCGTAAACGGACGTGCGGGCGTCACTATCGACTTGTCCAGCAATGCCGTGTAGAGGTGGGATCTCCGGCATGAAGCCCGTAGGTTGTGCTTTAGCATAACATCTCGGCGGGCTTCCTTTTCTTGCCGGTCGGACGGTTCGTTATGCTGAAGCATAACCTACAACTTTGACTTGATAATTCGTTGCGAACGGACGGGATGCTTCCCGAAGGTTGGCGAACACTGCCGGACAAGTTGGCTGCGGCGCCATGGTGTTTCACGAGGTTCACGAAGCACTGGCAGAGCCAGTGGCACCCTGCGAGTTGTAGGACGGATTTCCTGATCCGTCTCGTTTGATGGACGGATTAGGAAATCCGTCCTACGCGATCCGACACTTCAGCCGTGTCGGACCACTAGCTGGGGAACAAGGATTTGAACCTTGACTAAGTGATCCAGAGTCACTCGTGCTGCCGTTACACTATTCCCCAGTGTTTTCGCAATCACCTGTCAATTATGATCTTGCGACTGAATCCGCCCCTCTTTGACGGCAATATCCGACAGGTCGGTCGAGCTGTACTATCCGATCTTTCATCGGAGAACCATAGTGTGTTTAATTGTACCAAACCCGCGGAACCTGCCAAGCCGTGTCCCGCTTTCCCCTCAAAACTCGCTCTAACCGTGTGCCCCACCATGGTGAGAATTGACCACGGTGTGCCGCCCGATATTCGTTTTTCATTGTGAAACTGCGGCGTTTTGCTCACGAATGGCTCCCCCTTCCACGGATCGGCCGGATGTGCGATAATTCAGGATTCTTCGCCAGGCCCCGATACGGCTTATTGGCGGGGGCTGAATATATTCCCCAGTTTCACGGAGCGATTGCATGTTTAAGAACCTGAACCCGTCGGCGCTCGGTATCACCGGGCACCAGAGTGAGATAATCGAGTTGGCCCTGACTTACGGTTTCGCGGGAATGGACTTGAACATAGTGGAGTTCGCCACGCGGGCAAAATCAAAAGGGATGGACTACGCCAGACGCCTGATCAAGAGCGCCGATATTCGTATCGGTACGTTTACGCTGCCCCTGAAATGGGATACAGACGACGAGAGTTTTCAGAATGAGTTGAAAGAGTTGCCGGAGTACGCCGGCTATGCGGCGGAGTTGGGCTGCACCCGCGCGACCGTGGTGCTTGCTCCGGCCGGCGACACCCGGCCGTACCACGAAAACTTCGAGTTCCACCGCCATCGCTTCCACGATATATGCGCCGCGTTGGAGCCGTCCGGCGTCCGCTTGGCCGTCGGTTTTCAGGCCGCCGAATACCTCCGCCGGGATTGTGCCTTCCAGTTCATTCACGACCTCGACGCCTTGTCTCTGCTGGTAAACATGGTGGCGGCGCCGAACATGGGCTTGCTGTTGGACATCTGGGATATTGTCGCCTGCGGCGGATCGCTGGAATCCGTGCAGAAAATCCCTGCCCAACAGATCGTTGCCGTGCAAGTGGCCGACATGCCCGCCGACGTTCCCTTTGCCGACTTGGACGAAAAGTCCCGCTTGCTCCCGGGCGGTGAAAACGGACAAATCGACGTGGCCGGATTTCTGGCCCTGCTGCGCGACGCGGACTACGATGGTCCCATAACGCTACAACCATCGCGGGGCGCGTTTCAGAGCCGCCGCCGCGACGTGATCGTCAAGCAGGCCGGCGAGGTGCTGAACAAGGCATTGCATCCGCCCAAGCCGGTCGTCGTCGCCGATCAACCGGAAGAAGTAGTGGCTAGTGGCTAGTGGGAAGGCCCAAGGTTCAAGGTTCAAGGTTCAAGGTTCAAGGTTCAAGGTTCAAGGTTCAAGGCCCAAGGTTCAAGGTTCAAGGTTCAGGTGCTTGGAATTGAACCTTTGACCTTTGACCTTTGACCTTTGACCTTCCCACTACCAACTATCTTGTTCCACTGGGAAAACGGGCTGAAACTGACCAAGGCCGATCTGGCGATCGACGTTCGTCGTCGTCAGCCGCGGGCGTTTATCTCTCACGCCCACAGTGACCATATCGCCCGCCACGAGTATGCTTTGTGTACGCCCGAGACGGCCGCTTTGTACCAACACCGGCTGGGCAAACGGCGGACGCTGGAGATGCCTTACCGGCAGCCGATCGAGTGGGGCGGGCTGCGATTGACCACCTTTCCCGCCGGACACTGCCTCGGATCGGCCATGCTGCTGGCCACCGACGGCGAACAATCGCTGCTCTACACGGGCGATTTCAAACTGGGCGAATCGGCCACCGCTGTCCGGGCCGAACTGCCGCACGCCGACATCCTGGTGATCGAGTCCACCTACGGCCATCCCGACTACCGGCTGCCGCCGCGCAAAGAGGCGCTCGACCAACTCTTTTCGCTGGTGCGTGAGACTTTCGACGCCGGCGCCGTGCCGGTGGTCCAGGCGTACGCGCTCGGCAAGGGGCAGGAGGTCACGCGGCTGTTGACCGACCAAGGCATTCCCGTCCTGCAACACCGCGACGTATACGCCGTCAGCAAAGTGTACGAGGCGTGCGGCATGAAACTCGGCAACTTCAAGAAGTTCACCGGCCGCGCGGTCCCCGGCTGGGCAATCGTCGCTCCGCCGGGCGCCGGATACCTGGAAGGGATCGGCCGGCAAGTCCGCATCGCGGTTACGGGCTGGGCGGTCGACCGGCGGACGAAATACCGCTTCCGGGTGGACCACGCCGTTCCGCTTTCCGACCATGCCGACTACGACGAGTTGTTGGAGGCGGTCGAGCGCGTCTCGCCACGGGTGGTCTATTGCACACACGGCCCGGAGAGTTTCGTCGACCGGCTCCGAGAGGCCGGCCACGACGCCCACCCCCTGGGCCGGGCGAGCCAGAAAAGCCTGCTCCGATAGTATCCGTCTATTGCCGCAAAGACATGAACATAATACTTGGCATGGAATGAGGACTCGCCTATAATGACGGCAATTGCTCGCCCCATGTTTTTCACCTGATCCCCACCTTTACAGGAGATAACGCCATGAAACGCCGTGAGATGTTGATAGCCACCGGAGCGGCCGTGTTTGGATTGTCGGCCCGTTGTGCGTTCGGCCAGAACGCCACGACAAAGAAGAAGCCGAAGGTGCTCTACTTTACCCGCAGCGCCGGCCACGAGCATTCGGTGGTTGCGCGCAAGGGAAAGGAATTGAGCGTGTCGGAGAAGTTGCTCACGGAATGGGGGCGGGACGCCGGCTTTGACGTGGTGTGCAGCAAAGACGGCGCGCTGTTCGACGGCGATCTCGACCAATTCGATTGCTTCATCTTCTACACCTCCGGCGATCTGACCGGTAAGTGCGCGAAGCCGCAGCCGGGCGAAGCGATGTCGCCGGAGGGAAAGAAGAGGCTGCTGGCGGCGATCGAGGCCGGCAAGGGTTTCGTGGGTATTCACGCCGCCGCCGATTCGTTTCGCAGCGAGGGAATCGATCCTTACATCGCCATGTTGGGCGGCGAGTTCGTCACTCACGGCGCCCAGCAGAAGGTACCGATGAAAGTCGCCTCGCCCGAGTTCCCCGGCATGGAAGGGTTGGGAGATGCCTTCTCGATACACGAAGAATGGTACGCGCTGTACAAGTTCCCCAAGGACTTGCACGTCATCCTGGTGCAGGAGACCGAGGGGATGAAGGGCAAGATGTATCGGCGGCCGTCGTATCCCGCCACCTGGGCACGGATGCACGGCAAGGGCCGCGTCTTCTACACCTCGATGGGACACGGCCGCATCTGGTTGAACAGCCCGACGTTTCGCCAGGTTCTCTTGGGCGGGATAGCCTGGGCGTTGCGCAAGGCGGGAAACGACGTTAAGCCAAACATCGAGCAAGTCACCCCCGGCGCGAACCAAGCGGCAAAATAGATCGGCCATGCGCCGACGCCGATCAAGTGACAAACCACGGAGCGGTCCGCACGGCGTTCAGGAAACTTCAATGCTGTTGACGAGCCGGTCTCCGCCGGGGATTCGCATGGCGGCGTGTTGGGCCAGTTGCTTGGTGTAATACGTGTCGCAACGGCCTTTTAGCCGAACGCCTTGTGGTCCGACCTCGACGGTCAGGTCGGCCACTGCCCGGCCGGTCTCGTTTTGCACGGCCCTTTCGATCGAGACGGCCAACTCCTCGGCCTCCTCCAACGTCTCTGGGAGCACGTCGGCCAGCCCTTGCCTCGTGCCTGCCCAGACTCTAAGATATTCCATCGTGCTCTCCTTCGTTTGCCGCCGAAAAAGCCAGCTTCCTTACACCGGCGACAACGGATTGAGCGTTGGGAACTTCCTTGCTCCCTTCGGGCGTCACGATTTTACTTATCGCTCCTCGGGAGACAGGCGATCGTAATACGTACAATTGCCGTTCTACTCCGCGTTTTCCTCGGGTTTGACGTAGATCGAATTGATCACCTTGGCGTCCGCCGAGACGGAACGAACTACCTCCTGTGCAAGTTGTTTGTGATAAAAGCTGGAAACGCAACCGGAGATCAACAGCCCATCGCGGCGCCGTTCCACCTGCAATTCGCGCAGCTCATAGAAGGGGCTATTGCTTAGCGCCGCTTGGGCTCGCGGCTGCACTTTCTCGACAACGGTTGCGGCCATTGGACAGCTTTCCATTACCAGGAATCCCAGCGCGCCGGCCGCTACGCTTGAGCGGCGAAAGACGGGACCACGTCCCTTTCACTTCTGGAGCGGGAACCAATGAAAAGCACCGACCGGGACGACCCGCCCCATTATGCGTTCCACCGCCGCGTAAACAGTTTACCAGCGTGCCGCTAATTGTCCGCTCGACGGCGAAAAAAGTCAACCCCACTGGCGTGGAAACGGCGCGAATTCGCGGTTTTTCTACCCCGGGATTTTGCCCGACGCCTTGAGGTATGCTAGCACCTCGTCTGCCAACGCTTCGGGTAGCTTCGAGCCGGCGTCCAAGACCAATTCCGGCTTCAGTGGCTGCTCGTAAGGGTCGTCAATTCCCGTAAACCCCCTAAGCTCACCGGCCCTCGCTTTCTTGTACAGCCCCTTGGGGTCTCGGGCCTCGCACACCTCAAGCGGCGCGTCGACGAAGACCTCGACGAAATCCCCCTCGGCCAACGCCGCGCGGACGCGATCGCGGTCCACCCGATATGGGCTGATGAAGGCCGTGATGGCGATAATGCCGGCATCGCAAAAAAGTTTTGCCACGGCGCCGATCCGTCGAATGTTCTCTTCCCGGTCCTGAGCGGAGAACCCCAGACCGAACCGCTTTGCGAATTCCTCACCGTGACAATCCTTGAGCATGGCCGGACCGGAGTTCAATCCGTGGCGGACGTTGTCGCCGTCGAGGACGAAACTGCGCAGACCCATCGAGTGCAACTGGTGGTCCAGCAGGTTGGCCACGGTGCTTTTCCCGCAGGCGCTGAGACCGGTAAACCAGACCACGCAGCCGGAATGACCGCCCAATTGTTCCCTTTCTTCTCGAGAGACGGCGTGTTCGTGCCAATGGACGTGGACTTGATCGTGTTGGGGCGTGGTCATTTGTGGATAGTGGGTAGTGGATAGTGGATAGTGGGTAGTGTTTTCAGACATGGGGTGTCCATGTTTAGCCCCCGCGTCCACGCGGGGGAAAGCGCCGCGTGGACGCGGCGGCTAAACAATCGTAGGCCGATAAACCACCAGTATTACGAAAATCGCCCGGCGCCGCAAGTGGCGGCGTCATACCCGGCGGAGCCAGATTTCTCGCCAGTAGAGATAGTTTGCCCTGGGGCAATTCTGGACGCAGATGCCCTGGCAGACGAGTCCGTCGAGAATGACCGTGTTCGAGAGATTCACCATTTTCCCGCTGTCCTCGACGATGATTTTGCACAGCGGCATGGCCACTCGGTAGCGGCGGCCGCAGTGCAGGGCCATCTCCGGCTCGAACGTCAATCCCCGGTTTCGTCCCCGCGCGTCGAGAGTGGCCTCGATTACCGCCCGGCTCTTGATCTCGACGAGTTCGCCGGGCTGAAGATTGAGTTCCTCGGAAAGGGTTTTTTTCTGCTCGCCGGTGATTTGATGGTAGTATCGGCCGAAAAACAGCCGCCACAGACGGTTGGCCAGCGCCATCCAGAGGAAATAGCCGAATCGCCGCATTGAAAGCTCGCCGATCCTCAGGTCGCGCAGGTAATGTCTCAACTTGCCCGAGGGAAAATCCGTGGTGGCCGCGGCCAGCTCGGTGGACTGGCAATAGAAGCGGTCTCCCTTGGTGGTCGGCAGATGTATCACATCCGCCCTCGGCCGTGCGGGTTCTGGTTCACAGCCGGGGGCGGCTGTGCTACACGGGGCGGCTGTGCTACACGAGGCGGCTGTGCTACACGGGGCGGCTGTGCTACACGAGGCGGCCGTGTCGCGCCGGGAGAGATCGGCCGGCTTCAACCAGACCTCTTTCCAGAAGAACAAACAGCCGCGCTGACAGCCGTCATGGGCCGAACCGTCGCAGCGGAGACCTTCGAGGAAGACCGTGTCCCTCATGCCGCGCATGCCGACCCCTTCCACGCAGGTTTTTTCCGCCCGGCGATGCACTCGAAAAGTCTTTCCGCACAGCGGCGTCATTTCGGGCATGAACGGCAGGCCGTCGAACTTGCCGTCGGAATCAAGGGTGGCAAGGATTTCATCGCGGCTCCGCACGGTGACGAACTGCCCCCGCCGGAAGTCGGTATTCCTATTTATCCGCCTGCCAAACCCAAACATCGCACCCTCGCCAAGAGTATCCGGAAAGTCTCACGATCCGTCCAACTATACGTCGGCCGGAGGAAGAAAAAACGGAGTATTTTCCTCTTGGGCAGCAAAATGGCGGGGGGGCATTTAGCCCGAAGGGCTTTTGGAAGGTAGCCCATCCCTGAAAGAGTCCATTGTGTCAAGTGTCTCCTGGCGGGATTTTTGACGCACGGTCAGCGCAAAAGTCCCTTGCGGGCTTTTCTCCTGTTTTTTCCTCGTTTTTCCTCGTTTTGTGGCCTTGACGCCAA
>JAUWNG010000067.1 GCA_030612765.1 Planctomycetota bacterium
CTCGTTGTATTTCCTCCAATTTGTGATTTTGTATGTACCTTTACGTGTTCCAGCCATGTCGAGACTCCTTTCATTCGTGAGTGAAATCCGTTTCTTCCTTGTTTTACGGATTTAACGCACTGATAGTTCGACAAGGCCTATCTTCTCTGTGAAAAAGCCAAGCGTTCTTCCAACAATCGATGGAATTTCCTGGAAAAAGCGGCAACGAAGCCAATCGACGGGGGGGTATCCGCCAGTTTGCCGGCCGAAAATCCTATCCGATTATTTAATCGGTATGAATATCGGAGCGTTGGCGGCTTAAGGTGTCGCTCAAATAAGCCTCATGCCGAGCGAGCAGAAACCGTTCGGGCAGACGCTTCATCCGGGTGTACCAAGGTTCTTCCTCGGGATGAATTGGATCGACCAGGATGCTGCGGATGCCGGCCAGCCGGCCGGCCAGCACGTCGGCGAACAGTTGGTCGCCGACGATGGCCGTCTGCGAAGGTTCGGCTTGCAGCTTCCGCAACGCCTGCCGAATACCCCACGGCAAGGGTTTCATCGCCTTGGCGACGCAGGGCAATTCGAGCCGCTCGGCAAAATCGCGGATTCGTTGCCCCATGCCGTTCGAGACCAGACACAGACCGAAGCCCGACAGGCGGAGTTGTTCGATCCAGGCCACCGCCTCGGGCAGGGCCTCGCCTTGGCTGTATCGAGTCAGCGTGCAATCCACGTCCAACAACAGCGTGTGAAGTCCCCATTGCTGGAGCCGCTCGGGTGTCAGTTCCCAGACTCGACCGACACGGTAATGTGGAGTCAACAGACGAAGCATGGATTTAGGGGGTAGTGGGTAGTGGATAGTGGGTAGTGGGTAGTGAGTAGTGGGTAGTGACCGGAAAGTGGAAAAGATGTTTTCAGAAAAGAGATTATTGATTGACAGATGCCAGCGAAAGTCGAAAGTTTCCTTCACTACCCACTACCCACTATCCACTATCCACTATCCACTACCCACTATCCACTACCCGCTACCCGCTACCCACTAATCCCTCCACCAATATCGAAAAATGCACCAAAAAGCGTGACAGGCGTCGGCCAGTCCAATCTTCTTGCCCTCCTCGTAGGTCCGCCCAAAGTAGCTGATCCCGATTTCGTATACCCGGTATTTTCGCCGAGCGATCTTGCATGTCAATTCGGGTTCGATGCCGAATTGTTTTTCTTTCAGCGTCGGCGCGATGGCCTCGACCACCTCGCGGCGAAACACCTTGTAGCAGGTCTCCATGTCCGTAAGGTTCAGGTCGGTGAACATGTTCGAGAGCATCGTCAGCAGGCGGTTGCCCACGTAATGCCAGTAATACAGCACCCGATGCGGTCCGGCCGGGAGGAACCGCGAGCCGTAGACCACGTCGGCCACCCCCTCGACGATAGGTTGAATCAGCCGGTGGTACTGCGAGGGATCGTATTCCAGATCGGAGTCCTGGATGATGACGATGTCTCCAGTCACGTGCTGGAAGCCGGTTTTTAGCGCTGCCCCCTTGCCGCAGTTGCGTTCGTGCAGGACGATGCGGACGTCCTCTCCGCAATCCATCGCCGCCAGCACGTCGCGGGTGCCGTCGGTGCTCCCGTCGTCAACCAGGATGATCTCCTTGGGAATTGGCACCGCGCGGATGCGGCGGACGATCTCCGCGATCGTGGCCTTCTCGTTGTAGATCGGAACGACCACCGAAATCCGTAGCCCCTCTGGAAGAGGGTAGATTCCCAGCTCGCGGCAAATACCCTCGCCGATCAAGCCGCGCAAATCGCGGATGGCATCGGAATTACCGGTTGAATGGTTCATGGCTGGAAAAAATTATCGAGAATTCTCTCTACCATCATACCCCGAAAATAAGGGGGGATATGAGTGAAAAAAGCGGGGCATTCTTGGATATTATAGTGTTTTTGTCAAAAAATGAGAAACAGGCGGAGCTTTCCGGTGTCTCGCTAAATACTAAGGACCGACCCTTTTCTCCTGGGGCTTGACTCGGTTGGGCTTGTAACTCTATGCTCTGCCGCTTTTTGTGCCGATGGCGAGGAACTATCCCGCATTTCTCGCCACGCGGGGACATTGGCCAACAGTGTGCCACTGCTTCGCAGAAGCAGTGCCGAGCGTAACCCGTTGTCCCAGCACTGCTTGTTCCAAGCAGTGGCACACCGTGGTGAGAAATGCGGGCTATACGGTGAACGGCCGGAAGTGTAACCATCTTCTCCATCCGAGAAGAATGTTTCACTTCTTTCCGTGCAATATATGAATAAATGAGGGTGTCCTGGAATAGTTCCATTTAGCCCGCCGTGAATACCATTTAGCCCGCCGTGAATACACGGCGGGGAAGAGTGGTTGGACGCACCAGACCGTGCCCCGGGTGTATTCACCCGGGGCTAAATAGCTGTTTTTGCGGACTATTGACCATTGATGCCGTTGTCCCAAACTTGGGTTACGGTTGTCCGCAGTATGTTGAGAAGTTAATTTTATGGCAATGGCCGATGCACACGTCCAACGGTCTTTCCGCCGCCGGCTCGGCGCGCGTTGGCTTGCGGCGCTATGCCTGTTGCTGCTGACAGCGGTTTGTTATTGGGGCACACTCGACACATTCTTCGTGCAAGACGATTACTGTTGTCTGGCCGCCGCCGGGCAACCGATGCCCAACGGGGAGATGTTCCGTGGGGTCTGTTTCTTTCGGCCGTTGTCCACTTACTGGCTCCCGCTGCTAAACCTCTCGGTTTGGGGTTTGCAGCCTTTTTGGCATCACGCCACGTACTTGCTGTTGTTTCTGGCGACGGTCGGCGCCTTGTTCTATTGGCTGCGCGGGCTGACCGGTTCGACACCGGCGGCGCTGACCGGGACGAGTCTGTATGCCTTCTCCAAGACGCATCTGTACACGCTGGCCTGGATCGCCGGCGGCATCGATGTTTCCGCCTCGCTGTTCCTCGTCCTTGGATTGTGGGCGGCCGACGTGTATCTGAAACAATCCGACGCCGGCGACGGTCGGGCCGGCCGCCGTCTGCTGTGGATTATCGGAATTACTTTTGCGTGCGGGCTGATGTACAAGGAATCGTGCGCGATCTTCGCGCCGGCGTGTTTGGCGTGGATCGCGGCGCGCAAGTTAATTGCCCGGCGGCCGTTCGCGCCGGCGGAGCGGAAACTCGCCGTGGTTCTAATTGCCATTCTCGCCGTGTATCTTCCCATTTGGAAGTTATCGTACACGGTGATCGACGAATCGGCGGGGCGGCTTCAGTTTAATCTTTCGCGTGGGGAGTGGGTGCTGGAAGACAGCGTGATTGCCGTCGTTCCCGCGGCCGAGAAGGACCTGCCCCGATCGTCGTGGTGGCTGTTGCCGGCGCCGGTTTTGGCGGCCATTGCGGCTGCCTCACGCCGCAAGACTGCCCGGTCTTTCGGATATATCGTCTTGGGCCTTTCGCTCTGGGTGTTGCCGGCGGCAATCTTTGCGTTCACGAAATATCCCTGGATATTGCAGTTGTACTACGCCCATTTCAGTGTGATCGGCCTGGCGTTGCTGGCGGCGATGGCCGTCGAGTCGCTTCAAGGCCGGCTGAACGCTTGGCGCGGGCTCGAAGCTGGGGCACGGCCGACGGCGGCCGCGTTGCGCATCTGGGGCGTCGGCGGACTAGCCATCCTGGTGTTTGGAGTTTGGATCGGATTGGCCGGACTGACCATTCGGGCCGGCATCCGCGATCGCGCCTCGCCGGCGTTGTATCAGGCCGATTTGGCAAAAAACGCCTACGATCAACTTGCTCCCCATCTCCAAACCGCGCAATACCGGCGGATCGTATTCCTCGATCTCTCGGAAACCATGTGGGCCTCGATTTATTTCGGCAGGATGGTTCCCGTGTTTTTTCCCAAGGTTGACGCGGCCTGCGATGGTTTCGATGGTTTCGAGGCCCCCGAGCAACTACGCACTACTCCGACGACCCTGGTGGTGCGTCAGACGGGTGAAAAGGACTTGACAATCGTGCGGTAAATGCGTACCCGTTATCAATAGCCCCGTTTTGATAATATACGACGTCGACCAATCACTCACTCCGCGAGATCCATCCATGACATTACAACCGCACCGGTCGAAACTCAGCGGTTGGGGACGCTTCCCCGTGGTGGACGGGTTGGTGTTGAAATCGGAGGATTTGCCGGCGGCCACCGAGGGGGCCACGCTCTCCCGCGGCCTGGGACGATCCTACGGCGACTCGTCGCTGCCGGCCGGGACCGATCTTCCCGTGGCCGACGCCACTTTGGCCGACCGACTGTTGGGCTTCGATCCCGCTTCGGGGATGTTGCGGGCCGAGGCGGGGGCGTCGTTGTTCGAGTTGAACCGCGTCTTCCTCCGCCGAGGTTGGTTCGTCCCCGTCTCGCCGGGGACGCAATTTGTTACACTTGGCGGTATGGTGGCCTCCGATGTGCATGGCAAGAACCATCACGTCGACGGCTGTTTTGGCGAGCACGTGCGCGGCCTCAAGCTCCGCGTAGCCGACGGGCGGATCATCGAGTGTTCGGACACGGCCGAGCAAGAATTGTTCCGCGCCACGATCGGCGGCATGGGCCTGACCGGACACATACTCGAGGTCGAGTTCCCGATGCGGCCGATCCCCTCGCCGTGGATATGGAGCGAGTCGCAGCGGGTCGAGAATCTCGATTTGATGGCGGCCGGTCTGAAAGAGGCTGCCCGCGAGTGGCCGATGACCGTCGGTTGGATCGACTGTCTGGCTCGCGGCGCGAAGCTGGGGCGCGGGATATTGATGAAAGGCCGCTGGGCACAACCGGACGAGGCGCCCAAAAAGCCGCCGCCGCTGAAAGGCCGATTGCGCGTGCCGTTCCAATTCCCCGGCATCGCCTTGTGCAAGCCAAACATGAAGGCGTTCAATTTGGCGTACTATTGGAAGCATATCCAGCCGTGTCGCCGCGGCATAGTACACCCGGACGCCTTTTTCTATCCGCTCGACGCGCTGGACGACTGGAACCTGATCTACGGCCGCCGGGGTTTCACTCAGTATCAATGCGTGCTGCCGCACGCGGACGGCAACGGACCGGCCCGACGGTTTTTAGAACGGTTCGTTTCCGCCGGTGGAATGGGGTTTTTGTGCGTCATCAAGGACTGCGGCGCGGAGGGGAAGGGGATGCTTTCGTTCCCCCAGCCGGGTATCTCGATCGCCATGGACTTTCCCATCCATCCGACGAAAACGCCCGCGCTGGTCGATCGGCTCAATGAACTGGTGATCGCCGAGGGAGGGCGCATCTACCTGACGAAAGACACATTCACCCGGCCGGAGCATTTTCGGGCGATGGAACCGCGTCTGGAGGCTTTCAACGCGGTACGGAGAAAATGGGATCCCGAGGTCCGCATCCGCAGCGCCCAATCGGTCCGACTTCTAGGAGACTCCGCATGAAGGCCGTGTTGTTTGGAGCGAGCAAGGGTATGGGCCGGGCACTGGCGCGGCTGATGGCCGCCCGCGGCGACCGTCTGTTTCTCATCGGCCGGGTATCCGAAGACTTGGAACGCTCGGCCCGAGACCTGGAAATCCGCGGCGCGCCGGCGCCGGTTATGACTGCTTTCTGCGATCTACTCAATCCGGAGAGTTTCGCTCCGGCACTGGACCGGGCGGAGCGGGAGTTGGATGGTTTCAATGCGGTTGTGGTCACGGCCGGCATGTTCGCCACGCAGGAGGAGATGGAAACCGATCCGCAATTGGCGGCTCGCGTGCTGGCGGCCGATTTCACCGGCACGGTGCTTTTCTGCGAGGAGGCGCGGCGACGGTTATTGGCGACAGGAGGCGGGACGCTCTGCGTGTTCAGCTCCGTGGCCGGAGAGCGGGGAAGAAAGCCGGTGATCCTTTACGGCGCGGCGAAAGCGGGACTCTCGAAATACCTGGAAGGTTTGGACCATAAGTTCCGCGCCCGAGGACTGAGGACCGTATGCGTCAAACCGGGTTTCGTAAAGACGGGCATGACCGCCGGCCTGAAGCCGCCGCCGATGGCCGGCCAGCCGGAGGCGGTTGCCCGGCGCGTGTTGCGGGCGATCGACCGCGGCCGGCCCGAGGTTTACGCACCCGCGGCGTGGCGCGGCGTGATGTGCATAATTCGCAACCTGCCCCGGTTTGTGATGAGAAAGATCGAGTTTTGAGAATAAGTTGTCAGTTATCAGTTTTCAGTTTCTTGACTGACGACTGAATACTGACAACTGACAACTGACAACTGACAACTGAATACGCAACCGTTCACGGGGCACCCGTCATTCTGAGCGTAGCGAAGAATCTCGTGTGAGATCGCGGCGCGAGCGAGATTCTTCGCTATGCTCAGAATGACGATGTTTTTCCAACCCGTGAACGGTTACACTGAATACTGACAACTGACAACTGACAACTGACATGCTCACCGGCCTCGTTCGACTAGCCCGACCGCAAGACTGGATCAAAAACGTCTTTGTGGCGTTGCCGGTGCCGTTCGCGCTGGCGGCGAAAGCGGAGGATTTCGACCCGGTTGTCTTTTTGCTCGGCCTGGCGGGTTTCTGCCTGATCAACTCGGCCGTGTACACGCTGAACGACCTGGGCGACGCCGAGGCCGACCGGTTGCATCCCAGGAAGCGTCATCGTCCGATCGTCTCCGGCGTCGTCTCCCGGCGGGCCGCAATCGTGCAGATGGTAGTTTTGCTCTGTGCCGGGTTGGGCTTGTGTTTGGTCGCCGGAAAACCACTGGCCACGACATACGCGATCATATATTTGCTGATCAACATCGCATATTCCCTGGGCGTGAAAAACGTCGCCCTGATGGACGTTTTCCTGCTCTGCTCGGGATTCGTGATTCGCGTGTTGATCGGTTGCGCGTTGGTCGCGGCCCCGCCTTCGCCGTGGTTGTTGCTCTGCACCGGCACGCTGGCGATGTTCATGGGCTTCACAAAACGCCGTGCCGACCTGACCGAGGAGTTGGTCCCGGACCACCGGCCCAGCCTGCGCGGGTACAACAAGGCGTTTCTGGACCAGGCGGTGAGCATCTGCGCCGGCGTGGCGATGTTGGCATACGCGTTGTATTGCATCGAAGAAAAATGGATATTGCTGCCCGGGCGTGAAATGGCCTCAATGCCTTTCGTGGCATACGGAATTCTGAACTATCTACGCATGGCCCAGGTCGATGGGATCGGCGGCTCGCCGGTCTACGTGGCCTACCACTGCTTTTCCATGCAAATCTGTGCCGTTGGTTGGCTGGCGGCGGTGACGTGGAGCCTGGGATTGTGGTAAATTAGGGATTGGAAATGAGGGGTGGGCGGTTTATCGCCCACTGACGATGCGATAAGACGAACCACCGGACTACACGGCACCGACAATCGAGAACCGCTAACTTGAAAAAACTCCTCGTAACGCTCCTGAAGATCGCCGCCTCGGCGGCCATCATCAGTTATCTGGTGTACGACGCCACCCAGGGTGAGGGAAAGGCCAACGTATTCGCCAACCTCGTCAATCAGCCGAAGCACTGGGGAATTCTAGTCCTGGCCTGGTGGAGTTGCACCGTGGCCGTCCTGTTGACGTTCACTCGATGGTGGTTTCTGGTCCGGGCATTGGATATCCCCTGCCCGTTCTTCGACGCCATTCGCATCGGGTTCTGGGGCTATCTATTCAATTTGGCCCCGCTGGGCATGATCGGCGGCGACCTGGTCAAGGCCGCGATGCTCGATCACGAGCACCCGAACAACCGCGCCAAGGCGCTGGCCTCGGTCTTGGTCGACCGCGTCATCGGTCTCTACATACTGTTCGTCGTGGCCTCGGTGGCGATCCTGTTGACCGGTTTCTGGCGGATCGAAGTAGCGGAGATCAAAAACATTTGTTGGGCCACGTTCGCCATAACCGTTGGCGGCGGGTTTGGGTTGGCCTTCGTGATGGGGCCGGAGGCCGGGGTCGGACGCGCGATCCAGACCGTGGGTCGCATCCCTCGCGCCGGGCCTCCGCTGGAAAGCCTGATCCGAGCGGTGCGAATGTTCAATCGACGACCGAGAGTATTGGTCCTCGCATCGATAATGACCGTGGGCGTACACGGTTTCTTTGCCATCGGCTGCTATCTGATCGCTTGCGGGCTGCCCGGCAATCACCTTTCCTTTGCCCAGCATTTCGTGGTGATGCCGCTGAGCGCTGCCATGCAGGTGATTCCCGTGCCGATAGGACCGACCGAGTTGGCGCTCGATTATTTTTATGCGAACGTGCCGGTGGTAGCCGGCCCTCCGATAGCCAAGGGACAAGGACTGGTCGTTTCGCTGGTCTATCGGCTGATTACCGTGCTGATCGCCTCGTTGGGCGTGTTCTACTATTTCGGCAACCGCCGCGAACTGGTCGAGGTGATCCACGAGGCGGAGCAAGAACAGGAACAGTAACGGTTGGGTTTATTCGAGTGGGCGGAAGTTGCGAAACCGCAAGCGGGAGACGGCATTCATTAGCCGGAACAACCGTTATCAATCATATCTAAACTTTCCGACCTCTGACCTCTGACCTCTGACCTCTGACCTCTGACCTCTCTACTCCGGCAGATAGAGCAGCCGGCCGCAGGTATTGCAGGCCACCGGCTTGCCGAGCATGATCTGACTACAAATGTTCAAGGGAACCTGTTGGTTGCAGCCGTCGCAGCACTGGTTATCGACCACTGCCAGTGCATCTTCACCTTTCTGCCGCACCACGCGCCTATAGAGGTCGAGGGCGTCGCCGGGTAAGTCCGATTCGGCCCCGCGCAGCTCGGCTTCCAGCCGGTCAACGTCCGCCCGCAGCAGCGGTTCCTGCCGGGCGATCTCGGCGTGATTTTCTTCCGCCTTTTGCCGGGCGGCGGCCAGCGTACCATCGGCCTCGGCGATGTTCTTGACAAAGGCGTCGGATTCCTCCAGGGCCTCCAGGATTTCGTCGGTCAGAATGCTGTTGGTCATCTCGTCGGCGGCGATCTGGTCCAGCAGCGCCTGATACTCGCGGTTGCTGACGGCGGCGTTGAGCTTGCGACGAAGGTCCTTGATTTTGTCCTCGCCGGCTTTTAATTGGAGCTGTTTATGGTCGGTGGCCACGCGCAGGACTTTGGCCTCGGCGCGTATCTTCTCCAGTGCGTCTTCATTACGCTTGACGTTGGCCTCCGCCGCCCGAACCCGCCGAGGTCCGCGATCGAGCCGCTCTTTCAGATCGGTAAGCTGGCGATGGATGCGGTGCAGAGTGCGGAGGATGGAAACGGCGGCGTTGAAAGAGGTCGATGACATGGGATGCTATCTTGGGGTAGAGGAATGCAAAAGGAAAGTTATCCTCGTTCCCACGCTTCGCTTGGGAACGAGAGGGTGATCCAAGAAACGAAAAAAGCCCACGGGTTGCAACCCGTGGGCTTGGGGGCCGCAAGTTTGCAGCCCGTGGCCGGTTTGACGACCGGCGTCAAACGGCCGCGCGCTCGAGGTCGGGCGCGTACTCAAGACCGGCCGAGTGCTCGACAAAACCCTCGAGCTGCCGGCTGCGAACCGGGTGTTGCAATTTTTTGACCGCTTTGGCCTCGATCTGCCTGACCCGCTCGCGGGTGACCTTGAAGATGCGCCCCACCTCTTCGAGGGTATAGGTATACCCATCGCCCAAGCCGTAGCGCAAGCGGATGATCTCGCGCTCGCGGTAGGTGAGCGTTTTGAGCAGGGCGTCGATTTTCTCGCGTAGCAGTTCATTGCCGGCGGCTTTCTCCGGTCGGGGGAGTCCACCGTCCTCGATGAACTCGCCGAAACAACTATCTTCGCTTTCTCCGACCGGTCGGTCAAGGCTTACCGGATGTCGGCCTATGGCCAGCACCCGGCGGGTTTCCTCGATCGACAGACCGGCCGCGGCCGCCGTTTCCTCGGTGGTCGGCTCACGTTTCATGTCTTGCTGGAGCCGTTTCGACGCGTTTCGCAGCTTGCCGAGCACGTCGATCATGTGGACGGGGATGCGGATAGTACGGGCCTGGTCGGCAATAGACCGGGTGATTGCCTGCCGAATCCACCAGGTGGCGTATGTCGAGAACTTGAACCCCCGGCGGTATTCGTACTTATCCACCGCCCGCATAAGCCCCGTGTTGCCCTCCTGAATCAGGTCCAGGAAGCTCAACCCCCGATTGCGGTATTTTTTGGCGATCGAGACCACCAGCCGCAGGTTTCCGCCCGACAGATCCCGCTTGACTTGCTCGTAGTCGCGGTACTGACGGCGCATGATCTCGCACCGGTTGCGGAGGCTTCGGGGCGTCTCCTGCGTTATCACCATCAGGTCGTGGAGTTCTCGGCGGAGTCTGGTCCGCTTTTCCCGCGTGGCCGCGTTGTCGAGCAAGAGCCGAAGCTGGCGGCGGATTTCGTCCATCCGCGCAAGCGGCTGCTCGACCAACCGCATCATGGCCTGCACCCGGCGGGTCCGAAGACTCAACTCCTCGATCAACGTGAGCATCTTGCGCCGCCGGCGGATGAACCGCTTGCGGGCCTCCTGCCGCGCGTCGGTCGAGGAACTCCGGCGCAAAAGAAGGTTGAAATCCTTCTGGTTTTCTTCTATCAAGTAAGAGATTGTGTTTAGGTTGTGAGGCATCCGGGCGAGGATCTGCTCCTTCGTGAGCCGTTCGGTCAGCGAGACCTTGATCGTGCGGTCGAAGGGGAGCGCGCCCTTGTGGACCTTGACCAGCGCGCCGACCGTTGCCCGCTTCGCCGCCGCGCAGCCGATGACGGTTCGCCGGAAACGCTTCCGCGTAACCTCGATCTTCTTGGCCAGGGAGATTTCTTCCTCGCGGGTCAAAAGCGGAATCTCCGCCATCTGGCTCAGATACATGCGAATCGGATCGCTGCTGAACTTGATCGGCTCGGGGGGCAGCGTGGGCTGATCGACCGGCACGACGTCGCCGGCCCCTTCGGTGACCGATTGCTCCGCCGCGTCGTAGAACTCCGGCGTCGGCGGTTCGCTCACCAGGTCGATCCCCTCTTCCTCCAGGGCGATCAACAGATTGTCGAGTTTGTCGGGATTGACTTCTTCGTCGGGGAGATAGTCGTTCACCTCGTCGTACGTGAGATAACCTTGCGATTTCCCCCGGGCGACCAATTCCTGCAAATCTTTGTCGAAAAGGTCCACCACAACTCTCCTTCCGCGCATCCTGCGCGCTAAGGTATCATCGAATCTCCGGTCCAAGGCATCCTTACCCGTCCGTGGGCTTGGAAATACCCTGCCGGTCACGCTCTCGGCGGATGCTGTCCTCAAGCATTGTCGCTTTTTGGTGAACATCCAGTCCACTCTCGCGCAGCGTCACGATCTCTGCGGGGCGCTGCTTCTCGGCCTCCCTTTGGATCATGGTTTTCATCATTTCGTCCAAGAGGGCCTCGGCGTCGGCGGTTTGCCGATCCTTGGCCCGGCCCGTCTCGTCCAACTCGACGAGCAAGTTTTTCATCGCCGGTTCGTCGAACCTAAGCATCAGCCGGTCGAACGATGGAACGACCCCCTCATCGTCCAGCCGGCAACATGTCTCGAAAATCAGCCGGCACGGCCCGGCGTTGAACTGTTCCGCCCTCACGCGGCTCCGCGCCAAGGCGAGGCACTCCGGCCGTGCAATGAGCAGTTCCAGCAATTCCCGCTCCCAAGGCTCAATCTCCGCCGGCGGTTTCGCAACCGACTCATCCGCCGACGGTCGCGGCTTTGTGGACCGCCCGCGCCTGAGCGCCGTCAATCGCCGCCGCACGTCCCGCTCGTCGACGCGGAACCGGGCCGCCAGCCGCTGCAATATCTTCTCCTCGCGGAAACGGTTTTCGCGGGTCGTGTCGTGCCGCAACCGCGGCGCGCGGGCGACAATCGAAACCAATTCCTCCAACGCCTGGCTAGCCCCGTGAACGTCCCGCTCCAGGTCCACGCCCCGTGTTTTGGCCGCGAATGCGTGCTCCAGGGCATCGACCGCTTGGGTCTCCAAAAGCTCCTCGAAAGCCTCCGAGCCGCGCTGCTGTAAGAAGTCGCAGGGGTCGAGTCCCTCGGGCAGAGTCAGAATCCGCAGGTCGGCCTGTTGGGCAACGAACAACTCGAGCACCTCGTTTGCTCGCTTGGTGCCCGTCTCGTCGCCGTCGAGCACCAGCACGATCCGATCGGCGTGGTACTTCAGCAGCCGCACGTGCGACTCGCCCAAAGCGGTCCCCAACACCGCCACCGCATTTTGGAAACCGTACTGATGGGCCACGATCACGTCGGTGTAGCCTTCCATCACCAGCGCGGTGCGCGTCTTCCGCAGCGCTTCGCGGGCGAGATCCAGCCCGTATAGCAGCTTGCTCTTGGTAAACAGCGGCGTCTCCGGCGAGTTGACGTATTTTGCCGGACTTGAGATATTCACTTCCGGCAAAAGCCGGCCGCCGATGCCGACCGGTCGCCCCTGGGCGTCGTGAATCGCGAACAACAGCCGGCCCTTGAATCGGTCGTAGAGATAACTGCCTTCCGCCGGCCGGGCAAGAATACCGACCGCCTCCAACAACGTTTTCCGTCGCCGGATTCGCTCCGCCTCGACGTCCCCCTCGGTCCCGCGCAGAATCCAATCGCGATCCAGCGGGCAAAAGCCCAACCGAAACCGTTCAATGCTTTCCTGTGTGATGCCGCGCTCTTGGAGGTATCGTCGGGCCGGCTCGGCCTCGGGCGAATCGAGCAGACACTGGTGATACTGCTTCTCGGCCCAGGCCGCCGCTTGCAACAAGGTTCGCTTGTTCGGGGCGTCGGCTGCGCCGCTGGTTGATCCGCTTTCGGCTTCGTCCGCGGTCGAAACTTTTCTGCGTGGTTTTTCCAGTTCGATTCCCGCGCGATCGGCCAACAATTCCAGCGCTTCGCGGAACTCGACCCCCTCGATTTTCATGACGAAGCTGAACACGTCGCCGCCGATGTCGCAGACCCAACACTTGAACGACTGCCGCTCGGGGTTGACCTGCATGCTGGGGCGGGTGTCGTCGTGCCAGGGACACAGTCCGACGTAGTTCCGCCCTTGACGGCGCAACTGGATATGGCTGCCGACGAGATCGACGATGTCGACCGCCTGCTTGACACGCTCCTTGGCGTCGAATGAGCCGCTAGACACCGCTGGCTCCTGCGTGGCTATCCCGGCGAAATCCATTTCGCGTATTCCTGAAGAATCGGGAGGAAAGCCGAGCTTCTCCCCCCACCGACAAATCCATTTGTCGCGGCTGCCTGATGGCCCGAAGGTCACAGGCAACGGGGCTGATTATATCCCATCCAGGAAATTCGGTCAATCTCGCGGCAACGGCACTTCGGCCGGCTTGGCCAATCCCTTGTATTCCTTGTTCCCATGCTCTGCATGTGAACCCACTGCCCGGCCGCTCCGCGTCCGCTATGTCGGCGTAACTCCTTGCGGCAAAACGTTTTCCGTAATATCCCAACCGTTTACAGCCCCGAAGGGGCGGAAATTCACCCAGCCCAGGGCAACGCCCTGGGGACGCGGGGAGGTTGCAGAAAGGCGTTTTATCGGCCCAACGGGCCAATCGTTCGATTGACGCTGAGAAGAACGGTTGGCCCGTTGGGCCGAAGGGGGCGCGCCGCGTCTCTACTCCCAGGGCGTTGCCCTGGGCTGGGAGAACTCAGGGCCTTCGGCCCGAAAAACACGCCGGGTGCCACTGGCTTTGCCAGTGCCGTGGGTGGGTTGACGGTTCATCGTGTTACGAGTAGAAGTGGCAGATGATTCATCGGAAGACGGCGCTGGATTTTCACGAGGTCCACCAGGCACTGGCAGAGCCAGTGGCACACTTCCACATTGCTGCCCCCCGAATAAATCGAAAAGGACACCAATGTCACGAGCTCCTATGAAACGCTACGTTGCCGAATCAACTAGTTCGGGCGTTGAAATGCTGGTTCAGCATAGTGATCACCCAGATGACGCTTCATCGCTTGAGTACTTGCCTGGAGGGTACGAGTGGGGATATGAAGGTGCAGGCCCCACGCGACTCGCCTACGCGCTTCTCAGCAACTCCGTTTCCGAACGATTCAGCGAGCAATTCATGAAAGACGTAGTCTCCAAAACTTCGCCAATCGAGGAACACAGGCAGGTAGTTGTATTTTACGAGAAGGATATCCTTCGCTGGTTAAGATCACAACTCATCGAGATGGAACTATAAACACAATCGGCCGGGCGCCACTGGCTTTGCCAGTGCCGTGGGTGGGTTGACGGTTCACCGTGTTACGAGTAGAAGTGGCGAATGGTTCATCGGAAGACGGTGCGGGATTTTTCACGAGGTCTATCAGGCACTGGCTGGGCCAGTGGCACATTTCCACAGTGCCACCCGCCGATTTTTCCGGATTCCCATCATGGGTTTTCCAGCCGGATTCGTTCGATCAATTCCCGTCTTGGTACTTGTCGCATATCCTCACCTCGTTCGTTTGTTAGAATCAACGAATTGATTCCAGCTTGGTTTCAGCTAGAGTCAAGCGACTGATCTTATTCGGCAGCAACGTCGTAAAACTTTACTGCAAATGGACTTGTGTCGCAAAATTAACAGACCTCCGGCGATTCCATTTCCCATTCCAATCTTTCCGGCTTTCTTGGAACGTGTTTTGGATTGCCGAAGCGTACCACCCACCACCCAACGTTATCTGATATGCTATCGGAATGTTCTTTTCACCCCGCATCCAACTGAAACCGCTGATCGGCCTCTGCCGCCGCACGAGCACGGCGCTGGAGGCGGGCATCGACGTTCGGACCGTCCTCGCGCGAGAGGCCGATCGGGCCACCGGACACCTGCGCCGACACCTGTTGCAGATCAGCCAAGACCTGGCCCAAGGCGATTCGCTGGCCGACGCCCTGGCCCACACCGAGGGTTACTTCCCCCGCCTGTTTCGCGAGCTGATCGAAGTGGGCGAACAGACCGGAAGGCTGGACGCCGTCCTGCTCCAATTGGCCGAACATTACCAGACGCGGCTGTCCATGCGCCGCATCTTCCTGGCCGCCATCACCTGGCCGCTGGCCCAATTGGGAATCGCGCTGGGGGTGATTGGATTTCTGATCTGGATCATGGGCGTCTTGCCAAAGATGCCCGGCAACAAAAGCATCGACATCCTCGGCCTCGGATTGATCGGCAACCGAGGGCTGACTATATATCTGAGCTTTCTGGCCGTCGCGGGCGCGGTGGTTTTGCTTGTGCTGCGGGCCGTCGTCCGCGGAATGGTTTGGACCCGGCCGGTTCAACGTCTGCTGTTGCGGCTGCCCGGGTTCGGCAAGCCGCTGCAAACGATGGCCCTGGCTCGGCTGGCGTGGTCGATGCACCTGACGATGAGCACCGGCATGGACGTTCGCCGCGCGTTGAAACTATCTCTGCGCAGCACGCGCAACGCCCGATACATCGACCAGATACCCGCGATCGACGCGGAGATCATGGCCGGCAATTCGATCCACGAGGCGTTTTGCTCCGCGGGCGGATACCCGGTCGATTTTCTCGACTCGCTGGCCGTCGGCGAGCAGAGCGGGAAGGTGGTCGAGTCGATGGGCGTGTTGTCGCGTCAGTATCAGGAGCAATCCCGATTGGCGCTCGGCGCGCTGACCATGCTGGCCGGTTGGGCCGTTTGGGGGCTGGTCGCCGTGCTGATCATCATGTTGATCTTCCGGATATTCTCGTTTTATCTGAGCGCGATCAGCGGGGCGTTGTAGTGTTCCGACCCTTGAAACGTCTTTCAGGGAGATTGAGGATCGGTTGGGCTTTCACCGCGGGAAAACTTATTCCAAATGTCGGATGCCGTCGCTGACTCCCGTACCTTGGCGTTAAGGAACTCGGCAAGCGAGCCAAACTCCCGGCGGCGGGATTGATACTCTCGCAGCAAGGACTCCTGGGATTGCCGTTTCATCTCCACGCAGTCGAACGTTTTATTTTTCGTCGTCATAATCCATCTCCAGCGGACTGCGAATGTCCAAAGCGCGATAGCCGTTGAGGATATTCACTCCGTTGAACAATTGTATTCGGTCGTAACAGACGATGTGTTTGAAATTCCAACTCAAGATCAAATCCGCCCCGGCGACGGTTGCGGCCGCCACGTGCAGAGCGTCCATGCGCGAAGCCGCGCCCAACACCCCCGCTTCAATATAGGCTTCAGCCAGAGCTTCGGCCTCCTCGTTTGTTGCTACCGTTTCAACGCAATGCCGCGGCAAGTCGCGCAGGACTTGGAAAACTTGTTGGGGCGCAGGCGCCAATTCGTCCACGGTATGCGCTGAAAGCAAAACCGTAAACTCGCCTCTTCGCACACGCAGAAAGAACCGTCGGCTGGCTTCGGCAAACTCCTCGTCTTCCGTGCCGCCAAAGACCGAAGTATCCACATACACGCGAATCTTACGCATGGCAGACCCCTTAGTATGAATGGTACTGCTTCCACCTAATAAATGCAATCGAGTGCAAACAGAAATCCGATAGTAGTAGGCCGGGTTGCAACCCGGCGATCATTCGTAATCATCCCCCGACATTGTCCATTCTTGCCGGGTCACGACCCGGCCTACGGGAAGAACGGCCAAGCCAGGGGGATGAGGATCACGGCCATCGTGCCGACCGTTAGATCCAGCGGTATGCCGATGCGGAGATAGTCGCTGAACCGATAGCCGCCCGGCCCGTAGACCATCAGGTTGGTCTGATAGCTGATCGGCGTGGCAAAGCTGGCCGAGGCGGCGATCATCACACAGATCACGAACGGATACACGTTTGCGTCCAGATGCTGCGCGGTCGAGAGGGCGAAGGGAAACATCAACGCGGCCGACGCGCTGTTGGTGATGATCTCGGTCATGAGTGAGGTCATCAGGTATATCGCCGCCAGCGCGAGCCATGGGTTGCCTTGCACGGTTTGGATGATCCCGCCGGTGATCTGGTTGGCGGCGCCGCTGTTTTCCAGTGCCCGGCCGATCCCCAGCGCGCAGGCGATGGCCAACAAGACCTGCCAGTCGATGCTGCGTCGTGCCTCGTCGACGTGAACGCAACGTGTCAGGACCATCAGTGCCGCCGCGACCATCGCCGCCTTGAACATGGTGATTTTGCCCAGGTCGATCACTCCGCAGCCGAGATTTATTTTCAGCGTTCCCCAATATCCGCTCAGAGTGACCGCCAGCACCATGCCCAGGATAATGGCCAGGGCGATTGCCCAGCGTTCGTGTCGCGGCGGGTTCGAGTTCTCCACTTTGCTGATCAAGTAGAATTTCCGGCTGTTGCGGTGTTCGTTGACGAATGATGGGTGTGCCTCGAGCAGCAACGAATCGCCCGCGCGGAGCACGATGTCGCCGATCTTTCCCCGCACTCGCTCGCCGTGTCGCGCCACGGCGATAACCACCGCGTTGTAGAGCGAGCGGAAGCGACCTTCGCGGATCGTCTTGCCCACGACCGGGCAACTGGTGCTGGGCACGGCCTCGACCAGACAGCGAGTCGATCGCGGCGAATCGAGCTTGAACACCTGATTGGTGGCCGGCGTCAGGCCGCGAATCTTTTGCAGATCGACCATCGAATCGACGATGCCCACGAAAACCAGGCGGTCGTTTCCGCGCAGCACTTCCTCCGGCCCGACGGCGGGCAGGACCATTTCGTCGCGATAGATTTCGCCCAGATACAGCCCCCGCAGGTGACGCAGGCCGGCCTGCTCGATCGACTTTCCGACCAGCGGGCAGCCCGGCTCGACGAGCATTTCGATGGTGTATTGCCGCGGATCGGCCACCGAGGCCATGGCGGTTTGACGGTTTGGCAACAGCCAGTGGCTTCCGGCTATGATCAGCACGACTCCGGCCAGCGCACAGGGGACGCCTACCCAGGCGATGTCGAACATCCCCAGTCCCCGAGGCACGTTGGGCGTGATTCCAGCGGCCTGCTGGGTCTCGTAAACGCGGATCAACATGCCGTTTACCAGCAAGTTCGTGCTGGTTCCGACGAGTGTGCAGGTGCCGCCGAGGATCGCGGCGTAGCTCAAGGGGATCATCAGCTTCGAGGATGGAATGCGATGTTTTTTGGCCCATTCGTTGACGGTTGGGATGAGCATCGCCACGACCGGCGTGTTGTTGATGAACGCACTCAGAAAGGCCGTGGGGACCATCATCCGCCAGGTAGCCTGGACCGTCGATTTCGAGCGGCCGAAGATCCGGTCGGCGAGCCAGGAGATGGCCCCGGTTTCGACCACTCCCGCCGCGACGACGAACAGCAGGCCGATGGTAATCATGCCCTCGTTGGCAAAACCGGCCAGGGCGTCTTCGGCGCCGACAATTCCAGCCAGCAGGAGGATCATCAGTCCTCCGCCGAGCACCAGATCGGGCGCCAAGCGCGTGGCGGCGAGCATCGCCACCACCAGCGCCACGATTGCCAACGTCAGATAGGCGTCAAAACCCATTGGTGCTCATCTCGCAATACGAAACCGCAAACGGACGGACGGCGCTTACTCGAACCCGTATTATTCCGCCTCCTCGGTCACGGCGATCTTTTCCGTCCGATCGCCCTGCTCGATCGAATCCACGATGTCTTGACCCTCGACTACTTGGCCGAAGACGGTATGTTTGCCGTCCAGCCAGGGCGTTGCAACGTGGGTGATGAAAAACTGCGAGCCGTTGGTGTTCGGGCCGGAGTTGGCCATCGCGAGCACGCCGGGGCCGCCGTGCTTGAGGTCGGCGTGGAATTCGTCCTCGAAGGTGTATCCCGGTCCGCCCGTGCCGGTCCCCTGGGGACAGCCGGCTTGGATCATGAAGTCGGGGATGACGCGGTGGAACTTCAGACCGTCGAAAAACCCCTTGCCGGCGAGTTTCTCGAAGTTGGCCACCGTCTTTGGGACCTTGTCGGCGTGAAGCTTCAGGCGGATCGTGCCGCGGTTGGTCGTAATCGTGGCGACTTTCATCGTATCAAACCTTTCTGGATCGGAAATGTGGCACAGCCGCCCTCGGCTGTGTGAATAACCATTAACATGTTAAGCATTGCCGCCCATTATGGCGTTCATACGGCACGTTTGACAAGTACGCTTCAAGAAAGCCGATCTGGGAGCGGACATCAAATAATGGTAACATTTTAGCCGTATGCAGTTCCAAAGATGATTTAACAGGAGGAAACAGAGACAACCGAGGGAAGATAGTCGGTTTTTACGTACTCTGTTTTCTCCGTTTCCTCCTGTTCAAAAAATGCTCTGATTCGTCCGTCACTGCAAACGGCTGATTTGTTAGAAAAAATGCTATATTTCCACAGGTTGTTGCGGCCATGCGGCAAGGAGCTTTCATGCGCACGTTTCTCGTTACCGGGGGAGCAGGCTTTATCGGCTCGCACATCGCCGAGGCGCTCGTGCTGCGCGGCGATCGCGTCCGCGTGCTCGACAATCTCAGCACCGGATTCCTGGCAAATATCGAGAGCTTCCGCGAGGGGATCGAGTTTATCGAGGGGGACGTGACCGACGCGGAGACCGTTGCCCGGACGGTCGAGGGAGTGGACTGCGTGTTTCACGAGGCCGCGCTGGCCTCGGTGCCCGCCAGCCTCGAACGGCCGTTGGACAGTCATGCCGCCTGCGCGACCGGCACGGTCGTGCTGCTGGACGCCGCGCGTCGAGCGGGCGTGCACCGGGTGGTCTACGCCGCCAGCAGCGCCGTCTACGGCGACCGGTCCGCCGGCGGCAAGCGGGAGAGCGACCTGCCCGCGCCGCTCTCGCCCTATGCCGCCGCCAAGGCCGCCGGGGAACTTTATTGCCAGGCGTTTTGGAGCAGCTTCGGTCTGGAGACGGTCGCCATCCGCTACTTCAACGTCTTCGGCCCGCGGCAAGACCCGAAAAGTCAATACTCGGCCGTTATTCCGCTGTTCATCACGGCGATGCTTTCGGGCAGCCGGCCGGTGATTTTCGGCGACGGTCGTCAGTCGCGCGACTTCTCCTTCGTCTCGAACGTGGTTCACGCCAATCTGCTGGCCGCCGACGCGGCGGACGTGGCCGGCCGAACGATCAACGCCGCCGACGGCCGCTCGATCGACCTGCTGAAACTGATGGAGATACTCAACCGGCTATTGGGAATGAACGTCGAGCCGGAATTCGCTCCGCCGCGCGCCGGCGACGTCCGCGAGAGTCTGGCCGACATTACTCTTGCCAGAACGTTGCTCGGCTACGAGCCGCAAGTCGATTTCGAGGAGGGCCTGCGGCGATCGATCGACTATTACAGGCAGGGCGCGAGGAGATGAAGCAATGATCGGACGGGCGATGCTTGCCCTGTGTTGCCCCGCGCTGGTATACTCACAATAGGGTTAGGGCCGTTTCAGGAGACTTCCATTATGCAACGCGAATTCAACGTCATCATCGAACTGGATGAAGACGGGTACTATGTGGCGACCGTTCCTGAACTTCGCGGTTGCCACACACAGGCGAAGTCCTTGGACACCTTGATGAAGCGTATTCGGGAAGCCATTGATCTTTGCCTGGAGGTTGAGGGTAACGTGCCGAAGTCGTCTCAATTTGTCGGTGTGCAACGTATGTCGGTGGAAATATGAGCCGACTTCCGCGACCGCGCGGCAAACAGGTGCTCGCCGCAAACTCGGGCTGATGCAAGAGGGATTCTTTGGTCTGTTCCAGCTAAAATGCCTCTCCAGCCCGATCACATAACTGCATGAGTATGCTCTAGACACAAATCAAGCCGACTCGACTTCGGCCCTGATCATGGCAAAATGTGGTCTCATGCACTTGTCGAGGCGAATCATGGCGTCAATCATTCCGTCCTGAATCTCGGGCCATCTTAATACTACAACGCTAAGTCGAGTCCCAACAGCATCGTTTCAGTTGAGTCAATATGATGCCGAATTCCCGTAGTTTTCGCCGCTTTCGCTTGATGTGGCTCTTACGTGCTTTGGCGTTGTCTTGTTGGGTGGTTTGGATGCAC
>JAUWNG010000071.1 GCA_030612765.1 Planctomycetota bacterium
AGGGGTAATTGCAGAAGTTTTTTGAGTTGTCGCCGCAAGCATAAGGTGTTATTCAGGTTAAGGTCGATTTTCCGGCTTGAATTAACTGGAAAAAATTTCCGATTTCGCCATTTAATTATTACGTCGATTCGCCGAGGGCCGCCGATGCGTTCAAACCGCTTAAAACCAGGGCTATTCATTTCGCAACGCGACTGTGCTTTAGTCGTAAGCCCTGTTTAACCTCAGGTTGATCAACCTGAAGCGCCAGGTTGATCAACCCGTGGGCGCGGGGTTGAATTGACCCCTAAAACTCCGCTCGCGCGCAAAACGCCGCCCGAAACGTGTTTCTGGAAAGTTAGCGCAAAATCTTTGTCTCCCCGCGGCTTGTGGTGAAGCATCGCTCATATACACTGTTATACGATAATGACCATCAAGCTGCGGTCGCCGGATGCGCGATACGTTATGCGATAAGAATCAATGCTCGGACCAACTTGAAAAAATGGCCGACAAAACCCTCTTCCCCGTCGATTCTCCGGTCGCGCTGCGTCAGCCCAAGACCGACCGCCTCATCTTGCCGCGTTTTCTGAAGGACGCGGCCGCGGACAAACGGCTTAACGGCGGCGTGTTGAAAGCCGCCCACGCCGTGCTGGTGAAATGGGCCGACTTGGAGACTTCGGGCAGACTGGCCGAACTGAACGAAACCCAGATGCAAGGCGAGTTTCTGGCCGAGGTGTTCGGCGAAGCGCTCGGGTACGTCGGACCGCTCGACGGAAAAGAGGTCTGGCACCGAGTGCAACATCCTCAAATTGCCGGTGAAACGCCGGACGCGGTTTTGGGCTTTTTTCGACAGGCGGAGGACCACAAGCCCCTGGCGGTGATCGAACTCAAGGGGTCGAAAGTCCATCTCGACCGCGACCGCAGCAACGGACGGACCGCCGTGGCCCAATGCTGGGATTACCTGGTCAATACGCCGACAGAGTGCCGCTGGGGCATCGTCTCGAACATCGTCAGTTTCCGGCTCTACGAGCGGGCCTCGACGAAACGGGCCTATGAACACTTCACGCTGCAATCGCTGCGCGACTTCGACGCGTTCAAGCGGTTCTACGTGTTGTTCCACCGCCAGGGTTTGATCGACGAGTCGCTTCTCGGCCCCCCGCGCGCCGTTGCCTTGCTGAAAAGAACGGCCGAGCGCCAACGGAAGGTCGGCGATGAACTCTACGACGCCTACTCGCGCAGCCGCAACGATCTGATCGCCGAACTGCATATTAAGCGGAAGCACCCGCTGGACGAGGCGATTGAAATGGCCCAACGGCTGTTCGATCGGATCTTTTTCATCGCCTTTTGCGAAGACCGCGACTTGCTGCCCGAAAAAAGGATACAAGAAGCGTACAAACTGGCCGGTTTTCACGCCGCGACTAATCCCCGTTGGCAACAATTCAAAAATCTGTTTCGCTTTATCGACGAGGGCAACGAAACATACGGCATTTCCAAGTACAACGGCGGGCTGTTCGAGCCGCACACGGTCGATGACCTCGAATTGCCCGATGTCCCCTGGACCAACTTCTTCCACACGATCGGCAACTACGACTTCGCCGACGAAGTGAACCTCGACGTACTGGGGCACCTGTTTGAACGGTCGATCACGGAACTGGAAAAGCTCAGAACGTCGGGCCTCTTCGGCGACGCCGAAAAGGCGGAGCAATACGCCACGATGCCGCAGTCGGCCAAGCGCAAGCGGTTGGGCGTCTACTACACGCCGCCGGAGCTGACCGGCCGGATCGTGCAGTACACCGTCGAGGAGTTGATTGCCGAGCGGTTCGCGGCCGCGGCCGTCGAGTTCGGGATTTCTGAAAAGGAGGCCGCTCGGGGCGCTACGCCCGACGACGCCGGATATTGGCGAAAATGCCTCGACATCTTGCGAAAACTGAAGATCGTCGATCCGGCGTGCGGCAGCGGGGCGTTTCTCTTCCAGGCTTATGACTCGCTGGAAGCGCGCTACAACGAAGTCGTCGGCCACATCGAACAGTTGGGCCAGGCCGATGCCGGAAAACTCGCCGATCAAATCCCCACGTTCATTCTGCGGGAGAATCTTTACGGGGTCGATCTTTCGCGCGAGGCGGTCGAGATTACGCAACTGGCCCTCTGGATCCGCTCGGCCAGCGAGGGCCAACTGTTGGAAAAGCTTTCGGAGAACATCGTCCACGGCAACTCGCTGGTACACGACCCCGAGGTTGACTCGGCCGGTTTCGATTGGCGCGAGCGGTTTCCCGACGTTTTCCTCCCCTCTCCCTCTGGAAGAGGGGCCGGGGGTGAGGGCGGGAGAGGGCAGGGTGAGGGCGAAGCCGGGTTCGATTGCGTGATCGGCAATCCGCCCTGGGAACGAATCAAGTTGCAGGAACGCGAGTTCTTCTCGTTGCCCGCCCCAGAGATCGCAACGGCCACGAACGCGGCCAAACGCCGGCGGGCGGTCGCCAAGCTGGAATCCGACGATCCGGCATTGTACCAGCGCTACCAACAGGCGTTGGACGCGGCGGATTCCCTGCTGACCTATTGCCGAAAGAGCGACCAATACCCGTTGACCGGGAAGGGGGACATCAACACCTACGCGGTGTTCGCCGAACTCGCCTACCAACTGGTCGCCCCGCACGGCCGCGTGGGGTTGCTCGTTCCATCGGGTATCGGCATTCACAATACAACGAAAGACTTTTTTGCCGCGATTACCTCTAGCCGTCGATTGATCAGGATGCTCAACTTCGACAATCGGCTTGGCAATTTCTTCCCGGAAGTTCATCGGGATACGCAATTCTGCATTCTCAACGTTGCCGGTTCCAACATTCGACACAAGCAACCGGATTATATTTTCGGCGTTATTCGAGTTGAAGAACTTGAGGATAAGAAGCGGCACATAACCCTGACCGACGAAGACATTAAGCTCCTGAATCCCAACACTGGTACATGCCCGATTTTTCAGACACGGCGCGATGCCGAAATCACCAAATCCATCTACCGCCACGTTCCGATCTTGATCGACGCGAACCGAGAGGGACCGACCGGCAACCCGTGGGGCATCCAGTTCAAGAGAATGTTCGATCAAACGAACGACGCCGAACTGTTCCGCGAGCCAGACACGCTTAAAGCGGACGGTTTCAAGTTGAAAGGCAATCGGTGGGTCAAAGGAAAACAGGCGTATCTGCCGTTGTACGAAGCAAAGATGTTTCAATCTTATGACCATCGGTTTGGCACGATCTTCGAGGATACATCGAATTGGATCAACCAAGGCCAGACCTACGAGACAACGGAAGTTCAACATACCAATCCGGAACACCTCGTAATGCCGAGGTATTGGGCGGCACAAAGTGAAATCGAGGCCCGCGCGCCGTCATCGCCGGCACATATTGCCTTTCGCGACATCACGAATCCCACGAATCGGCGAACCATGATAAGTGGATTTGCACCGGCGGTCGGTTTCATAAACACCTTACCAATAATGCTTTTCTCCGAAGCCGTCTCGCTTCGTCGTCGAACATGCCTGCAAGCGAATTTCGCTTCGTTTGTTTTTGACTATGTCGCCCGAAACAAATTGCAGGGGCGACACATGAATTTCTATATCCTCGAACAACTCCCGACGCTGCCGCCCGACGCTTATGATAAACGCTGTCCGTGGGACCGCCGGACGACGTTGGAAGCGTGGATCGGCGAGCGGGTGCTCAAGCTGACCTGCACGGCCGAAGACATGCTGCCGCTGGCAGACGCCTGCGACTTCACGAGCGGTAGTTTTCAAGCGGAATACGGCGGTCGGCTCAATAAGTGGGACGAGGCCGAGCGGGCCGAACTGACGGCCGAACTCGACGCCGCCTTCTTTCACCTGTACGACATTCCCCGCGACGACGTCGAGTACATCCTCTCGACATTCAAGGGCATCCACGACCCGCTACCCCTCTTGTCGGGCACCGTCAGCGTTGCGGAGCGCATCTTGCAGAAGTACGCGGAAATGTCCTTTCCCGCCTAACCCGGATTCAGGTGAAAAAAGGTGTCAGGGGGTGAAAAAAGGGTGAAAAAAGGTGGGTGAAAAAAGGTGTCAGGAACCGTTTTTACGTGTAATCGGCGTCCTGCTCGGCAAAATAATCGAAAAAACGGTTTCTGACCTTTATTCCCGCCTTTGATTTACTCGGCTACTTGAAATTGCATGGTCCTTGTTTCGGCCACTCGTTTCGAGGCGTCGAGGACTTCGATGCCGATGAGGTCGCCGTGTTCGTCGTAATCGAGGATTACGCCGGGCTTGTCCTCGTCGCTTTCCGCCACCGGCCCCGACTTCAACTCGAACGATAATGTGTCGGTTTTCGGATCGTAGATCGCTTTCATGGCTGGCTCCTGTACTTTTCAATTTTACTCGTGCGATAGACCGTGACCACTTCCGCCGGGGTGCGGTCGATGTCCACAAACACCCGCAACAGATACTCGCCCGCCATGCCTTGTGCCACGACACGGCCGGCGCGGACCTCCAACACTTGCTCCGGCGCGGCCAGAACACGGCCGACGTCGTCGGCCGTTACCTGCCGCTTGGCCATTTGGTTGAGCGCGTGTTCAGTCAAAACGGCTCGACTGAGATTCATTACGACACCTTAATTCCAAAGAATAAAGAATAAAGGAAACGGCACACGGAGTGTGCCTGCTACAATGGGGAAAAAGGGGGCAGGCGCCTTTTCCCTTGCTACAATTGCCCGTCGGCGGTTGCGACGGGGACCGGGCGGTCGGAACCGATCCGCTCCAACTCCTCCACCATCGCTTGGACGGTGTAACGAATCTGCTCCTCGGTGTGTATGGCGGAAATAAAGTAGCGCAGCCGGGCCGCGTTCTCCTCGACGGCAGGGTGGACGATCGGTTGAACGTTCACTCCTCGGCCGAGCATCGCCTTGGACAATTGCAGACAATGGATCGAGTTGCCCAAGATTATCGGCACAACCGGCGAATCCTTGCTGGCGCCGGTGTTCAGCCCGTGCCCTTTGGCCAAGTCGAGAAACAGCCGGGCGTTTTTCCGCAGCCGCGTCACCCGCTGAGGTTCGGCCTGGAGCAGCCGCAGCGCGGCCAGCGCGGCGGCGGCGGCGGCCGGGGAAAGGGGCGACGCAAACACAAAGCCCGGCGCCGTGTAACGCAGATATTCCGCCAGCGCCTTGCACCCGGAAATGTAGCCGCCGCCACTACCCAAGCCCTTGCTCAACGTCCCCATCCAAATATCGACGTCGTCCGCGTCGACGCCGAAGTGTTCGCCGACGCCTCGGCCCGTGGCGCCCAATATCCCAATCGAATGGGCCTCGTCGATCATCAGCAGTGCCTTGTGCCGCTTCTTGACCTCGATGAACTTGGGCAGGTCGGATATATCGCCGTCCATGCTGTAAACGCCTTCGATCGCCAGCAGAACGCGGCGGTACTCGTGCCGGTACTGTTCGAGCATCTTGTCGGCCGCCCGCCAGTCGTTGTGTGGAAACGGCCGCCGCCGCGCCCCCGAAAGAATGCTGCCCTGCACGATGCTGTTGTGGGCCAAGGCGTCGTGAAGGATCAGGTCGCCGGGGCCTAGCAAGTGGCCGATGACCGACTCGTTCGTCGAGTGTCCGCCGACGAAGACAACGGTGTCCTCCGTTCCCAGGAAGCGGGTAATTTCCCGCTCCAACTCGAGGTGAATCTCTTTTTGCCCCGACACCACCCGGCTGGCCGACGTGCTGGTGCCGTAGCGGTCGATCGCGGCCTTGGCGGCAGCGTTGAGCGCCGGATCGCCCGACATTCCAAGGTAGTTGTAGCTCGAAAAATGGATGTACTGCTTGCCGCCGATGATCGTCGTGTCCCTGGCCGGTCCGTCGTGTACCATGAAGAACGGGTTGCTGAGGCCGGCGGCTTCGAGCATGTCGATGCTCTCTCGCAACGAAAGGTATTCCGGGAACAGGTCGAAGCAATAGGCGGCCGCCGGAATCTCGGCGTCGGCCGGCCGGACTCTCGCCGGACGCAGCTCGATACCCAAATACTTTTCCACCGCCGCGACGAGTTGCCGGGCGGTTTCCATCTCGGGAAGCACTTCCTCGGGGAACCGGCCGCCGAACTTATCCTCCAGCGAGGCCAGAATCTCCATCCGCTCCAGCGAATCCATACCGGTCTCGACGATCGGCGAGTCGAGCGTCAAGCCGTCGGCCCGCCCCTTGGCCACGCGATGAATTTCCTCGACCACCAGATCGGTGAGGCGGTGGCCGGCGGGGATTCCCTGGACGGTCGCGGGCCGTTCCGCCGGGGGTTTGTGTTGCGGCTTTTCCGCCGCCCCCGCCCGATGCAACGGGCGGGCGTTTTTCCGCTTGCTCGCTTCACTGGGCACTGAAGTGCCCAGCCCTTGCCCCTCGTCCCCCGCCCCTCGCCCCTCGTCCCTCGTCCCTTGCCCCTCGTCTCGCCATTGCCCCACCACCTTCAACGTTCCGGCCAGATATCCGTCGCGGCAGGCGTGTCTCTGAATCTTGCCGCTCGATGTTTTTGGTATGCTTCCCGCTCTCAGCAACACGATCTCGCTGGGGATCAATTCGTGTTCGCCGGCCACGGCGCGGCGGATGGCGTCGAACACCTCCTGGAAGTTCGATTGCTTGTGGTGCCCGATCTCTTGGGTCACCACCAGTTGTTCCCGGTCGTTTTTCTCCACCACGAAGGCAGCCCCGCAATCGAGCCGCAGTCGGGGATGGCTCTGCTGCACGGTCCGCTCGATGTCTTGCGGATAGTAGTTCACGCCGTGGACGATTAGCAGGTCTTTCAGTCGTCCGGCGACGTAAAGTTCCCCGTGTTCCAGGAATCCCAGGTCGCCGGTGCGGAGGAAATTCCCTTCGCCGGTGTCTGCCAGCCGGGCACGGAACACCTGCTTCGTGGATTCTTCTTGCCCCCAGTATCCCTGGGCGACGCTCGGACCTTGGACCCAAATCTCGCCGATCCGACCGGCGGGACACGGCATCCGCGTCTTGGGATCGACTATTTCGATCCGTTGGTCGGGCAGGTTTTTTCCGCAACCGACCAACTTCCTCCCGCCCGGGGCGTCAGACTCGGTGGAGATCACTTCGTTTCGGGCCAGCGCCTGGGCGTCAAACGTGCCTGACTTGGATTGCTTGTGAACGTGTCCGCCGGATACGATCAGCGTTGCCTCGGCCAGTCCGTAACAGGGATAAAACGCCTCCCGCCGAAAACCGCAAGGCGCAAAGGTCTCGGCGAACGCATCGAGCGTTTCGGGCCGCACCGGCTCCGCCCCGTTAAACGCCACCTGCCAACTGCTCAGGTCGAGCGTTTTCCGCTGCTCGGGCGTGATCTTGCGGACGCAGAGATCGTAGGCGAAGTTCGGCCCGCCGCTGGTGCTGACTTGATACCGCGTGATCGCCGCCAGCCAACGATAGGGCTTCTGCAAGAAGCTCATCGGAGAGATCAGCACGTTCGGCCGGCCGATGTAGAGCGGCTGAAGAATGCCGCCGATCAATCCCATGTCATGATAGCTCGGCAACCAGAACACGCCCGCGCCCGAGCGGGTGTGCTCGAAAGAATACGAGATCAGCGCCGAGTTGTGGACGAGGTTTGCGTGACTGAGCACCACGCCCTTGGGCGTACCCGTCGAGCCGGAAGTGTATTGCAAAAAGGCCAACGTATCGCCGTGTACGTCGGGCATCGTCCAATCCCGGGCCATCTCGGCCGACACCTGGCAGGTGGGCAACCAGGTGAGTTGCTTCAGGTGCGGCGTCTGGTCGATCAAGGGCATGACCCGATTCAGCACCAGATCGGTCGTCAGCGCCACTCGAGCCCCGGCGTCGTCGGCAATCGCCTGGATGCGGCCGAGCGAGCGGTTCCGCCGAGGAGGATACACGGGAACGGCAATCACGCCGGCGTACAGGCATCCAAAGAACGCCGCGATGAACTCCAAACCGGCCGGATAGAGCAACAACGCCCGTTGGCCCGCCAGGTCGTGCGATTCGAGCCATGCGCCGATCGCTCGGGCTTGACGGTCAAGCTCCTTATAAGTTAAGTGGATCTCCTCGCTCTCGCCGTCGACCAGGTAGGTGAAGGCGATGTCCGTCGGTTGGCATCGCGCACGATGCAACAGCAGTTCCACCAGGTTGGAAGGGCCAAAGAACATACCAGGCAAAGAATCCAGATGCACGGCTATACAAACTCCTGCTTCCATCGAACATCATCCGCCACCGGCGAACTTTTTATTGTAAGGCTTTCTCCCCCCGCCTGCAATTATCCCCCTGCTCAAGTTATTGAGAACCAACACCGAAGGCATACAAGTTGACAAAAAACCGGATAAACTTTACTGTATTTGGGGGGGGAGGCAATGTCGTATCCGTTTAGCGGCTATTTCGTTTAGCGGCCGCCGCAGCGGCGGCCCATGTTTCTTTCCATGGGGATCCGACCATGATCGAGATTACTTGTCCGAGTTGCAGTAAAAAGCTCCGCGCCAAGGTCGAATTGGCTGGTCGGATGGGAAAGTGTCCCAACTGCGGCCAACCGATCCGGGTTGCCGTCGATGCCCCCGAAGGCATTCCACTTGACGATGCCCAGCCTGAACAGCACCTTCAGCCGGCCAACGAACAACGGCTGCCGACTTATCGCGCGCCCGAACGGCTCAACCGCGATAGCCACTACCTGATCTGCGACAAAACCCGCTTGGTGGCCGTCTGGGAGAACAACGGCTGCGGGTGGATGCTCCACACCAGCGTCGGCGAAGTACCCGCCAAACGAAACCGCGACAAACTCCCCGCCACCGGCACATTCCAACTCGTCGAGTTGAAGTTCACCATGACGCCCGAGGGAAAGCGTCTCTCGGGCATCGCCTGCTATGAACTCGGTTCACGCTGGGCCCTGACCGTCTTGGACCAGGGGGACAATACTATCGCCGAGAAGATCACCGGACCAGGCTGCTTGAACAGAGATCAGAAAAACGTCGTCCGCACGACGATGAAGAAGCAGTTCATGCAACCGGTTTGGAAAGATTCTTCGGCCGTTCTCGAATTCCTCGCCAACGCCGACCATCACTCTCCAGGGGTGGGGTAACTTAAATGTTCGGGTGTAGCGGAGCCGCTTGCGGCCCGTGTTTTTGTGCTATTGTGCGATCGGCGGCAACGGGCCGCAAGCGGCCCCGCTACACGGTCAACTCGAAAATTAAAGTTTGACAAAGCACCAGTGTCGAGCGCTCCGTGCCGGATTGTCCCCGTGTGGTGAGAAATGCGAGCTTGCCGTGCTCCATCATGCGTTATGTATTATGATTAGTACAGCGTATAGCCCATTATACACAGTCGGCCCGTTAAACGATCCACGCGGCCGGACATAAGCCAGGCATGGCACTGCGCTGTGTGGAGCATAAGTAGTTTCCATACAAGAGGTTCGGTTCGCCCAAGAACATGTTCGGCGGCGAGGTGACTTGATTGTGGGAGTTGTCCGATCAAGTGGCACGGCAATTGCCATAGTGGTGCCTTGTTGCACGGAGATTTGCGGGTGTGCCACCCAAATTACAAAAATAGGGAAGCAAGGAAAGTAGGGTGGGACAAGCGCAGCGCAGTCCCACCACGCTTTTTCGCGTCTTTGGTGGGACTGCACTGCGCTTGTCCCACCCTACGCGATCTTTCCGCAACAGAAACAAATTACAAAAATAGGGGAGTAAGCCATGGCCGACGATCGCAAGATGCTGGTGGTCGACGACGAGGAAGTCGTTTGCCAAGCCTGTCGCCGGATATTTATGCGACAGGGGTTCGAAATCGAAGTCAACACCGACGCCCGGCAGGGACTGGTCCGGGCGACGGAAAAGGACTACTCGATCATCCTGCTGGACATCAAGATGCCCAACATCGACGGGATCGAGTTCCTGGAAAAGCTGCGCGAGAAGAAGCCCGACGTGCCGGTGTTGATTATCACCGGCTATCCCAGCATCCCGAATGCCTCGGCGGCCATGCGGCTGGGCGCCTGCGACTACGTGACCAAGCCGTTCACCTCCGAGGAGATCACCTGGGCGGTGCAACGAGTGCTGAGCACGAGCGAGATGCTCTCCGGCGGCGGCGAGGAAGCCGAGATCGAGTTCGCCGAGCCGGGTGCGGCGCCCTTGTTCTGGGACGAGTCTTGGGTGCGAATGGAGATCGACGGATCGGCGTGCGTGGGGGCCGTGCCGCCGGGGCTGCGCGGGTCGCAAGTCACCGCCGTCCGGCTGCCGCGCATCGGAGAAGTGCTATACCAGGGGCTGCCGCTGGCCGGCGCAACCGTCTCCGATAAGCCGATGTTGATCGTCCCCTCGCCGGTTTCCGGGGTCGTCGTGGCGGTGAACCAGAATTTGGTTCAGCGTCCTGGCCTGCTGGCCACCGATCCGTGCGGGGAAGGTTGGATAGCCCACGTTTGCACCACGCGGCACGAGGAGGCGACGAACTGTAAGCATCGCCGCGTTCTGCTGGTCAACGCCGACGATTCCTCGGCCGCCGAGCAGACGGAAAAGCTCACGGCGCTCGGATGCCAGGTGGAACGGGTTGCCGAGCGCGAGGGCCTGTTGGCCGCGCTGGCCGAAGGTGAAAACGAGGACGCGGCAGAAAAGGGGACAGTCCCCATTTGCCGGAACGGCCCGGAGGGCGCTGCGCACAAATGGGGACTGTCCCCTTTTCTGCGGGCGGTCTTCATCGACGCCACCTCGTTGGGCGACGATGGACCGGCGCTGGTCGAGCAGGTCAACCGGCGGGCCTCGCGGACACGGGTCGTGGTGATGGGTGCCGCCGGAGGGGTAGGCGAAACCGCCTATCGAAAACACAAAATCTTCTACTACGCCGTCGAGCCGTTCGCGGACAACGAGATCGCCGACATCCTCGCCGCGGTGTTCCAGACCAGAGAGGCCGAGCCGCCCGAGACGCACCGCAAGAAAACCGCGCCCGAGCCGATCAGCGGAATCTCGATCACCAACCGCAACCAGCACAAGGTGCAGTTGCTGGCCGGACCGGGGCTGCTGTGGGGCAACGAAGGCTTGGGCGCCCTGTTGGCAAAGAAATTGTTGGCGCGGATGTTGCCCGTCGTCGTCACGCCGGGCGAGGCATACCTCACGCCGGCCAACATCCTCAAGACGGCCGGGGCCTGCGATCGGGTAATGGTGCTGCTGGCGCGCGACAGCGGACTGCTGCCCGGAAGTCTGGCCCGCGACACCAAACCGGAGTTCGACGTTGACCCCGGCGACGCGACCGGCCGGGTGACGATCCTGGCGGTGCAGCCGGACTCGCTGGGCGGTTTCGCCTCGCTGGACGAGCGGACAATCGCCGCCCTAGCCGACCACGTCTTGTGGGACATGGCTTCGTACTGAGGGACATCGGAGCAAAAAAACTATTTAGCCCCGGGTGAATATACCTCGTTGTTACACACAAATGGATGAGCGATGATTCGTCACGGAGCGACGGGTGACAATAGCCCAGCAGTTTACTGCTGGGGAAATGGGCGAATTGGCAGCGATAAGTCCCGTAGGGACGATTGAAAGCGTTGGCGCCAGACACGTTTTCAACCGTCCCTACGGGACGAGCAGGTTCTATTCTCCCCTTTCGCCCCAGCGATAAATCGCTGGGCTATTACCAAACGACCCTACGGGTCGAAGTAGCCAAAACTTGCGTGTAACAACGAGGTTAATACACCCGAGGCACGGTTTGGTGCGTGCAGCCACCTTTCCCCGCCGTGTATTCACGGCGGGCTAAATGGTATTCACGGCGGGCTAAATGGTATTCACGGCGGGCTAAATGATGCGGAAAAACACGTCGCGACCGCCGGCCGCGGCTTTATGGGAGAGCAAGCATGAGACTTCCGCCCGAAGGCGCACGCTGGCTCGTAACGCTCCGCTTCGGGGCCTGCGCGGCGGTCTTCACGGTGACGACCGTCGCCTGGGCGCTGGGCGTGCTGCCGCAGCCGTTGCCCTTGTACCTGGTCGGCGGAGTCGTGCTGGTCTACAACCTCTTGTTCAAGCTCAGCGAGCGCGACTGGGCCGTCAACGGGCAGGGCGTGGAAAGGATCATCTTCCTGCAAATCATCTTCGATCTGGTCGCGCTGACCACGCTCTTGTATTTCGCCGACCTGCCGCGGAACCCGTTCCTTTCTTATTTCGTCTTCCACATGATAATCGCGGGGATGTACCTTCGCGGCAATCTGCCCTACGTGGTGGCGACCGTGGCCACGTCGTTGGTCGGCGGCGTGATGCTGTTGGAATATCTGGAGCTGATCCCCAGCTTCCCGCTCCATTTCCAGGGCGAACCGGCCGGGGCGCGGCCGATCGACGAGCTGTACGCGCTGACCGTGTTCGCGGCATTGGCCAGTACGTTGTGGATCGCCGTCTACTTTACCACGGCCATCCGCCGCTACGTCGACCGTGCCCACGCCGAACTCCGCCAGAAGGAAAAACTGCTGGGAATCGGCCAGTTGGTGGCCGGCATCGCCCATCAGATAGCCAATCCGCTCGACGGCGCGCAAAACTGTCTGCGCAAGATCGGCGACGCCGTCAGGGACGATCCCCAGTCGGCCGAATACGTGCGGATGATGACCGCGGCGCTGGAGCGGATCGAACGGACGGCGAAGCGCGTACAGTCGTTCGCGCTGCCGAGGGGCATCACTCTGACGAACACGGACGTCAACTCGGTGGTGAAGGCGACCTTGCCGCTGTTGGAAAACGCCCGCGACCAAAACGTGCGCGTTTACGCCGAATTTGGTCGCGTGCCGCCGGTCAAGGGCGATCCCTACACGCTTCAGGAGGTGTTGTTCAACCTCTGCGCGAACGCCTTCGCCGCCATGCCCGACGGGGGGACCTTGACGCTCCGCACCCGGACGCTCGGCGGCAGCGACGACGATCAGATGGATTCGGTGGCGGTCGAGGTTGCCGACACGGGCGAGGGCATACCGCGCATCCACCTGGAGAAAATCTTCGAGCCGTTTTTCACCACCCGGCCCGAGGGCGGCGGCACCGGCTTGGGACTGGGGCTGTGCCGCATGTTGATCAGCGAAATGGGCGGGCGGATCGAAGTCCGAAGCGCGCCGAAGCAAGGGACCGTGTTTACCGTCATGCTCAATCCAGTGGAAACCAGCGACATTCGGAAAAGCAGCGTTTGAAAAAGTACACAAACGTCAGTTTAGCGGCCGCCGGTACGGCGGTCCCGTTGCGTAATAAGCCGCCGTTCCGGCGGCTGCTAAACAAGTCGTGTTGCTTAACCAACGAAATATGAAAATCCTGGTCGCCGACGACGAAAAGATCAAACGGGTCACGCTGGCCAACGACCTGGCTGCCCAGGGGCACGACGTGGTCACGGCGGGCGACGGCGCCGAGGCCCTGGAAAAACTCGCCGCCGACCGTTTCGACGTCGTGGTGACCGATCTAAAGATGCCCAAGGTCGACGGAATCGAGCTTCTGAAACGCATCAAGCAGGACCGCCTCGCCAACGCCGAGGTAATCATCATGACGGCCTACGGCAGCATCCCCTTGGCTGTCGAGGCGGGAAAACTCGGGGCCTTCGACTTCCTGACCAAACCGTTCCACAACGAAGACATCTTTCCACTGTTGGCCCGGATCGAATCCGCCCGGCGAGGCAAGGCGCCCGTGGCCGTCGAACCGGTCGAAACGACCATCGGAAAAATCGACCAGGCGGTGATTGGCCGGTCGGTCGCCATTCGCTCGGTCCGACGCTTGATCGAAATCTGCGCCCGCTCCGACGCCAACGTCTTGCTCTGCGGCGAGACCGGCGTGGGAAAGGACCTGATCGCCTCGACCATTCATCGCGCTTCCACCCGTCGCACTTTCCCCTTCGTCAAGGTCGGCTGTGCGCTGTTTCCCAGCCAGTTGATCGAGAGCGAACTGTACGGCCACGAAAAAGGGTCCTTCACCGGCGCGGAGCAGCGCCGCCTCGGGCGATTCGAGGTGGCCGAAGGGGGTACGCTCTACCTGGACGACGTCGACGACATCCCGCTCGAACACCAAACCAAACTGCTCCGCGCGATCGACGAAAAGACCTTCGAGCGGGTCGGCGCCACCTCGGAGATGAAGGCCGACGTGCGGATCGTCGCCTCGACGAAAAGAGACCTTTTGCAAAAGATCGCCGCCGGCGAATTCCGCCAGGACCTCTATTATCGGCTGGACGTTCTGCGGGTAAACGTGCCGCCCCTGCGCGAACGGCGCGACGACATCCCCATGCTGACCGACCACCTCCTGAAACGGTTCGCCAAGGACGGCCCCGCGCGGCTCGAGCCGTCGGCCATCGAGATACTCAAGCGGCACGACTGGCCCGGCAACGTCCGCGAGTTGGCCCATCTGCTGCAACGCGCCTATCTGGTCGGCGCCGGCGCGATCACCGGAAACCTGCTGCTGAAGGAACTCCACGCGGCGGCGAAAAAACGGCGCGTCCTCTCCGGCCCGTTCCAGGAGACCATCGAAAAGACCGAACGGGAACTTTTGCAAGGCGCGTTGGAAGAAGCCCAGGGGAACAAGTCGGCCGCCGCCGCCGCGCTGGGGATGAAACTCTCCACCTTCCGCGACAAACTCGCCAAGTACCGGTTGGCTTAGCAGCCCGTTGAAAAAGTCGGATATGGAAGTTTGGGTGCCACTGCTGGCTTGTCCAGCAGTGTTTTTTCGGGAGTTTCCCCGTGTGCGGCCAGATTTTCCGGCAGGTTCGGTCATTCTGAGCGCAGCGAAGAATATCGCCGACGCTGCCGGAAAAGCGAGATTCTTCGCTGCGCTCAGAATGACAAAAATGGCATAGCCGCCAGAAAATCTAGCCGCACACGTTTCCCCCCGCACTGCTGGACAAGCCAGCAGTGGCACCCAATAATCATCAAGTTATTCTGACGCGATACCTACGGATGCCGGGCCGGAACGTCGTCGGGAAGCGAGTGCGACGGCTCGGGTCGCATGACGACCGTCTCGTCGGTCTGTTCGGAAATGAACGTGTCGTCGTTTCTGCCGGCGGCGTTCGCGGATTCTTGTCGCGTCAAGGAGGTCGATTCCTCGATGGTCCCGATTTCCTTGCGGCCGAACACCCGCCAGAAGATATTGCTCAGGTCGTCGAACAGCGAGTAGGCCACCGGAACGGCCAGCAGGGTCAGGATCAATGAAAGGGACTGTCCGCCGATGATCACGCCGCTGATGGCCTTGTTCACCGCGGCGCCTTCGGCGTTCGAGATGAACAAGGGGACCATGCCGGCCACGAAGGCCACGGTGGTCATCAGGATCGGCCGCAGCCGGTCGCGGTTGGCCTCCACGATGGCCTCGAACCGGGGCATGCCGGCCGCGCGAAGCTGGATTGTATGGTCGATCTGCAAGATCGAGTTCTTCTTGACCACCGCGAACAGCACCATGATTCCCAACAACGAGAAAATGTTGATCGACTGGCCGAACATCCACAACGAAGCAAGCGCGAAGGGCAACGTCAGCGGCAGCGACAGGAGGATCGTGACCGGGTGCAGCCAAGACTCGAACTGGGCGGCGAGACAGAGGTAGACGAAAATGAAGGCCAGAATAAACGCAAGGAAGAAAGCGCGGAACGCCTTGGCCATTTCCTTCGACCTGCCGAGCAACCCGGTGCTGTATTCCGGCCCCAGATTCAGCTTTGCCACGGACTCGTCGATGGCGTCCAGGATGGCTTGCTGCGACGTGCCTTCCTCCATGTTGGCGGAAATCGTAACCTGTCGGGTGCGGGCCAGACGATTGATCTCAGCCGGACCGGTCCCTCTCTCAAAATGGACTACGTCGCCCAAGGGAACGACGCCGAATTTGCCCGAAGGGACCGTAACCATCTTCAGTTCTTCGAGCCGGTTTCGGACGTCGGCGACCGAACGGACGTGAACTTCATATTGTTCTCCTTTATCGGTGAAATCCGACACCTTGTCGCCGGCCACCAAGAGCATCAGCGTGTTGTTGATATCGGCGATGGAAACGCCCAGTTCCGCGGCCTTTGGACGATCGACCGTGATGCCGTATTGCGGTTTTCCCACCGACAGCGACGAGTCGACGTCGACCGCGCCGGGCACTTTCCGCAGGTCGGCCATCACTGCCTTGGCGCTCTGTTCCAGCACCTTCATGTCGGGGCCGCTAATCATGTATTGGACGTCGCCGCTGACACCGCCGACGGAAATCAGCGAGACGGACGCAACGCTGAGTCGCAGATTGTCGCCGGCGTATTTCGGCAGTATCTCTTTCCGCACGTAATCCATGATTTCAAACTGGTTGAAATCGCGGTCGGCTATGTCGGCCAATCGCACGTAGGCGCTTCCCTTGTGGGAGTAGTGCTGATCGGTGTCGGCCACGCTGGCGATCGTGTATTTTACGCCGTCGAGCCGGCGGACGTCGCGCGCGATCCGCGCGATCAGCACCTGCGTGGCTTCGAGCGACGTTCCTTCCGGCGCCTGGACGTTGACTTGGAACTCGGACGAGTCGTCGTCGGGAATGAAGTTTTTCGGCAGCACATCGAGTAAATATGGGATCGTCGCCAGACTGCCGATCATGGCGAGCACGACGACGAAACGCCATCGAAGCGAGAACCTCAGCGCCGCGAGATAAGCGGTTTCAATGGCGTGATAGAAAAATTGTCCTTTCGACCCGCCGGAGGAACGTTTGCCGGCTTTCCCCTCTTCCGCTTTCTTGAACCATCTGGACGCCAACATCGGAGTCAGCGTGAAGCTGACCAACATGCTCACGACGATCGTTCCGGCCATGGTGATGCCGAACGCGCTTAGAAACCGTCCGACTATCCCTTCCATCATGGCGATGGGCAGAAACACCGCGACCAGCGAAAGAGTGATGGCCAGCACGGCCAGGGCGATCTCGCCGGTGGCCGCCACCGCGGCCTCGCGGGGAGTGTATTTTTTCTCTTCGATGTAGCGAAAGATGTTTTCCATCACCACGATCGCGTCGTCGATCACGATGCCCACCGAAAGGGTCAACGCCAGCAGCGTGATGCTGTTGAGCGTGTAGCCCATGAATTTGACGATGGCGAACGCGGCGATAATCGAGGTTGGAATTGCAAGGGCCGCGATTATCGTCGCCCGAGCGTTGGCCAGAAACAACAACACGACGACTGCCGCCAAGATGCCGCCCAGTAGCATGTGTTCCTTGACCGCGTGGACCGAGGACTCGATAAACACCGATTGGTCACGGACGATTTGCAGATTGTAGCCTTTCGGCATCGTCGCTGCCAACGTCTTGAGCCGTTCCTTTATCGTTTCGGCCACGGCGACGGTGTTTGTGCCCGACTGCTTGCGAACGTTCAATTGCACACAAGGCGTATCGTTGTAGAGCGACGCGCTTTTGACCTCTTCGGTCGAATCCTCGACTCGCCCCAGATCGCCGATCGTGATGGTTCGGCCGTCCCGGTTGGCCACGGCGATGGCCTCCATTTCCCGCAAGCTTCTCACCCGCCCGAGGGTGCGCAGCGTGTATTCGACGGACCCGACCTTCATCGAACCGCAGGGCATCTGTATGTTTTGCGTCCGCAGCGCGCGGGCGACGTCGGCCACCGTCAACTTGTAGGCGCGGAGCCGTAGCGGATCGAGTTCCACGTTGATTTGCCGTGCTTGACCGCCGACAATCGTCACTTGGCCGACGCCGTAAACCGTTTCCAATCGTCGGCGCAACACCTTGTCGCAATACTCGGTGATCTCGCGGATGGTGGTCGGCGGCGGCGCCGAAACGGCAATCGTCATGATCGGCGCGGCGTCCATGTCCACCTTCTCGACCGTCGGTGGCTCGATGTCGGAAGGCAGGTCGGGCAATATGCCGTTGATCTTGTCGCGGACGTCTTGTGCGGCTATGTCCGGATCCTTGTCCAGCACGAACTGGATGATGACCTGCGAAATCCCTTCCGAGGAAATCGAACGAAGTTCCTCGACGCCGCTAATCGTGTTGACCGCCCCTTCGATCTTGTCGGTGATTTCCATTTCGATGTCCTCGGGCGCCGAGCCCGGTTGGATCGTCGTAACGGTCACGAATGGAAATTCAATCTTCGGGAAACGGTCGAGGCCCAGCTTCGTGTAGCTGAAGACGCCGAACACCACCAACACCAGGATCAGCACCGTGGCGAAGACCGGACGTTTTACGCAAAGGGCGGCAAGCTGTTTCATGACCCAACCTTGTCTCCGTCTTTGACCAACTCGGGACGGGCGACAAGCAGTTCCCCGCCGCTCAAGCCGAAGCGAATCTCTATCTTGCTGCCGATTCGTTCACCGAGAGCGACGACCTGCTCGCGGGCCACCCCGTCGCGGACCACGAACACCCGTCCCACCTCGCCGTTTTTCTGCACGGCGCCGATAGGCGCGAATATCACCGGACGCTGCTGCCGAAGCTCCAACTCCGCCGTGGCGAACAGACCGGGACGCAACAGGCCGTCCGGATTCGGCGCCACCGCCTCGACCACCATCGAGCGGGTGTCGTTCACCACCGGAGCGATGAACCGCACCGCGGCCTCGAACGTCCGATCGGGAAAACTATCGACGTGGAAGTACACTTTCTGTCCCGGTTCGATGCGGGCAATGTCCTGCTGCGGAACAATCAACGACAGCCGCAGCGGATCGATCCGCACCAGGGTGACCACCTCGGTCGCCTGCATGCCGGAGGATATCTGCTCTCCCACGGCCACCAGTTTCTCGGCCACCCAGCCGTCCATCGGCGCGCGGATGGTCGTGTCGGCCACCGCCTTTTCGAGGATGGCCAGCTTCGCCATCGCCGTCTTGCACGTCGCGTATGCCTGCTTAATCAGCAACAGCGATTGGCGGTAGCGCTGGTTGGCCATCTCAAACTCCGTCTCCATTTGATCGTAGACCTCGTCCGAAATGACCTTCTTGGCGATCAATTCCTTGGCGCGGCGGAGGTTCGCGGCGGCCAGATCGGCCGAGGCCTTGGCCAGCCGCACTTCCGGCTGGTCCTGGGGATTGAAATCCTCGACGTTTCCGTCCAACCCAAGCCGCGCCTTCAGTTCCTCGAGCCTCGCCTGGCCCTCGGCCAATTCGTTCTTCGCGTCGGTCGGGTCGATCTGCACCATCACGTCCCCTTTCCGCACCCGGCTGCCGCGGTCGACCCGCACCTCGGCCACGATGCCGCTGGTGTTGCTCGCCACCGACGACCGCTCGTCGGCCGCCAGGCTGCCGGTCAGCCTAAGGATATCGTTGCGGGGAATCACCTCGACCGGCACGGTGGCGATGCTTGCCGCCGGCGCCGCCATATCGTTCATGTCCGCGCCGTCATTCGAGACGAACCCGAGAGTCGCCTTGCCGTTGCCGGCCGCGCCGAGCCAGACGTGGGCGTACCAGGCGCCGCCCGCGCAGGCAACCGCGACCGCCAGTACGATCATCGGCCAACGCCGCCGCCCCGGTGGCGGCGATCCGGTGGCTGGCACTTTTCCATCGGGTTCCTTATCGACGGCGTGTTTGAGACTTAATGGATTCATGTCTATGTTGGGGTGTTCAATCAGCGTGGGGTTCATTGTTTCCGATTCTCCATCAAGCGCGAGGTTTCCGCATCGAGAGAAACGTCGGAGCGAATCCCCCGCAGAAAAATGTCCACGTTGTGCTCGGCCATCCGCATGGCAGGCAACGACGCTAAATGGCAACCAATGACCACCGTGCCGTAAAGGATGCTGGCGAATCCATACACGGTCTGGTAGGCGTCCACCGGCCGCAGTTCACCGGCTTCGATCCCCTGCTGAAGCACTGTTTCAAACTTTTGGAAAAGCTGCCGATGATATTCGCGGTGCGACTCGGGCGCGGTGCCGCGGAACTCGGCCCGGTCTTGGACGAAGACCTCCAGGCATTGCGGGTTGCTCTCGAAGAACTCGGCATAGGCGATTCCCGCCGCGCGGATTTTCGCACAGGCCCCTTCCACTCCTACCATGGCCTTGAATACCCGTTTCTCCAAACGCACTACAACCTCGAAAGTGGTTGCCCAGAAAAGGTCTTCCTTGCTGTGGAAATAGCGATAGACGGTCCCTTTGCCCACGCCGGCCCGGTCGGCGATCATCTGCATGTCGGCGCCGCGGAAGCCGAGTTCGGCGAAGGTGCGGATGGCCTGTTCAAGGATGGCCTGCCGCTTGCCGGGGTCTTCGGAGCAAGAGCCGTTCTGAGTAGCCATTTTGATAGTTCCGTAGCGGGGGGTATATCACGGACGGACCAGTCCGTCCATTTAAGTATATTCCGCCGAGCCGGGACGGTCAATGGCCAAGTTTTTCGATTGTGCCACTATTTTCGTAACCGTTCACAGGGGACTGTCCCAATTTTCGCGGCGTGTGGGTGCATTCCACACTCTGTTAGCCCGAAGGGCTTTCATAAGGTAGCCCATCCCTGAAAGAGTCCATTGTGTCAAGTGTCTCCTGGCGGGATTTTTGACGCACGGTCAGCGCAAAAGTCCCTTGCGGGCTTTTCTCCTGTTTTTTCCTCGTTTTTCCTCGTTTTGTGGCCTTGACGCCAA
>JAUWNG010000199.1 GCA_030612765.1 Planctomycetota bacterium
GGGGGTGGCATGGGCGGCATGGGCGGTATGGGGGGCGGCATGGGTGGCATGGGAGGCGGAATGGGCGGCATGGGAGGCGGAATGGGTATGTTCAATCTGCCGCGAGACCTGCTGCCGAAGATACCCGAGGGAGGTTTCAGGGCCTTCTCCGTCGAGGATGATCTGAATGCTCTCGACAACGCCGCCAAACGTTTGGACGGCAGTTCAACCGCCGCCCCAACTGCCGCGACCGTCGGCAACCGGCCCGCAAAGATCGAAATCGAGATCGAAAAAGGCGCCAAGCCGGAAGTCGTCTGGGAAGAGTATTTTTCCCGGAACGAGCCGCAGCCGAAGGCCGTCCGCAACGCCGTCCGCCGGTTGATGAACGAGCAACAGTTTGACCACGTCTCCGCTCTGATCGGCGCCGCCCTGCGGCATCGTCAATGGCAACCGTGGATGTACGAGGCCCTGGCCTTGGCGATGGAAGCGGCGGGGCGGCCTAAGGCCGAGATCGAACGGGCCGTGATGTCGGCGGTCGACTTTGCCAACAGCACGGAAGACCTGCTGCTGGTCGGCGTGTTTTTGGAGCGGATGGGGCTTAACCAACGGGCTTTGCAAGTTTATCGCCAGGCCTCCGAGTTGGAACCGCTCCGCCCCGAGCCTTACATGCTCGGACTGAAGGCCGCGGGCGCCGCTAGAGATATTGAAGGATTGAAATGGGCCAGCCTCGGCATCCTCAGCCAAGCCTGGCCGAAAGAGCAAGCCAATGTTTGGCGGGCAGGTCTGGGAGTCTCGAAGGAGGTTCTCGACCGGCTCCGAGCCGAAAAGCGGACCAAGGAAGCCGATGCCTTTCTGGCTGAGTTGGACGAAGCCGTTCGACGCGATTGCGTGATCGTCGTCACCTGGACAGGGGAAGCGGACGTCGACATTTTGGTCGAGGAGCCGGGTGGCACGGTCTGCTCGCTGCGCAACCCCCGGACCACTTCCGGCGGCCTCTTGTTGGGCGACGGCATCTCGCAGATCGGACGCGACAGCTTCGGCGGTCATAGCGAAGCCTACGTCTGCCCCAAGGGATTCGACGGCACGTATCGGATGATGCTCCGCCGCGTGTGGGGGAAAATTACCACGGGCAAGGTGAACGTGGAAGTCATCACCAACTTGGGCACGTCTTACGCCGTCGACATCCGCAAAAAGGTCTCGCTGGACAAGGACGAGGCCCTGGTCGTGTTTGAATTGAGAAACGGGCGCCGCAAGGAGCCGCTCCGCGAGCAGCAAGTGGCCAACGACATCCGAAGCCAACTCGTCTTGAACCGGCAGATTCTCGCCCAACAACTCGCCGCCGCGGCCGATCCCCGGTCGCTGCTGGGAATGGCTTTGTCGCGGGCGGGAAGCAGCGGAACCGAAGGCGTGGGCGGCGGCGATGAGCTAAGAAGGCTGCTCGGCGCCAACTTCGGCGGCGCGGTCGGCTACCAGCCGGTCATCACGGTCCTGCCCGAGGGAGCCATGATGATGGCCACGGCCGTGATCTCGGCCGATCGAAGGTACGTCCGCATCACGGCGTCGCCGCAATTCACCGGCGTGGCTGAAGTAAACGTGTTCAACACCGCCTCCGGCGAGAACACGACCGGCCAAGGCGGCACCGGCGGACAAGGCTACAGCGGCCTGTTCGGCGGCGGCGGCGGTGGCGGCATGGGTGGCGGCATGGGTGGCATGGGCGGTGGAGGGATATTCTAGCCCGCGTTCCTCACCACACCGGGAAAAACGTCGAGGTCAAGGCCCTCGACCAGCCCCGCTCGCAACCGCTCGACGGCGATCGCGCCCATGACCGCGTTGTCGGTGCAGAGCCGCGTTGGGGCAATGTGCAACTCGACTTGCCGGCGCTCGGCTTCGGCCTGAAGTCGTTCCCTTAGCCGGCGATTGGCGGCCACTCCGCCCCCGACGCACAAAATCCGCATATCGGTCCGCTCCAACGCCACGAACGCCTTGCCGACCAGACAGTCCACCACCGCCTCCTGAAAACTTGCGGCCAAGTCGGCAACAGAACGGGGGGCGGGGGACGGGAGACGGGGGACGGGAGATTTCTGATTTCTGATTTCTGATCTCTGATCTCTGATTTCTGATCTCTGATTTGCCTTCCCCGTCCCCCGCCCCCTGCCCCCCGCCTCCTTCTCCACGGCGTATCGTACGGCCGTTTTCAGCCCACTGAAACTGAAATCCAAACGCTCTTCGCGCAACAGCGCCCGCGGAAAGGCGTAAGTGCGAGGATTGCCTTTGACGGCGGCGCGCTCGATCGACGGCCCGCCGGGATAGTCCAGATGGAGCATGGCCGCGACCTTGTCGAAGGCCTCGCCGGCCGCGTCGTCGATGGTTCCGCCTAGAAACTGGAAATCCAGCGGTCCACGGCAACGGTATAAGTTGCTGTGGCCACCGCTGACGATCAACCCAACGCACGGAAACACGTCGCGCCGGGCTGCCATCCGGCAGGCGTAAATGTGCGCCTGAAGGTGATTGACGGCGACCAACGGAATCTCTTGTGCGACGCAAATCGCCTTGGCGGCCACCAGCCCCACCAACAGCGAGCCGGCTAGCCCCGGCGTATTCGCCACGGCCACTGCGTCAATGTCCGAAAGGGTCAGGCCCGCCTTGTGCAGCGCCTCGTCGATGACCGGCAGCACACGCTCGACGTGGGCGCGGGAAGCGATCTCGGGCACCACCCCGCCGAAGCGCCGGTGCAGATCGTCCTGCGACGCCACCACGGAAGCCAACACCTCCAGCCGGTCGGTTACGACCGCCGCGGCCGTCTCGTCGCAGGTGGTTTCCAGCGCCAGCAGGTTCATTTACTTTTTGTTCCGCTTGAGCATCTCGGCCAAGTGCGTTTCAACGCAATCGGCCATGACTTCGGGGTTGTAACCGCCCTCCAGGACGCTAACGAACTTGCCCCCCGCGTAGGCGTCGGCCACGTCGAGCACGAGGTTCGTCAGCGGGATGAAGTCCTCGGTTTCCAGACCGAGATCGCCCACCGGGTCGAGCCGATGGGCGTCGAACCCGGCGCTGAGCAGCACCAACTGAGGCTTGATTTTCGCGGCGAATTGTTCCAGGCTGCCGCTGAAAATGTCGAGGAAATCTTCCCTGTCCGTGCCGTAACGGATGGGCATGTTGCGGGTCGATCCCAGGCCGCGGCCGGCGCCGGTCTCGCCCTCCTCGCCCGTACCGGGGTAAAAAGGCCAGCGATGGATCGAATAATAACCGACCCGCGGGTCTTCCCAAAACGTGGCCTGCGTGCCGTTGCCGTGGTGGATGTCCCAGTCGACGATCAACACGCGTTCGAGTCCGTACGCTTCGACGGCCAGCCGCGCGGCGATCGCCACGTTGTTGAACAGGCAGAAGCCCATCGCGTGGTTGTTCATAGCGTGGTGTCCCGGCGGGCGGACCAGGCACAGCCCTTGCGTGTCTTCGTCGCGGAGTAGCCGCTCGACGGCGTCGCAGGCACAGCCGGCGGCCATCAACGCCACCTCGTAGCTGCCCGGACCGACGATCGTATCCGCCTCGATGTGTCCGCCGCCCGATTTGTCGAAGGCCCAGACCTCGTCGATGTAGGTGGGCGAGTGGACCAGCGCAAGCCGCTGGCGGGAGGCAGGCTCGAAATCTACTTGACGGCATTGTTCCATCAGCCCCGCCTTTTCCAGCCGGTCCGGTATCAACCGAATCCGGTCGGCCTGCTCCGGGTGGGCACCGGTCTCGTGATGTAGAAAGCGGGGGGGGCAATAAAGCAAAGTCATGGGGGCAACCTCTCTCCCCCATACTTTATGGAGAATACCCGCGGATGTACAGGGCCGTATTACTCTTGTTCCCGCACGGAGCATGGGAACGAGAATATCCCCCTCAGAATCGTCATTTATCCTTCATCACTCATTATGTTGCTCAACTTGACAGCCCTCCCTCAACGTTGGTAGCCTATAATACAGTGTGTATTTGTACGGGACCGAGAAGCAAAGGTGTGACCTGTCAGATGCTTAGACCCCAAACCAGCAATGGGAGCGGTGTTTTCGTTCGATTCCGGCTCCTGCTCTTGTTCGCGATTATTTTGGGCTTTATCGCGAGCCAATCGGCCGTGGCCCAGCGCATGCCCCCCACACGCGGCTTCCCTCAGGGGCCGATGGGTGGAATGTTTGCCCCGGGGGAACCGATGGCGCCGGAGCCGGAACCCGCCGACCCCGACGAACTGCCGCCCCAGCCGGACAAGAAATACGACGAACTGCCGCTGACCAAAGCGGAAGAGAATAAATACAAGAAGCAACGGCTGAAAATACGGCAGATTCTGCTGGCGAAGAACTTCGGCGGCAATCAGCCGATGTTCGACGCGTATATTACACGCTATTTCCTGGTGCGTTGGACCCAGTGGAAGAACATCACCTCTCTTCCAGGTTTCCGCCGGGATTTGAGGAACTACTTTCGGCAAACCAAGAGCGGCGCGGTTTACGATCATCTTAACGTCCTGGTCCTGGACTTCATGAACAAATTGGTTCGGGGCAATTACAATCCGGCCGCGCGGATCAACGCCATGTTGGCCATCGGAGAACTCAACGGCGTCGAGCAAAGCGGCAGCGCTGTGGCCGTGCCGTATCCTGGAGCGCTCAAGACGCTGGTCGACTCGGTCGGCGACGCCGATCTTCCCGACACGATACACGCGGCGGCAATGGTTGGAGTGCTGCGCCATGCGGCCGCGGGCATCCGCGCCGAGGGCTCGCGCCGCGCGATGGCCGATGCCATGCTCCGGCTGGCGACCGCCGATCCGCCGACGGGGCCTTCCGCGGCCGGACGCGAGTGGATCATGGCCCAAGCCGTCGATGCGCTGGGGCTGCTCGGTTCGACCGGCGACGGCGACGGAGTATTCAAGGCGATGACCGGCATCGTCTCCGACACCAGGCTTTCGGACCGTACCCGGAGCGTTGCCGCGGGAGCGTTGGGGCAACTGAATTACGCGGGCGCCACCGGGATCAACCCGGTGGCGGAAGCGGCCAAACTTGCCCGCTTCACCGCCGATTGCTGCGCGGAAGAGATTCGGTTGAGCAAGGAGTCCGCGCAGTCCGTCTCGCGCTGTCGAATAAAACAGCGTCTCGAAGCCGCGCTGACGGCGTTGACCGGTGCGGACGAAAGGCACAAGGGAATCATGTCGCTGGCACACCAGCCGGACCAACAAGCGCTGCTCGCGGAAATGCACGAAAGCATCAAAGAGCTGAGCGACATGTTCGACGACCGGCGAAATGAAAGCAAAGACATGGGACCGCCGATCGAGGAATTGCGCAAGAAGCTCGAAGCGTGGCTGCAGAAGCAGGGCGGCCAGTAAGGTTCAGAACATCTCGATATTGTTCATTTAGCCCCGGGTGAATACACCCGGGGTAAGCGGCTTTTCGCGGCTTGGCGTCAAATCTCAAATGCAACGAAATCGCCTTGAATTTCCCGGCGGGCATTCACCGCTAGCAGTGCTGGCACGGTCGATAGTATCATGGGAACAAACGACTTGCGACGACCATCGCCAAAAATACTTTTTTTACGCGGATTTTCG
>JAUWNG010000161.1 GCA_030612765.1 Planctomycetota bacterium
CTGGCGCTTCAGGTTGATCAACCTGGGGTTGAACTGGGCTTACGACTAAAGCGCGGCCACGTTGCGAAATGAATAGACCGTGTTTCCAACGGTTTGAGAACATCATCGGCCCTCGGCGAATCGACGCAAGAATTAAGTGGCAAAATCGGGAATCTTTTCCAGTTAATTCAGGCCGGAAAATCGACTGTAACCTGAATAACAACATGGGCTTGCGGCGACGGACGCGAAATCTTATGCAATTACCCCTCCTGCGAGGTATGTGCGACGAGGTCATTCTACCAGCCGGAAACGCCTGGAAAAAGGCTGTTTTCTGGCCGCCGGTGTCTTCGCCTTTTTTTGCAAGGGCCTATGGCGGGCGCAAAAACCGCTTATTCCGACCAAAATGCCGGGCAAAAGGTGGAGGGTTGGCCACATTTAGTGGCCAATGCGGACGCAATATGCGTGCGGAGGGGGACAGTCCCCCGTGAACGGTTACAGCAGAAGCTACAAACCTGAGTTTCGTTTAAGGGGCTTACCAGTCTTGCCAAACAACACAATAGGTTATTTGCGAACCCACAAACCGGCAGACCTGGCGGTATAGTGAAAATGCGAACCTTCGTTCTTTGCAATTTCAGCCACATGCAGAAAAAGTATCGCAAAAACCAAGATGCCATGATTCACAAACACCTTGCTAGATAACACATTACAGCTTTTTCTTAAACGAAACTCAGGTTTCAAGCCCGTCACGTCCTCTTCACGCACATCATCCCGGCGTTTGCCAGCCATACCGGAAATTATGCGCGCTTATCGAAAACGCGCAATACCACCTTTGCGGGGCGTGCAAGAATGCACAAATGCCGTGCCGAACAGGATTGATGTTGCATTACTTTCCGTACTTTCCGTGCAACGTATAATGCCCCATATCGTTCCCGGCCACCCGTCCCCACTGCCATCGCTCCGACCGTGCTGTCTGCCAGAGAAAGGCCCCACGAGATGATACGTTGCTTGCTGCTTTCCATCGTCCTGTTGATCCTTGCAGGATTCGCTATAGCCGAAGCCCCAAAGCATCGCGGACTTTCCGCCGTACCGTTCACGGAGGTGAAGTTCAGCGACGAGTTCTGGACGCCGCGGCTGGAAATCAACCGCGAGAAGTCGCTGCCGCATAATTTCGAGTGGTGTGAAAAGACCGGGCGAATCAGCAACTTCGCCAAGGCCGGAAAGCTGATGGAGGGCAAGTTTGAAGGAATCCTCTATAACGACTCCGACGTCTACAAGATGCTCGAAGGCGCGTCGTACTCCCTGACGATACATCCCGATCCAAAGCTGGAAAAGGCCGTGGACGACGTGATCGCCAAGATCGCCGCCGCCCAGCAGCCGGATGGATATCTGTACACATTTCATACGCTGAAAGATCCGAGCAAGCGGTGGACCAACCTGAGGAATGGGCACGAGTTGTATTGCGCGGGCCATCTGATCGAGGCCGCCGTGGCCCACTTCCGCGCCACCGGCAAGCGAACGTTTCTCGACGTGGCCGTCAAGTGCGCCGACTGCATCGACGGCGTCTTTGGCCCGACCAAGCGTCACGGTGTCGGCGGCCATGAAGAGCTCAAGCTGGCCCTGGTCAAGCTGTACCAAGTGACCGGGCAGAAGAAGTATCTGGAGTTGGCCAAGTTCTTCATCGACATCCGCGGCGAGCGGTCGCGGCGAGACGCACTCTATGGGACGTATTATCAGGACCATCTGCCCGTGAGAGAACAGAGCGAGATCGTCGGTCATGCGGTCCGCGCCATGTACCTGTGCGCCGGCGCGACCGACATTGCCGCGCACACCGGCGACCAATTGTTGGTCGACGCGATGGGGCGACTGTGGCAAGACGTAGTGCGGCGGAAAATCTACATCACCGGCGGCATCGGCGCCCGGCACGACGGCGAGGCTTTCGGCGATGCCTACGAGTTGCCCAACGAATCGGCCTATTGCGAGACGTGCGCCGCTATTGGGGTGGCCTTCTGGGCGCACCGGCTGGGCCTGATGCACGCCGACGCCCAATACGCCGACGTGGTGGAGCAGGCGCTATACAACGGCATCCTCTCCGGCATCGGCATCGACGGCAAGCACTTCTTCTACGTCAACCCTCTGGCCAGCGACGGCAAACATCACCGCCAGCCGTTCTTCAAATGCGCCTGTTGTCCGACCAATGCCGTGCGGTTCATCCCTTCATTGCCGGGATACGTATACGCCGTGGGCAAGAGCGGCGGAACGGATGAAATCTACGTGAATCTTTTCGTGGCGGGTGAAGCATCCGTGCAGCTCGGCGGCAACAAGGTCCGGCTGAAGCAGCAGACCCTTTATCCTTGGGACGGAAAAACGCTGCTGACTGTCGAACCGGAGAAGAGCGAACGATTCACCCTCTGCTTGCGAATTCCGGCTTGGTGCAAGGGGGCGACGCTGGCCGTCAACGGCAAGCCGGCTGCTCCGTTGAACGTCGAAAAAGGTTACGCTCGACTCGAACGCAAGTGGCGGCCGGGCGACGCGGTCGAATTGGAACTGCCCATGCCGATCGAGCGCATTGAGGCCAATCCCCGCGTTGAGGCCAACCGCGGCCGCGTGGCCGTCCGCCGCGGGCCGGTCGTCTATTGCTTCGAGGCCGTCGACAACGGCGGGTCGGCGAAAGACATCGTTCTGCCCGTCGATCCGAAGTTCACCGCCGAATATCGCGACGACTTGCTCGGTGGCGTAACGGTCATCACCGGCGTTGCCAAGGACGGACGCAAAATCACCGCCGTGCCCTACCATGTTTGGGACCACCGCGAGCCGGGCGAGATGATCGTCTGGGTGCGTCAGGACGGCAAGTCGCCGAACCCATCGACGGACGAACCATCGTGGAAGGGGACTTTATATCGGCCACTAGACTGCGGCGGCTGAGTGATTGGCAGGAAAACGATTTCCACACTTATGAATTGTCGGAGAAGGATGCTCACGACGTAACTCAGGCTATAGCATATCGACCGGATCCACGTCCACGATCCACAGCACGTCGTCCGGCGGCTCCAGGTCGGCGGTGGCATCGACGACGGCGGCTCGAAGTCGATCGCCGTCGGAACCTTGAACCTGTATTTGGAACCGATGTTTGCCCTTCAGCCGGGCGAAAGGACACGGGGCCGGGCCAAGCACCCGCGCGTCGACCTCCCCACGTCGAAGCGACGCCCGCAATCGCTCGGCAACATAAGTTGCGAAACCGGCCGCGACCGGCTCGACCGGGCCGCGAACGACCAGCCGGATCATGCTTGTAAACGGGGGGTAGCGGAGCATTTCACGGATCGGCAACTCGCCGGCCGCGAAGGCGTTGAAGTCGTGCCGGACTGCCGCCCGAATGGCGGGATGGTCGGGGCTGAAGGTTTGCACCAGCACGCGCCCGCCTTTCGGTCCGCGGCCGGTCCGGCCCGCCACCTGCGTGACCAGTTGGAAAGTGCGCTCGGCGGCGCGGAAGTCGGGCAAGTGCATGGCCGTGTCGGCGTTGATCACTCCGACCAGCGTGACGTTGGGAAAGTCCAATCCCTTGGCGATCATCTGCGTACCCAACAGGATGCGGACCTTGCCCGCCCGAAACGCGGAGAGCGCCCGCTGATGGCTGCCGTGGGCCTGCATGGCGTCGGTGTCCATCCGTAAACTCAGCACGTTCGGGAACCGTGCATGGACCTCGGCCTCCAACCGCTGCGTACCCAGGCCCGAGTAGCGGATGCCCGCGAATCCGCACTCCGGGCAGGCCGCCGGAGCGGGTACCTCGTAGTCGCAGTAGTGGCACAAGGCGATCTCTTCCTTGCGGTGGTGGGTCAGGGCAATGTCGCACTCGGGACACCGCACCACGTGGCCGCAGGCCGGACATTGGATGTGAGTGGAGAAGCCCCGGCGGTTCAGCAACAGGATCACCTGCCCTCCTTCGTCGAGCGCGGCGGCGATGGCGGCGTGCAATTGCCGGCTGATTGACCCGCGAGATAAAGCACGGCCTCTTTCGGCACGCAGGTCGATCGTGCCGACGGTCGGCATCGGCCGGTCCAACACCCGCCGCGGCATCTCGACCAGCGTGAACTCTCCCGCTTTGGCCCGGCGCCAACTTTCCAACGACGGGGTGGCCGAGCCGAGCACCAACGGAATCCCTTCGGCCTCGGTCCGGGCTTGGGCCACGTCACGCGCATGATAGCGCGGGGCGCTCGCTTGCTTGAACGACGTCTCGTGTTCCTCGTCCAGCACGATCAGCCCAAGGTTCGGCGTAGGGGCGAAAATCGCGCTGCGGGCACCGACCACCACCGACACCGATCCCTCGGCGATCCGCTGCCAGTGCCAGTGCCGCTCGGCGTCGCTCAGATGGCTGTGCAGCACGGCCACGGCCGAAAACCGCCGGCGAAACCGCTCGACCGTCTGCGGTGTCAGGCTGATCTCCGGCACCAGCACGATCGCCTGGCGGCCGAAATGGATCACCTCCGCAATGGCCTGGATGTAGACCTCGGTCTTGCCGCTGCCGGTCACGCCGTGAATCAGAATCGTCCGCTGACGGCGGGAGTTCATCGCGTCGAGGATCGTCCGCAGGGCGTGTTCCTGGTCGGGATTGAGCACGAGGTGTTTTTCCCGTGCGGGCAACGATTCCTCGGGCCGCAGGGTGGCGATTCGTCCGGTGCGGGCGCGAATCAAACCTTTCCGCCGCAGGGCCGTGACGGGGCCTTGGGTGCAACGAGCGGCACGAGCCAACTCGCCCGGGGGCATCGGTTCCTCGGACGCAGCCAGCGTATTGAATACTTCCCGTTGTTTAGCGGTCAGTTTCAATTCCCCCAGCCGCTCGACGGCTTCACGGTCGATCGACAGCAGCGTGGTCATCCGTGTGCCGGCGCCGACCCGCACGCCCGCCGGAACTACGGCGTCCAACACGGTGGCCCAATCGCAGAGGTAATGGTCGGCGATCCAGCGGGTCAGCCGGAGCATGGCCGGAGAGAGAAGGCTGCGCTGGTCGAGCACCGAATGGAGCGGCTTGAGCCGCCGCCGGCCGACCGGGCGGTCCTCGATCCGCACGCAATAACCCGTCACTAGGCGATTGCTTGGCCCAAGGGGGATTTTCACTCGTCGCCCGATGTCCACGGTCTCTCGCAACGCATCGGGTACCAGATAGTCAAACTCCTTCGCCGGTCCGGCCGAGAGGACAACCGAAGCCACAAGATACCGCGACTGATCGTCCGCCTCCCACGGCTCCGGGCTGCTGTCGAAGAGTTGGCGTTGTTCGGCGGACATGGGGCGTTGTTTGAGCGTTACGGACCACGCAAGGGGAGCAATCCCATTTCCACAATAGCCGGGGGCTAACAGCCCCCGGAATGTACTCGGAATCGCGGGTTTTCCCTCCGGGGGCTGTTAGCAGCCCGTTGAAAAAGTCAGATTTGGGAGTTCGGGTGCCACTGCTGGCTTGTCCAGCAGTGTTTTCCCGGGTGTTTCTCCCCACACTGCTGGGCAAGCCAGCAGTGGCACCCTTTTTCAACAGGTTGTTAGCCCCCGGCTATTGTTTACGACTGTGCGGCGTCATGCCCACGGCGATCAATCCGACGCCGGCCAACGCCAAGACGCCGGTTGCCGCCAGCCAGACGCGATAACTCTTCATTTTGCGAGCGTATACCGTGTCGGTTCGACGATCCAAACCTCGTTTGTAAAACTGCCATTGATCCCACGTTTGCGATGGAGTCAGCTTATGTGCGTTACGTTGGACTTCCTCGGGCGATAAACCCTCAAAACGGGAGACCGGACGACTCAGAAGCAACATCACCCCGGCGATGATCGTTGCCGACAACAGTATTACGCCAAGCAGCTTTGTCCGCTGCCGCCACCCCCAACCTACCCCGGATGGCGGTGGGTCGGACTCGGCTGGCACCGGTTCCAAGGCCATGATTTCGAGCATCCTTGGTGTAGGCAACGTCGCGCCACACCGGCATACGACCGTTTCGCCCGCCTGACGTGGCTCGATGGCGATCTGTTGGCCGCAACGACAGGGCAGTAAATACTTGGAACTCACGACTTCACTCCGGTAAGACGTTCGAGGTGGCTACTAATCGGCAGTCTACCGTCCGGGGCGGTTTCATGCGAGTTGGACACTTATTTTTTCACGGGATGCCGAATCATGCGAGACACCGGGCACCCCCTCTGGGGGCTGCGTACCTTGCCTGCCTTGACATTATTTGGATTCCCTTACTGCCGTCGGGATCGGCTTTGGGGTTTCCTGAGAAAAAATACTGGACGATCGGCGGAAAACGATTAGAATACAATGGGTGTGGTTATAGTTATGACAGTCTGCGCATCAAAAAGCCTGCGGGCAATAAGGTGCATCCCCCCCCGGTTTTCCAGAAATTGGAAATCGCGGTGGTGGGGTTTGCTATCTGACGAGTTGATGCCCTGTCGGCGTATCGGGGTCCGGTAATTGGTCGGCCTGCCAGCAACAACCGGAAAGCGTGATGTTGGCATGGATCGCTTTGCGGATTCTGGAACGTTTAGGGTTCTTAAGACGAGCGCACGAATTCTCACCGCAGACTGAATCCTTTGCCAAATGGTGGCCGGCGGTCGCGGCGCGGGAATTCAGTGGTAGAATTTTCTGGCCTTGGGTCGTTGTTTACTAAATCGTCCGGCGCCGGTTGGCGCACGCGGTGTTTTATCGACTTACCTTCAGGAGCATCATTTTGTACGACGCACTCTTAGAGGACTTAGAAGACGAACCAATTTCTCGGGAAGGGAAGACGCTGGGCTTGGCGGAGGATACGGAACAGGCGCTGGACGTTGACAATGGTCTGAATGGCGCGGCATTGGACGAGAAGGCGGAACACGACCAGGAGGTGGACTCGGGCACCGACGAGTTGTTGCCCGGGGCCGACGAATCGTGGTCCGACGATCCGGTCCGCATGTATCTGACGCAGATGGGCGAGATTCCGTTGCTCACCCGCCAGCAGGAGGTCTCCCTGGCCAGACAGATCGAGGTGACGCGCACGCGCTTCCGCCACAAGGTTCTGGAGTGCGACTACGTGATGCAGACGGCCGTAAAGGTCTTGCGGCGGGTCCACGACGGCGAGTTGCCCTTCGACCGCACCGTACAGGTATCCGTCACCGATCAGCTCGAGAAGCACCAAATCCTGGGTCGGCTGCCGCACAACCTGCGGACCCTGGAAACCTTGCTGAAACGGAACCTCCGCGACTACAACATCGCCACCAGCCGGTCGCGCCCGCCGGCCCAGCGCCGCACCGCCTGGCGCAAGCTGGGGCGCCGTCGCCGTCGGGCCGTCCGTTTGATCGAGGAACTCGGCCTGCGCACGCAGCGGATCGAGCCGATGATCAAGATCCTCGACGAGTTCAGCAGCAGGGTCGACGAACTCTGCGAGCGGATCCGCCAGCACAAAGCCGAGAACCCCAGCCGCAAGGGGCGCGACCGACGGCGGGAACCCTGGATCATCGAGTATCGGAACATCCTCCGGGCAACCCAGGAGTCGCCGACCAGCCTGCGCAACCGCGTAGCCTATCTCAAGCAGATTTACGCCCAGTACCAGCACGCCAAGCGCGGACTGTCGGAGGGCAACTTGCGGCTGGTAGTCTCCATCGCCAAGAAGTACCGCAACCGCGGTCTGAGTTTCCTCGATCTGATTCAGGAGGGGAACGCGGGCTTGATGCGCGCGGTCGACAAGTTCGAGTACCGGCGCGGGTTCAAGTTTTGCACCTACGCCACCTGGTGGATCCGCCAGGCTATCACCCGCGCCGTGGCCGACCAGAGCCGCACGATCCGCATCCCGGTTCACATGGTCGAGACCATGTCGCGGGTGCGGAACGTCTCGCGCAAGCTGCTGCAAAAACTCGGCCGCGAGCCGACCATCGAGGAGACCGCCCGAGCCAGCGACACCTGCGTGGACGAGGCGCGGCGGGTGTTGGCCATGAGCCGATACCCGATCAGTCTCGACCGCCCGGTGGGCAACAGCGAAGACAGCCATTTCGGCGATCTGCTGCCCGACGGCTGCGCCCACAGTCCTTCGACCGGCGCCACCCACGGAATGCTTCGCACCCGCATTGTCAAGGTGCTCAAGACGCTCAGCTATCGCGAGCGGGAGATCATCAAGCTCCGCTACGGCCTGGGCGACGGATACAGCTACACGCTCGAGGAGGTCGGCCACATCTTCAAGGTCACCCGCGAGCGGATCCGCCAGATCGAGGCCAAGGCGGTCCGCAAGCTCCAGCAACCCTCCCGGAGCCAGGAACTGGTCGGCTTCCTCGATTGATCCGGCCAATCCAATTTGTGCGTCTTCGACCGCCTGCGGCTTCGCATTGCATCAGCAGCGAGGCCACAGGCGGTTTTTCTATTTGGAGTGCGGCAACCACTTCTTCAACATACCCCGCGCCAACCGCTTAAACGCTCTGGTGAAGCGGTTCCTGATTACCCGCTGACGGGTCTTCGCGTCATAAGCGGCCAGCGCGCCGCTTTCGGTACCGATCGGCACAAGATCGGCCGAGGGCGGGGCAAGGTTCAGATAGAACTTCCTCGCGGCCATCCAATCGTATACGCCCAGGTCGGTGATTTCAAAGCGGTTTTCGTGGACCGTCCGGTCGCCGGCCGAGCGGGCGGCGACGCTCGGATCGACGAGGTTGCCGGCGATCAGTCGCATCATCAATCTGGAGAAGGCCGCGCTGCTGTGTCGTACGCCCATTGCCCGCAATGCGACCCGCAACTGCCGCCCGGTACGCGGACCGACGAACAGCAAATGCAACGTCAGGTATTGCAGCGGGGTCAGGTTGGGAAGCATTGGAGGGGATCGGGGGTCGGGGATAGTGGATAGTGGATAGTGGATAGTGGATAGTGGATAGTGGATAGTGGATA
>JAUWNG010000017.1 GCA_030612765.1 Planctomycetota bacterium
AAGGGACGGAGAAATTCTGGAACGACGGAGCCAGCGGCGAAGCGATCCTGCAAGTTCGGGCGGCGGCATTATGCGACGACGCCCGTCTACAACGGCACTTAAAAACCCGCCCCGGCAACCCATTTCGCCCCAACGCCCGCCCCCGTTCCCCCGCAGTCGCCAACGCCAGCTAAAAAAGTGCGTTCCTGCACCCTTCCTTTCCTGAAATGCCAGATTGCCCAAATCGTCACAAATTCTACCACCCGAACCCAAAATCTCCGATCCCAACCCAGCCAGTCCAAAACCGACAAGAAGTCCGTTCCTGCACCCCCCTGCCGCAAGTCACACTCATCTTCATCGACAGAGAGACTGCTTCGTGGTACAAATAGGGCGGCCGGTGGGGGTCCTGCTTATCTGCCCCAGGCAGGTGGGCGGCTCTGCCGCCCGTCCCACCGGCCGCTTATTTGCACCAAAACAATTGAACCCTTACGAGTTGAGCGGCTATTGGCACCGAACCCACCGTGCGTACCAGACGCGGCATGACACATAAACGGCTGGGTCAAAATAACCCGCAGGTATGTATTGAGGCTCGTGGGCGGTGAACATTTTGCTTGTACATCCAACGGCAAACTGCCATACTGGGAGTATCTTATCCCGATTCTCCAATGGTCGCTCATTTGCGGGAGGCAGCGCATCATGCAAAAAACCGGCATTGCGGTTGCAATCGTTTTATGCTTTGCGCAGACTGCTTACAGTGAGTACCTTCGGATTGTCGGACAGACCTGGATAGTTGGCTCGGGGTTTTCTTGTTCCGTTACGTTGGAAATCGAGAATACAGGGCCACCTGATGTATTATTGTCGGGTTGGCAGCTAGTTCTCCAAATCATCCCTGTCGGCGATGCACCTGGAAATGTCTTCTTTGACAACTTGTCCGATTACACGCCAACTGACTATGTGTTTAGAAGTCAGTCCTTCGGTATTAGCCGATCGGGTGCGTCCCAAACTCTTGCGACGTTCTTGGATTTTTCCACCGCTCCAGATGGTGGCGTACACGTACAGCCCCCCAACAACAACCTTCTTCAGTTCAGCCTAATATCTCCAGACGCAGTGGGAACTTACGATATTGTCTTAGCACCTTGCAACGAACCTGACATTGGTTCACACTGGCTTGACAGCTATTGGGGAGCGCATGCGTTTGATGTTACACCTCCTCCCGAGCGGCCGGACGACGTTGTGGCGACCGTAGTATTCTCTGCCATCCCCGAACCTCCAAATGGTCTCATGCTGGTATCGGGGGTCGTTGCACTGATGCTTCTTGGGGTTGCTGGTAGGAGGTGCCCACACTGCGCAGGCTTGTTTTGTTGCCAGAGGATCGTGGGTTCATACTCGGCCAGTTCTGCCGTTCGACGTTCATGGAGGTTGTTTCCGTTGACTCGTGAGAATCGTCCACCTGTTCTGCAATTTGAATGCGTTCCAGATCGAAACGTTGCGTTTTCCGGTGCCACGATGAACGACCAACCAGGTACCAGCATCCTTCAGAGGCCATCAAGCAGTTAGGAGTAACCTTGGTGCGGATTGGTTCAGCGGTTTCCTCTGGAGGCTCATAAACAATACGAACTTGTCGTTTCTGACTGATCGCCGATATGATTTCGGCAATGACGACTTGTGATCCCCCCGGCCATAAAGTGGCAGAGGGAACGCCGCGAATGGAACCTAGCAGAGTGCTCAAATTTTCACGAAAGGAAATGGGCAATTGGGACACCAATTTGCTGATTGCCTGGTGAAGCGGGTGGCTGATCTCCCGGACACATGAAAGCGAGAAAATGTGGCTGGCAAGAAGCAGTGCGGTCAGTTCAGCACCGGAAAGTCTTGAGACACAAAGATTGAAGTGGTGTTGGAGGACATGCCCGCCTTTCTGGGGGTCATAATGTATGGGAATGCCGGCTTCTTTCAGAAGGCGAAAATCCCGATAGATGGTCCGTTTGCTGACCTCGAATTCGCGGGCAAGATGACTGATGCTGTATCCAATCCGTGATTGCAGTATACTGAACAAGCGCAGACATCGCCCTAGACGCAAACACATGGAGGGCATATCATCTTCGCATTTCGCCAGGATTGTGTTGTCAACCGCAATAGCCAAAAGCAGCATCTCCTTGATGTGCCTGAGAATCGCAGGTTACGAAGCGTAACGTCAATAATGCCAGTGGGTAGGGCGCTAACTGGACCGGGCGCGCCCTACTCTATTGCCCCGTATTGTCTAATTGCAATTCAGCCACGATACCGGACATGTCATCCTGCGACGATGTAGACATTTTCAACGCCCCAGACATAGAAGGCACCCCTGATGGCAGAATATGATGATGATTTCTGCAACCTGATGCGTCGCGTGAGCGAAGGGTCCGAGGACGCCGCGTGGGAGCTTGTGACCCAGTATGGAGAGGGAATTCGCCGGGCAGTTCGGCGAGTGTTGAACGTAAAACTCCGACAAAAGTTCGATTCCTTGGACTTTGTTCAGATTGTCTGGAAGTCGTTTTTCCGAGTACGCAACAAGTGCGACCGATTTCACCGCTCCGAGGAGTTAGCGGCGTACCTTGTCAAGATGGCGCGAAACAAAGTCGGGATGGAAACCCGGCGTCGTCTTGCGACGAAGAAATACAATGTTCGACAGGAGCAATCATTCGACAGACTTCGCGCCGAGGATTTGGCCTGCCGACAGCCCGCACCTATCGACTTTGCGATCGCTCACGAGCAGTGGGACCAGATGCTCGAAGGTCAGCCGGCGCACTGCCGGCGAATCGTTCAACTGCGATTACAGGGGCACACGTGTCAGGACATTGGAAAGGCTGTCCATGTCGATGAACGTACAGTGCGTCGGTTCCTCAAGAAACTTCTGCATACAACATCCGTATGATCGCGGAAATGTCCACGAAACGAGGCGCACTGGCCACCAGCCCCAATGATGGCCGTGGACTCTTTGTCGCCAATCGGGTGGCCGAAACAATCAAGGAGCGTTGGCGGAACGGTGAGACGCCCGACGTGACCGCCGCTTTGGCCAGCCATCCCGAGCTTCGATGCTATAGAACCGTTGTTCTCGACTTGGCCTACCGGGAGTATGTACATCGTTTACAGACAGGAGAAGGGATAGATGCGGAAACGTTTTCGCGGCGTTTTCCTTCTTTCCAGAGGTCGCTGCACCTCTTGATTGCAGTACACGGTCTCCTCTCACGCGATCCAGATTATCAGACCCTCCAAGACATTTCGTCTTGGCCGGAACCAGGCAGCCAATTCCTGCAATTTGATTTGATTGCCGAGATTGGCCGTGGCAGCTTTGGCAGGGTGTTCTTGGCCACTGAACCTGCTCTGGGCGGTCGGCAGGTTGTCGTGAAGGTGGCACCGCAGGGTGGCGAGGAGGCTGAAATCCTTGGCAGACTGCGCCACCCCAATATCGTTCCGATCTACTCGCTCCAGCAGGACGTGACCGGGCTGACGGCATTTTGTATGCCCTACTTGGGTCGAGCGACACTTTGCGACGTATTGGACTACGCCTTTCTTGACCCGCATCCACCAAAACAAGCCTCGATAATCTTGGATGCCGTGGCGGCTACCAACGATGACTCTGATTTGAGTGAATCCCCGCGTCCAGATTCGGTCCTTCGTAAAGGCCCCTACGTTGATGGGGTCATTCACCTTGCCGCCCAACTTGCTGACGCTCTTTCACATTCGCATGGCCGGGGAATTTGTCACCGAGACCTTAAACCTTCCAACGTACTGATGACGCCCGATGGGCGGCCTCTCGTCTTGGACTTCAATCTCTCCGTCGATCAGCGACTCATGGCGGCAAAAATTGGCGGGACAGTGCCATACATGGCCCCCGAGGAGTTGGCCGTGCTCTTCGAGATGTCGCACGTTACCGGACGACGGCACTATGATCCGCGATCAGACCTGTTCTCATTGGGAGTGATCGTATACGAACTACTGACAGGCAGCCTGCCGTTCGGGACAATTCCTTGGAACTCGTCTTTGGATGAACTTTCCCTTGATCTATACAAGCGACAAAAGGAAGGCCCACGCCCCATACGGGAGCATAACGGCCAGATTGATTCCAGACTGGCCCGATTGATCGAAAGCTGTCTGGCGTTTGAGCCGGATCGGCGACCGGAGACAGCGCGTGAACTCGCAACTGCTCTGCGAAGAGAGCTTACACTGGTCCGGCGGTGTCGCCGCTGGACGGGCAATCATCGTAAGCTGGTGGGCGGAACGGCCACATTATTCTTGACACTGATCCTGGCCATCAGCCTCTTCTTCGCTCTGCGTCCGAGCTACAGCATTCGGCAACTTCAGCTTGGGGTTGCATACGGCGAACAAGGTCAATATGCGCTCGCTGTGGACTGTCTGAGCAATTCTATTCGCTCAAACCCCAACTCCAGCGAAGCATTGTTTGCCCGTGGGCGTGCTTATCAGCGATTGGGGGAGTATTACACGGCATATCAAGACTACGATTTGAGTTATCAACTGACACCAACGCCAATCTTGAATGCTTGCAGAGGGTATTGTCTGAGCCAGGTTGGCTCCCACAGTGCTGCGATAGCTGCCTATCAGTTGGCGTTGAAGGGAGGCTATAACTCGCCCGCTTTGCTGTACAACAACATCGGTTTCAGTTATCTCATGCTCCGCCAACTCGACGATGCGGAGAAATACCTTCAACGCGCAATTCGGACTGACGGTAACTTGCAGGCCCCTCGTTACACCTTGGTGAAGGTTTTCCTGCGCCGTGCGCTCCAAGGGCAACAAATTCCTAATGCAGCATTCGTCCATGCCACCAAGGCCATTGAAATCGGGCTTCACTCGGCCGACCTGTATCGAGTTGTTGCCGCACTTTATGCAAGAGCGGCAATGCACGATCCAGCGTTGATTCAGCCAGCTATCGAGTACGTGGGAAAGGCGGTTGAACTTGGTTTCAGTCCAGAAACAATCGCTTCGGACCCTAGCTACTCCGCGTTGCAGAAAGAGCCGGCCTTTCATGCTGCTCTGAAAAGGCGCACTGCAACATCGAACTCTTTAGAGGCAATTCAACTCTTGGACCCGCTCGCCAAGCCGTAGCTTCCCGCCGTAGAATGGCCTACCCGCTGGCCAGCGCTTACTATTGCCGACGAGTAGTACGGAGTGCGCTCTATCGCCACTTCACGTTGTGAAAAGGCCACATGCCGAACACCTGCCACGGCACAGCATCGTTGCGGGCCGAGCAGTTACGTCAAACGGCATTCTTGCGGCATGGCGGTTGCTGTTCGTCTGGCACATGCTACTGAGCCAATGTCCTCTTCTGGCCCCATTTCGCAATTGACTTAGTGGCACGACATATTTTCTTCGGCCATGCCTAGTCGGTTCGGCCTCCAACCGTCGCTACTGCCACTCGGGCCACAGGAGACACTGCCATGCTATTCTCTGCGCCAACCAGCCGCCGTTCGATCCAAAAGCGGCGATGCCTCCGTTTGGAGTCTCTTGAAGACCGCTATATGCTGTCCCACCCGGCAGTTGCAGCCGTGAACGTGGCCGGCTCCGACTGGGCATCGAGTTTCATCTCTCATTTGGAATCTTCGGAGCTTGGAACCGGCGGGTACGCAATCCCAGTAGGTTCCTCAACCCAACTCCAGACGCTTTCGTGGACAAACATCGACCAGATTCGCGTCACGTTCAGCGAAGACGTGGTGATCGAAGCGGCCGACCTCTCGGTGAGCGGGGTGAATCAAACGGCTTATGCCTTCAGCAACTTCAACTACGACTCCAATACGTATACCGCCGCGTGGACGTTTGCCGCGCCGATCGCCAAAGACAAGTTGGTGCTCGATCTCGACGCCGACGGCATGGACCCCGTGCGCAGTGTATCAACCGAGGACGTGCTCGATGGTGCATGGACAGACTGCCAGAGCACATACAACTCCGGCGACGGGCAGGGCGGTACGGACTTCCAATTTCGCTTCAATGTCCTTCCGGGAGATGTCAACGGCAGCAACGCCGTCAGCGTGGCCGACGCTATGACGGCTTATCCGAAGGTTGGAAAAAATGCTGGCGATGCCGGCTACGACATCCGTTGCGACGTGGATGGTAGTGGTGGGATTACCTCGGGTGACGTTTCTACAATTATGTCGAAAGCCGGTGGTATACTTCCCACCGGCGATCCAGTCGGCATGACGAACGACGCACCAACAACCGGCGGTATTTCGGACGTGAGTGTCGCAACTGATACGGCGGATTACGTCTTTTCGCTGCCCGATTTCTTTGCAGACGCCGAGACCGCATCTGATGATCTGGTGTATTCCATCATCGACAATACGAACCCTTCTCTGTTCGATTCGTTGGACATCGACTCATGGGGTGATCTGAACTTGGATTTTGCCGCCAGCACCACGGGTGACGCAACTCTCGCCATACGCGCCACCGATGCAGCCGGTCTTATCGTGGACACTACGATTACGGTGCATGTCAGTGACGCACCCTTCATCAGCAACTTCTACTGTATCCAAGAATTCGGCAATTGGTGGACTTTTACGGGAACTGTTACAGACGACGATGATGATGTCGAGGGCTACGTGGTCACATTTGGTGGAGTGCTGGTAGGCTACAATCTCACGGCCGTCGTAGGAGCCGATGGCGTGTTTTCCATAACGGTTGAACTTATTGGCCTCCAGGAAGGCACAGCAACGGCACAGACTTGCGACCCGCACGGCGTTCTCTCGAACTTGGCAATGGATTGGATTATCGCTTAAACCAGTCGAGTTGTAAGCCACATGAATCACATCGCCGAGCCGGCCGACTGGGCGAGAGGATCAAGTGGGATAACTTTCCCATCGGTGCTGAAAACGGTGGCCAGGGCATCTTCGTCTGTTACTAATCCAAGAGGCATGGTTCCTTGTCAATTGGACAGGACAGCATTGAGTCGGAAAGATCATTGTGCGGACCTTCTCGGGGATTGCTTATTCTCTTGGAATCCCCTATAGTGCTTGTATTCATAAGGCCGCACGCAATGATGCCCTCGACTGATCGTAGGCTGGGAATCATCACTCATAGAGCTACCGGCTTCACCCTGATCGAGTTGCTGGCCGTCATCACGATTATCGGCATCCTGATCGCATTGTTGTTGCCGGCGGTACAGGCCGCACGAGAAGCCGCTCGGCGAATTCAGTGCGGCAACAACGTTAAGCAGTTGGCTCTGGCCGCACTAAGCCACGAGTCTGCCATTGGGTTCTTCCCAACGGGAGGCTGGGATCGAAGCTGGTTCGGGCATCCTGGCCGTGGATTCGGCAAGAGCCAGCCTGGCGGATGGATATACAACATTCTGCCATTCATAGAGCAGCAAGCCCTGCACGACTTGGGCGCAAACGACAGCGGAATGACCATCGAAGATGCCAACGCACAACGGGCCGTCACGCCATTGGCAGGTTTGAACTGCTCCAGTCGCCGCCCAGCCGCGCCATACCGTCTCGCCTACAGCCTCACATTCAAATTGACCAGTGGCCCGATCACCCAGCTTGCTCGGAGTGACTATGCCATGAACGGCGGAGATTACGTGGATTGGCGATACGACGCACACTCTCCTCCCGATTTGACTACTGCCGACAACAGGCCGGATTCACAATGGGAAGATATGTCACACCAGACGGGACTCTCGTATCAGCGAAGCCAAGTGATGATGTCTGACGTTAAAGATGGGGCCAGTAACACCTTCCTTATCGGCGAGAAGTATGTCAACCGGGACCATTACACTGATGGTAAGGATTTTGGCGACAACGATTGCATGTACTCTGGCGACGATTTGGACCTACTCCGATGGACAGGAATCAATGGCGCAGTCGGCAATCTACCCGTACAGGACAGATCGACCGCAACCTCGGAAGGAAATTATGTGCAGTGGTTCGGCAGTGCCCATGCCAGCGCTTTCAATATGTCATTTTGCGACGGTTCAGTCCGCTCGATCAGCTATTCGATCGACGGTGAAATCTACCGTCGCCTTGGCAACCGCAAGGACGGCCTCCCCATCGACAGCAGCCAGTTCTGACTCCCGCCGGCGTTGACTCCAATGCAGACTGGTCACATTCGCCGAAAAAAGGAAACAATCTTCATCCTTGTCGTGTGCCATCAAGGTTTCAGGAGTGGGTATCGTGGCGAGGAAACGATCCTGTAAGTTGACTTCAGGAACCTGCGCCTTGCAGGTTCACACACATCGCGGCAGGGAGCGCCGCTTGTGAGGCATGCGCGACAAGACAATCTTTGTCGTTGACCGTTATGAAGGTCGTTTCGCAATTCTTCTTATAGAGGAGTTGCCAAAGGGGTGAGACGCATTGGGAGTGCTGTTCGCAGGTCTCGCCCTGACGCCCAGCCCGGCAATGAGAAAGAGTTTGCAATCAGCACTATCGCTCCTATCCGCTCCGACACGGATGCCTTCTCAGATGCGGAGATCGCCATCCTGGTGAACCACGGCTGTCTTCTGGCGGACATTTCCGTAACGGTTCATACACCCCAACTTATTGCCCAGGCTACGAGAAAACAGGTTCCCTGCCCGGAACGGTTGAATGAGACCAAAGCAAAGGATGCTCTGAAGTGCAGTCAAGACATGTGGCGGCTAGGTCGTCGCTGACCGCCAACATGTGAGGGAACCGAGTTGCAGGCAGCATTAGCAGTATGATGCCGACGCCCTTTTGTGTTGGTGGGCCGCACATGACTATCGAAACATTATACCATCGGCTCCTGTGTTTAGGTTGGAAAGCGATTGATGAGGGGCGACAGAAAGATGGCTCATGGTGCGTGCTTGCCCAGAGTTGCGGACACGCCATTCTCGTCTTTGCAGACAGCCGGCAGAACGCTTGGTTGGCAGTTTGTTCAACGGCGATGAGACTCACCAGCGAGGGCCTCGTGAGCGATTAACGGCGTCTGGCCGGCTTTCTTCCACCCTGGTTCTGCAAAATTGTTTCCCCGTCAGTCCCGTGGACCAATTGTATAAACGGGAGTTAATGGTAAACGTCGAGAGTGAGGCTTCTTTGGTGTAGAATGGTGGTTTTTCTATACCGAAAGGAGCTTTTGAGATGGGCAAGAAGTCGGATTTGGATGGATCGGCGCGTCGCGACGTGGTGTTGATGCTTTTGAGAAGGGAAGAACCAGCGACTGTGCTGGCTCGTCGTTATGGAATCTCGGAGCATACGCTGTATCGTTGGCGGGAAGAGTTCCTCGCCGCTGGCGAAGCAGCCTTGATGGGCACCAGGAACGCCGGCGATCCACGGAAGCGTCAGGTCGAAGAGTTGCAGCGAGAACTGGCTCGACGGGACCAGGTGATCGGCGAGCTGACGATCGCGAACCGGCTGCTAAAAAAAGTGCGGACGGCTTGCTTTGAACATGGAGTTTCGTCAGGAGATCAACGACGTGATCGTCGAAGACAGCAAGGCTCGGTTGACGAAGGTGCTTGTGGCGTTGGGCATTCCGGCGTCGAGTTGGTATCGCCGGTCCGTGCCGGAAGACCAGCGACGGCGACCAGGCCCGCCGCGGAAGGTGATCGAACCGCGCATCGCCGAGACGGTGGTGAAGATGGCCACGGAGAATCCGTGGTACGGCTACCAGCGGATCGCCGTGGTGTGTCGTCGGTTGCCCGAGGCGGTTCAGCGACCAAGACGCCTATCGCGTGATGCGGCAGCATGGGCTGTTGCAGAAGCGGCGGGCGAGAAAACCAGAATTGCATCAGGCGTTGAAACTCTATGAACTGCTGCCCCAACGGCCGAACGATTTGTGGCAAATGGACGTGACGTACGTGCATATTCCGGGCTTTGGCTGGTGGTGCGCCGTGACGGTTGATCTGGTCCCTTTTTTCTGACAGAAAAGTACCTTTGAATAAGGTGGAAACCAATTTAACAAACCAAGGGATATTTACGCTATCCTCTTGACCGATAGTTTCTGCTGATTATGCTTTCTCTGTTCGGTGAAACGGAGGCTGGCTCTGCTGGGAAGCAACCAGCCAAGGGATAGCCGGACCAAAGAAGTGTCTTTGGACACGAGCCTTGGAGATTCAACCCTTCGAGGCTTTTTCCTTTTCGCCAGGATACCAATCTGCGTTTACCTCCACAAGACACTTTTTTGTCAATGCCTTAAAAAATCCAGGGGTCTGGGGCGGCGCCCCAGCGCGCCGCCGGCAAAATGTTTTCTTCGATCAATTCGCCGCGAAGTAAATCTCTAAGGTGGCCCCATTTGTCTAGACCACGGATTACGAATTCTTAGATGGAGGGATTAGCGGCCCGCGAAACCCATTCCAAAGGTTTCGCACGGCCGCAGAACCACCCACCCACTTTGGGTGCATGTTGATTTCCCCATTTTTTTCGCGCGATGTCGTGTTGATCTGGACCACATTGGCCGTCCCGTTAGACGCCGCCTCAAGCCGCATACACCGCAGCCGGCGTGAGGTAATCCAACGACGCATGAATCCGCTCCTCGTTGTAGAACAGGAAGTAACTCGCCAGTCCCGCCTCCAACGCACGCGGCGTCGCGTGGTCGTGAAGGTAGACGTGCTCGTACTTCACCGTCCGCCACAATCGTTCGACGAACACGTTGTCCATCCACCGACCGCGACCGTCCATGCTCACCCTCACGCCCGCCGCCTCCAAGCGGCCCGTGAACACTTCGGCCGTGTACTGCACGCCCTGGTCGGTGTTGAAAATCTCCGGCGCGCCGCCGCTCAATGCTTCTTCCAACGCCTCCAAACAAAACATTCCGTCCAGCGTGTTCGACAATTGCCACGACAGCACGTAACGACTGAATCAGTCCATCACCACCGTCAAGTACATCCAGCCCTGCGGCATAGGCACGTAGGTGATGTCGCTGGACCACACCTGGTTCGGCCGCACGATCTTCATATTTCGCAGCAAATACGGGTAAATCCGGTGCTCCTTCGTGTTCTGCGACAAACGCGGCTTGGGGTAAATCGCCTCCAGGCCCATCAGCCGCATCAGACGCCCGGCCCGACGGTCGTCGATGCCCAACGTCTCGCCCATCTTCCGTCTGCCGTAGCATGGCGTTTTCAAGTATTGTTCGTCGATCCGACGCATCAACGCCAGGTTCTCCGCCGAGATGCCCACGGGCTCGTAGTACCAACTCGATCGGTTCAAGCCCAACAACTCGCATTGCCGACGAAGGCTCAGCCGCGGATGGTTCGGCTCGACGCATTCCCGCTTGAAGTCAATCGAGTCGGGCAACTTTTTTTTTCAACCAACCCGCCTCCATCTGCAAGCGGCCGATCTGCTCGTACAACTCGGCGACCAAGGCGTGTTGGTCTTGGACCTCGCGGCGTCGATCGTTGGAGAACAGTTCCGTCGCCCCGTCGAGTAGCCGCCGCTTCCATTGGCCGATCTGGGTGGAATGCACGCCGAACCGGGAGGCCAGTTCGCTTGTCGTGCGATCCCCCCGCACCGCCGCCAACGCCGCCTTCGCCTTCACCGCCGCCTCGATCCGTCGCCGTTTCACTCCCATGTTATTCTCCCAAGTCTGGACCAATCCTACACAACTTTCAACCTAAAGTCGTGGTCCAGTTTCATGGGGCCAGTATAGATGGTCTCCAGGCGGCCACTGGCAACGGAAAGCCGATCCCTGACCCAGCCGTCTTGGAGAAGCCCGTGCGGCGACGGTTCACCGCCGAGTACAAGCTCCGCATCCTCCAGGAGGCCGAGCGCTCGACCGCGTCCGGTCAACTCGGCACCATGCTCCGCCGCGAGGGCTTGTACTCGTCGCTCCTGAGTACCTGGCGACGGCAACGCGACGAAGGAACGCTGGCCGGTCTGACTCCCAAGCGTCGTGGGCGAAAGGCCAACCCCGACGCACCCGTGATCGCCGAGAACGAGCGACTCCGACGCGAGAACCAGCGGCTGGCGGCCAAGCTCCGTCAGGCCGAGACGATCATCGAGGTCCAAAAAAAACTTTCCGAAATCCTGGGGATTCCCCTGCCGCCGCGAGCGCTGAGCGACCAGGAGCGGCAACAGATCCTCGACGTGCTCCACAGCGAGCCGTTTGCCGACAAGGCCCCGGCCGAGGTTTACGCGGCACTTTTGGATCAGGGCCGGTATCTCTGCTCGATCCGCACGATGTACCGCGTCCTGGATTCTCGACGGGAAGTCCGCGAGCGACGCGACCAACTGCGGCACCCGACCTACCACAAACCGCAACTGGTGGCCACCGCTCCCAATCAGGTCTGGTCATGGGACATCACCAAGCTGCTGGGGCCCGCGAAGTGGACCTACTTCCACCTGTACGTGATCCTCGACATCTTCAGCCGCTACGTGGTGGGCTGGATGCTGGCCAGCCGCGAAAGCGAACATCTGGCCGAGCGGCTGATCCGCGAGACGGTCGTCAAGCAGGGCGTCGCCCGCGACCGGTTGACGCTTCACAGCGATCGCGGGCCGTCGATGCGTTCGCGGACCGTGGCTCAACTTCTGGCCACGCTGGGGATCACCAAGTCTCACAGCCGGCCGCACGTCTCCGACGACAACCCGTTCTCGGAGAGCCAGTTCAAGACGTTGAAGTACCGGCCGGAGTTCCCCGACCGTTTCGCCAGCATCGAACACGGCCTGAAGTTCTGCGGCAAGTTCTTCCATTGGCAGAACCACGAGCACCACCACTGGGGCCTGGGCCTGCTGACGCCGGCCACGGTCCACTTCGGCCAAGCCGACGCCGTGCTGGCTGCCCGGCAGGCGGTGCTCACCGCGGCCCATGTCGCTCATCCCGAACGATTTGTCCGGCACCCGCCGTGACCGCTTGGGCTGCCCAGCGAGGTCTGGATCAACCCTCCGGCCGATGGGCCGGAACCCCGTATGTTACAACTACCGCGCGACACTAATTTCGTACCGCAATTGTCTCACCCATTATTGGCACGGAGGGGCGTGAGCTGACAATCCGGTTCCATCCTGTAAACGCCGGTTGAAAAGTGCAGCGCTTTCCGGGGCCGTTGTCCGGTTGGAAAGTGCAACGCTCATTACCCCTTGCTCGTTGATTTTGAGCAAGATTTGTATCTACCTCCAAACGATACAAGTCGAACAATGCTTAAAATCGCGAGGGAAATGAGTGATAACCAACATGAAGTTATGGGCCGACGTACGCCGGGCGGTGCTTGCCGGCGAGATGAGCAGGCGGGACGCTTGCAAAAAGTACAACCTGAATTATCGGACGATTCAAAAGATTCTCAGCCATGAGGAGCCGCCAGGCTATCGGCGAGAAAGCCCTCGCGAGAAGCCGAAGCTGGGCCCGTTGGTCCCGATCATCCATGAGATCATCAAGGCCGACAAGAGAATGCACAAGAAGCAGCGTCACACCGGGCGGCGTATCTTCGAGCGGCTTCGCGATGAGCATGGGTATATGGGCGGCATCACCGTCGTGCGGGATGAGATCCGACGCTACAAGCGTTCGACGGCCGAGGTTTTCATGCCGTTGGCGCATCCGCCGGGCCAAGCCCAATTTGACTTCGGCGAGGCTAGGGCCGTTTATCGCGGTCGTGAAATCAAGGTGATGTTCTGCGTGATGTCGTTGCCCTACAGCGACGCGTTTTTCTGCTAGGCGTTTCCACGCGAATGCACCGAGACTTTTCAGGAAGGGCACGTTCGCGCTTTCAAGTTTTATGGCGGCGTTCCGTGCCGGATCAGTTACGACAACTCAAGGATTGCTGTTGCGAAGATCGTCGGAAGACGTGGTAAAGATCCAACCCGCGAGTTTCTGCGTCTTCAGTCGCACTATCTGTACGCGCATCATTTCTGTCTGGTCAGACGCCCGAACGAAAAGGGACACACGGAAGGTCTGGTCAAGTACGCCCGCAGCAACTTTATGGTGCCGATTCCACAGTTTGACGATTTCGAGGATTTTAATCAAAAGCTCGCCGACGACTGCCGCAACGATCTGGCACGTAAACTGCGAGGCAAGTCGGGCACAAAATCGGAACGGCTCGAAGAAGATCGACGTGCGATGCGGCTACTGCCTGCGGATGAGTTCGAAGCGAGGCGCGTCAAGAATTGCCGGGCCAACACGCTGTCGCTGGTCCGTTTCGACCGAAATGACTATTCGGTGCCGACGCAGTATGCCCACCGTGCGGTCGTCGTGGTTGGTTCGATCGACCGGGTTCGAATCGTCATCGATGACCGGGTCGTGGCCGAGCATGTCCGCGATTGGGAAGCGGAAAACGTTCACTACGACCCAATCCATTACCTGGGCCTGCTGCAGAAGAAGCCGAATTCACTCGATTTCGGCCGCCCGTTCGAGCAGTGGGACTTGCCCGCCGGGTTCACCGTGCTGCGACGCCGCCTGGAATCTGATTGTGCAAGCGACGGCCGTCGCGAGTTCATTAAGATTTTACGGTTACTGGAAAAGCACGAGTTAAGAGATTTAGCCGCAGCGATTGACCGTGCGTTGGAAATCGGCGCCATGACGGTCGATGTGGTCCGCATTCTTCTGCAGGAAGGCCGCGAAGCGCCGGCCAAGATATTCCGGCTCGACGGCCGACCGCAACTGCAAGACCACAGCATTCCCGAGCCAAAGATCTCCCGATACAACCATCTACTCAAACAACAGGAGCGACACCGATGAGGAAACTCGAAACGAAAAACACAGTGCTTCTGAAGCACCATCTGAAATCCCTGAAGATGCCGACGATGCATGACGAGTGCGAGAAAATCGCGGCACGCTGTGCAAAGGAGAACGTCGACCATCTTGGCTTCCTGCTGCAGCTCTGCGAGCAGGAACTAATCGACCGCGAGAAGCGGGCCGCCGAACGTCGATTGAAAGCAGCCCGGTTCCCGAACCATAAGACGCTCGAAGACTTCAAGTTCGAGGCCCAGCCGACGATCAACCGCGTGTTGGTCAGCGAACTGATGCGAGGCGAATATATCGAACGGCGAGAGTCGGTCATCCTGATCGGCCACCCCGGAACCGGAAAAACGCATCTGGCCACGGCCTTGGGAATTGCCGCGTGTGGCCAGGGCAAGAAGGTCCGATTCCACCGCGTGACCGAACTTATCACGCAATTGATGGAAGCTCGCGAGGAACGGCAACTGATGCGCATGAAAGGTCAACTCGCGAAGCTCGACCTGCTGATTCTCGACGAGTTGGGCTACGTCCCAGCCAGTAAGCTTGGCAGCGAGCTGCTCTTCGACGTGATCTCGGCGGCCTACGAACGGACCAGCGTCATCGTCACGACGAACCTGCCGTTCGAGCAGTGGACCGAGGTGCTCGGCAGCCAACGACTGACCGGCGCGGTGCTCGATCGGCTAACCCACCACTGCCACATCCTGGAGGCGACCGGCGAAAGCTACCGCCTAAAAGACGCGAGAAAGCGGTCGAATGGTCGAAATAATCAGCCCAAGAGGGCCAATCCAGCCAACTGAACAATCCGTTATAACCGGCCCTCCCCATGGGGAGGGAGTTCTTTCTTCCGTAAAAACCCAAGGCAGATTATACTAAACTGACCCAACCTCGAGCGCTGCACTTTTCGACCGGAGAGCGCTGCACTTTTCGACCGGCGTTTACACACGGATTTTGCTGACGCAGCTATTTCCGCGAGTATCACGAACGGGTCGATTACCATTGTCCCGGAACCAAGCACTATCGTGCTGCTGTGTAGCCTGCTCGTGCTGCTTCCGGTCATAGGGCTGTGGCGTCAACGTAAGGGCACAGCATGATTCTTCTCGCCTTTCTTTGGATGGGCGACACCTAGGTCTCGTGGGCCGCTAAGCCCCACAAGACAAACTACCCCTGAAGGTCTATAATACACGAACCACTTCGGGCACTGGCTTTTTCAACCGCCCAGGCGCTGGCTTTTTGGCCCGCCGGCAAATACTAACCGGCTTGCGGTGTTTCATGCTTACCGTTCCTTAACGCCAGTTCCGCGTCGTATGCTTTCTGGCAGCGGTAAGCAGGCCATTTTCTCTTTTCCCATACGGGGGTCGGCTTTCTGCCCTCTTGCTCTGCTAACCAGTTTTCGACGTAATTGCTGATTTCATCCCAGGACCAGCGGTGCTTGTCGCGCACGCGAACGATCTCGCCCATGATGCGGCGGGCTTCACGGTCACAGACCGCGGCGCGTCTCTTCCCCTTATGACCGGACAGCTTGAAGCCCATTGGAGCATGGCCGTTTGCCATCCTGCCTTTGACTGCAAGGCCCGCCAAAACCTCCTTGATCCGCTCACTTTTCATCTTCGAGTCCATCTGCGCACTCGCCGCCATAATCGTTATCATGTATTCGCCAATGGCCGAATCCATGTCGATTCGCAGGTTGACAAAATGCGCGATGATTCCACGCCGTTTGAACTCTCGAAGCGTCGTCAAGCAATCCTCCGTGTTCCTGAAAACCCGGTCGAGGTAAGCAAAGATAACATGATCGCCTTCGCGGGCGTTGCGAAACAACTTGCGACCCACCGGCCGGAACCGAAACTGCACTTTGTAGGCCGAAACAGGGTCGTCTTCCTGGCACCATACAATTTCTTTGGGGAAGTGCGGTTTTTCCGAGCGCAAAAGCTCCGCCCAACGGATCGTCATGTTGTGCTGTGCATCTTCGCCTAAGCCGCTGTCCTTCGAGTCCTGATGCGAACAACGAATATATCCCCATACAATCGGCGGCCGCGGCGATTCCTCCTCGCTCTGGCGGCATTGGTCTAAATCCAGCAAGGCCCGTTCCGCTCGCCGCCTGAGCCATTCCTTGTTGGTGATTTTTTTCATATTGTCACTCCATCAAGATTCTTCATCGCATGGTTCGTCGTCCCAGTCGCGCGGGTCGGCTCGCAGACAGTGGTTTTCATCGCGGGGGTCGATCAGCGCGCCGCCGCCCAGTCCGTCGTCGATGAACCGCCAGCGATGGGCCTCTGGCGGCATCTTGAACGGGGGCCGCGCGGACATGCGTAGGGCTTGCTCCTGGTCGTTGGCGTGGATCAAGAGCCTTTCCTTGATCTTCCGGCCATGATGTTCGGTGATGATGTAGATAGGCATAGCGGTGTTCCTTGACTCTACTCTGGCGGCATTGCCCGCATGGTGGTTTTCGTTATTCTACGCCCGCCCCGTCCGTTTACCATTTTACGGACGCCAAGGGCTTGATTCGGGACACGCCGCACCGTTTGATCTCGCCCCAGCATTTGACGCATACCCTCAGCCGCCGGTCGATGGTGTTTTCACCGGCCTCCTTGGGGCGGCGGTCCCGACGGTCGGCGGCCACCCTCAATCGGCAGCCGCATGACCAGCATTGTACGGTGTTCATGCCACCGCCTCCTCTCTGACAACATCGACCGCATGGAGTTCCACGGCTGCGCCAAGGGCCGCCAGCGCCCGCCGCATCGAATAGTCGCCGTTGCGCCAGCCCATTTGCTGCACCCCCAGCGGCATGGGAGCGCCGGGGCCGGCTTCCTGTTCCCATATCCAGGCCAAGCGCTCTTGGCACGCCTCGGCGAAGCTCGGGCCGCAGGAAAACGGGAAGCTGTACCCCTCGAAGCGCTGCATGAAGGCATCGTCCTTCTCAAACAGCTTGGCGGTGTTGTTGGACGTGGCGACCACAATCAGTCGGTCAGGGTGGTTCTGTTCCGAGAGCTTATCCTTCAGCGCGGAAAACACGTTGGCACTGGGCAACAATTCCATCTCCTCGATCAGCAGCATGTACCACTGGCTGCCGAACATTGGACGGAGCGTGAAGGTCTCCGAAAACAGCCTATCCACGTCCTCGATTCGCAGACTGGCGCCGTTGTAGCGGTACAGCCCGCCGTAATCGGGAATGTCCAGGTCGGCTGCCAGGGTCTTTGCCGTCGCACTTTTGCCGACCCCTCCCTTGCCTTCGAGCAGGATGCAGCAGGGGAACGGTTCCATCACAAAGGTTTTCAGCCGGCGAATGGCCGCGGGCTGGCCGACAACCTCATCCAAGGTGGTCGGTTGATACTTGACTGAGAGTTTCATGGGGTGTTCCTTGTGGTGCTGGGGTTAAGTGGCAAACAAATCCTTTTGCCCCGCTAGACAGTCATTGCCGGTCAGCAGGACTTTCTGGCGGCGTTTGGGCGCAGGCTCTCCGCGCCACGGCTCGGGCTTGGGTGGAGGGTTGGCGAGGGCGAAGGGCGGTTCCGGGGGTGGCGTTTCCCGTTCGATTAGCTCTTGCCGGGTCATGCCATGTCTCCTTCCTCATCGAACAGGATATGGGGGTTGTTTTCCAACATCTCGGCAATGTACTCATCGCTATCCTGATACTCGATCTCGGCGTAGCCCATTTTCATCAGGTGATGGCGGGCGGTTTTGTAAAGCCGGCCAAGTTCCTCCTCTAATGCCTGGAAAAGCTCGTAAGTAACCCGTTCTTCATCATCATTTAGGTTGTCGTGTGTAGGGTAGCACGTTACACATGCACCATGCTCGTCCATTGAAGCGGACCATTCCAGAGACGAATCCCACCCGGCGGCGGCCTCCAGGAGCATTAGACTTTGCATGATGTCCCGGATGCCTTTGTCTTTCTTTGCCAATTCCTCAACGTCTACGCTGGCCTTGAACTCAAGGTCGTCACTCTGACAGTAGCCTAGACCCCAAAAGATATGCGGGCGTTGGCGCGTATTGCCGTTGCACAACTTTTCGGTGCGGGTGTCTACTTCGATCCCGTATTCCTCCAACAACTCCTCTGCAAAGCAATCGGTCAGGTATTCGGCGTCCTGATCGTCGAATGAGTTGCCTTTCTCCCTCCACCAGTCCCGCGCCCTTTCCTTCGCCTCTTCGGACAGTTCGCTATACGGGCGTGCCGTTGACAGGCCCTTTCGGCGGCGTTTCGGCTTCGATGTCTCGATAGCACATCCCATATTTGGTACTCCTTGTCAAAGTGTTGAGCGTACCATGTATCGGGAATCCCCCGTTCGTCGCGCGGGCCGTAGCGGCAGCGTGACAGAACTACCCGATACTGGTGGCATTTACTTGTCCAGAGCTTTCGGTCAGCGGCGATAGTTTGGTCTCGCCGAGGACGTATGGGAAAGGTCAGCATTAGTTTTCCTCGTTACAAACCTCTGCCCCCACCGCCTCCAGGTGCTCGAAGTTGGGGAACCTGGTGATTTCGGAAACGAGCTTTCCTGGGCCGCCGCTGAGGGCATCCTTGAGTTGCCCGGCGAAGGCGGCGATGAACTGGTTCCACTCCCCGATCTCCTTGACCAGCGCCTCAAGGCTCCGCTGCTCCCAGTAGCCGCCTTCGTCACTGACGCTCTCCAACATGCCCAGCGTCTTGGCATAGTCGAGCATCGCCACTACCAGCAGGTGGCAGCGCAAGAAGTTTTCCACGCCGCCGCACTCCGGGTTGCTGGCGTACTGCGTCTTGCAGAAGCTATGCCACGACCAGCCGACTTTGCCGGTCTTGATTTTCCTTGTGCCGTTGTCAACAAGAAGAGTCTTGGGAAATTGACACAAGCCAAAGTTGGCCGCTTCGCACCCTTCTCCCGGCCACGTATCGAAGGCGATAACGCGGGTGGGGGCTAGTCCGAAACTGTACCTTTCGTTCTGGGGATCGTCGATATACTCCCCGGCTTGAATGAGCAGCCAGCGGTTTGGGTCGTCGCGGTCGCGCTGGTCGAAGTCGCAGGCCGCTCCGCTGAGGTCAACAATCTCCCCGACCTCCGTGAAGGGAATGTCGAGTGCCTGCTGGCGCAGCTTGGCAACCAGCGCGGCGGCATTGCTCCTGCTGTCGCTTTTTAGGCCGTAATGGATAGTCAGTCCCATAGTCAAATCTCCTTGGGGTTAGGGACAATCACTGCGGGGGTAGAACCATGTCGGCTCCAGCACCCGCACTCGCCGGAATGTTAGGTCGGGCATTGCTCGCTCCTCCACGTCACAGGACTTCGGGCAGGGTTTCACATTCCCTCTCCAGCGCGGCGAAGTAGTCGCGCTCGCTCTGGTCCTCTTCGGCCTTCCAATTGTCGCGGTCGAGAACCGAAACGTTGATCGGCTCAGACGAGTAGATCGCATGGACAACCCCGCCCTCGACTTCGATGATGACGCGGGGCAGGTCGTTGATGTTGCGGATGGCGTTACACATGCTCTCACTCCTCCGGGTTCAGAACTACAGTATCAATCCAATCCGGTACTCTGTCGGCCGTTCTGGTTTGCGTGAGACAGGCCACTACCCGCGGCCCAACCGGCTCACGCGGCCAGCCGGTGTATCCATCGGTCACAACCAGAATCGCCTTGGGGGCGGGCCGCTCCTCTGACGCAGCCACAATCAGGACGGCCATATCCGTGCCGCCGCCGCCGGTGAGTTCGATCTGCTCGGGCCGAAAGACATTCTTGGCGCAGGCCACGGCGGTATCGCCGGCAATTACCCGCAGACCGCGCGGATCGGGCAGGGACCGGAGCGCGTTGCCGATCACGCCCAGCGCCAAGGCAAGGTCGTTTTGTTCCATGCTGCCGCTGGTATCGACGATCAGGGTAACGCGGGGAATCGGCTTGACGTGGGCCGGCAGCAGCGCACCGCCTTGCGGTTGTCTGCGGTTGGGCTTGCGGTAGCTGAAGTCCCCGAAGCCAGACGTGCAGCCCACGGCGTACTTCACCTTGGCAAGCAGTTCTCGGGCCGGGTCCACTTTGGGGTGGAGCAAGTCCGCCGCTTGTCGAGCCAGTCCGCCGGGCACACTCCCCCGGCCCCGCTGCTCTTGATGCTGTTCGATGGCCTTGGCGACGGCGGCTTCCACAAGGTTCTGGTCGTGTTCCGCCAAGCCGGGATGCTCTTGCGACGGCGGGCCGTCTTCCCACGGGCGGGGTTGGCCGTCCATGCTACTGCCACCGATTTCGGCGGCACTCTGCCCTTCCTCGCCACCTTCACCAGCGGCGTCACCGTCTCCGGGCTGGCCCGATTGCCCTTGGTCTTGGTTGCCGTCTTGGTTGCCGTCTTGCTCCAGCAACAGGTTAAAATACTCTTCCGCCGTCTTGTTACGGGGCAGGCCCAGCTTTTCCGGCGTGACTCCCTCATCGGGGCATCGCAGCCCGGATTGCTCCAGCACGTCGTTGACGGCGGCATCGACGGCGTGCCGCCACACCCCCAGCCGGTCTCCTGGCGGCACTTCGCCCAGGAGTTTGGCACACCGCTTGGCGTGCCGGCTCCAAACGTGGATCGCTTCGTGCAACACCACAAAGGCCAAGTGCTTCAAGTCCCGATCCTCGATGAACGCCGGATCGAAGTACAGCCGGCAATGCTCGTCCACGGCCATCGTACCCAGCCCTGGCCGTTCCACGGGGATGAGCGTCATCACCTGATGCGTCATGTAGGGCATCTTCCGAGAGGCCAGTATCCGCGCTTCGGATAGTTTGCGGTTCATGGGTAATGCTCCTATGCAGCCATGACGTTCTTATGGACTTCCAACACGACCTGGTTGAACTCCGCCGGGGCCTTGAGGATCGCCGACGCATGGGGGACGGCGAAGTAGAGGCTGCCCGCCGCCGCGATGGCCGGCTCCAGCCAGCACTTCGCCACTTGGGCGAAGCAATCCACCGCCGCCAGCCAGCGGGCTTCCGTGGGCTTGCCGTTGGGGGCGAGGTTGTAGTTCTTTACCCGGTCCACCAGTGCGCCCAACACCGCCATGACCCGATCGCACCTCGCCGGGATGTCCAGGTAGAGCGGTGTACCCGCTGATCTGGCTACCTCGGCCAGTTCGAGCCACGTTTCCGGGTCGGGCAGGTCCAGGGATTGCTCCCACGTTTGGAACTCCAGGGCCGCCTCTTCGCCCACGCATCCGGCGACGGCCCGATAACGCAGCAGCGGCTCGGCGTCGATCGCCTCCAACGCCGCCGCGCAGATGGCCCCATTAGTCCACGACCTGATACTGGGCCACGCCCCCGATGCCTTGGCCCGATCCTTCGGGTAGGCTTCCAGCAGCCCCGGCTTATGTTTGTGGAATGCGCCGACCATTGCGGTATTACGGCCGATGCACTTCTCCCAGTCCACCGGCAGGGTCGCAAAGCTCGGCCGGGGGAAGTCCAGGGTATTGCCCATGCCACGCTGCCACGCATCGGTATCCGTCTCCCACGTCAGATGGCACAGCCGGTTCGCCAGCGGCGGCTCCAACTCAGAACCGTTGGCCGCGCACTCCGGCGGATTGCAGGCGGCCAGCTTCCACACGGTATCGGGCAGCACGGCATCACCCACGCGGTTCTCGGCAATCACACCCAGCAGCGCCGCTTGCACAGCCGGTGGGCAGGTGGTTAGCTCGTCGATGAACAGCAGCCATTGCCCATGCTGGCAGTCCTGCGCCCACTTTGGCGGCATGACGGCCATGTAGGGCTGCTCGCCGTGGACGGGGTAAGGGTATCCGCCCACGTCGGCCGGCTCACGCAACGAGCCGATCAGCGTATAGCACTGGCGGGACATGGCACGGGCGAAGGCTTCGATGGTCCTCGACTTGCCGCAACCGGGCGGGCCGGAGACCAGCGGCGTAACCTTGCCGGTCTGCGCCACGGTCCAGAAGATCAGATTAGGAGAACTTCGGCAGGGCATCGGGGTAGCTCCTTTCGATAGTCTGAACAGGGTAATCCATTGCCGCGCCGTGCAGCTACGAGCCACACGGCACGGACTGGGCTACCCTAGCCCTGAACGCATACGCCGGCCTGGGCGAAGTCCTGCATGACCGCAGCCGCAGCCGCAGCCTGCGCCAACTGCGCCACACTCTTTAGCCCCTCCAGCCCGTCGTTGAGGATGGAACTGTAAAGGTTCACACGGTCCACCAACTCCTGCGCTTGCCCGGCCCTGAATTGGAGTTGGTTGTCGTTTAGCGTCCCCTTCGACACGTCATCCAAGAGCTTGGCGGCCTTCTCCTGAACTTCGCGGGTCAAGGTGTCTCGGATGGTCCGAATGGTTCCCTCGTCCATTGCCACCCGTGCGGTGGTGATCTTGTTGCCCTCCTGGCAGCCCTCGACCAACTCTGCCAGTTCCTTCCAGCCCTTCAGGTGATGCTCGGGGATGTAGTAGACGCCGGGCTTCAGGCCGGTCATGCCGTCCATCTTTTCCAGCACTGCGACCAACGCTTGGCCTACGGCCGTGGTGGTCAGCTTGGCCTTGAGCTTCAGGAACTCCTCGGTCAGCAGGTACTCGTCGGCGTAGCCGTAGTCCGCCTTGACGCGGCCTTGCACTACCTTGGCACCGAAGCTGGTGGTGTAGGAGTTGCGGGCCACATCGCGCTCGATCTCCACCAACTCCACGCCATTCTTCCTGGGCAGCTTGCGGCTCATAATGGCTTTGTTCTTCGTGCCGCACACACCCTTAATGGCGTTCTCCAGGGCGGATTGGTCCGTCCTGAGATTGGGTACGCAGTCGCCATGCCCCAGCTTTCCAAATGCCTCTCTGACGGCATCGAAGGATGTGGGCTTGAGCGACCAGAACACGATCGCTCCACTGATGTCATACTGCTGCTCTTGCATGGGATTCTCCCTGAGGGTTAAAGGTCTCCGTAAAGGTCTCTGGCGGCATTGAGTACTGGTAAAAGGGTCTCTGGCGGCATTGAGTACGCACACGCACGTCCGCACCCGCGTCACGTACCGATTGCGCACTCCTTCCTTCCATCGGGGTGAACTATCGCAATGGGCAGATAGCGCAATGGTTCGGCGTGGATATACTCTTTGTGTGGCCCGCAGAATATGCGTAGACTACGGGTGAACATATCCATCACTACCCATGCCGGTTTGCGCCACTGGTAGGCGGTTTCCATGGCTCGGTGTTGCACGTCGGCGTATTGCATGGGCAAAACTCCCTGATTCGATTGTGGCGCGGTTCGGCGGGGTTCGGCGGGAGGAAATCACACGGACGCTGATCAAACGCAAGAGCGGCCGCGTGGGGCGTTTTGACGGCCGAATCGGCCGGTCGGGCAGGCCGATTTTCGCGGCCGATCGCCCCCACAAGAAACAAAACACCCCGCTTGCTAGGCGGGGTGGTTGTGTCGGTCGAATTGTCGGCCGGAGCTATCCGGCAAGCATACCCTTACGGGGATCGCGGGCCATCGCTTCGGCAAGGTCAACATCGGCAACCACAGCCCATTGACCACTATTGCGAGTCAACCGGGGGTGGGTGTTGTGTAGAACGGCAATGGCGTAGCGAAGGGGGCCATGCTTGTGCTTTCCCGATACGTCGAGCGAATCGGCCTGATGCCACGTTTCGGAAGACTCCATCCAGACTATCAGATGGTACCTCATGCGGCACCCCCTTTCGCTGCGTTGGCACTGAGGGGGACGTTGTCGTAGTCCGCCAAGTAGGCGGGGATAGTGCCGTCGCCGACCAGCTTGACAATCGCCTCCCAACCACAACGCGGGAGGGTAATGCTGTTCTGGCAACCGGGTGAAGCTCGATAGCCGAGCGACAACCACAGGGCACCTCGAGCAGTGCGCCGAGCTTGCACTTTCGGGGGCGTCCCGGCCGGCCGACAAGCCGACGCCAACAACGGCGCGGCTTGTTCAACCGTCATCGTGCCGGCTGCGACGGCCGCAAGTATCTCGGCTTGCGAAACGTGCGGGGATACCGCGGGCTTGCTAACGGGTGGGGCAGAGGGTAGGGTAGAAACAGACATTTCAAGCTCCTTCACGAGTTTGAGTGTTCAGGGCGATCGCTCGGCGTGAATCCGATCGGTCGCCCGATTTTCGATTCGCCCCCATTATACGGCCAATTTTAAGCCCCCCAAAATGGCAAGCCGCCAAAACGCCCAACTTGTCCGCGCATACGCTCGCGCTCTTACACACAATCCAAAATTGCCAACTGGACACTTTGGCAAAGTCGCAAGTCGTTTCGCCGCAATGACTTATCGACGCCAAAAATCAAGATTAGAACCGCGCACCTGCGGTAGATAGAACCGCGCACACGCACATACATACGCATACACGCACACGCATGACGCACGTAGGGCAGGGTGCAAGGGTAGCAGGCTAGGTGCATGGTAGGGTAGAGCGATAGGGTGCAGGGGGCTGAGCGTAGATAGCAGGGTAGGGTGTAACGGGATAGGGGTCAGGGCTTAGATAGTAAAGGGGTCAGGGCTTAGGTAAACCCTAAACCTTACTCAACTCACTCACATAGCAAAGGGTAGGGCTTAAGCGTAAGCAAGGGAGTATGCGATACAATATGAGTAGAGAGTAGTGATGCAATGAACTCCAAGAGGGGTGTAAGGCAAAGGGGTCAGTGCTAAGATGCACTTATTTTGTGTAATTTACCCACTGTGAAATAATTCCGACTGGTAACTAGCCAAGCTAACTTGTTATGCTGCAACGGTTTACCTGCACCAAAGACCCACCCCCGGATGTGGCCCAACGGGTCCGCGTGTCTTATTATGTTCCCACGTGGGTATTTTGCCTATTTTACTTTGTCAAGCTAGGTAAAGCCGTATCTTGTGGTGTGAGGGTGCTGATGTGACATATATATAGGGGACAAGGGACGAGACCCGCGCTATGTGCAGACTTTTCCCGAGAATAGATGTCACACTGCTTCGCTTGCGTGCGGCTATCGGGCTTATGACCCGATACTGGGGAGCCACTTTTCTGTCGGTCAGTTGCTTTAGGCCACTCAGGACGGCACACCCAGCAGTCCGTACCCCCGGCCCTCCCCGGTGACTGGGGGTGATGTGTTGTCCTGTGTCTGCATGGCTCTCAGGAAGACTTACGGGTTGTTTGACTTGCCTTATACCAGCGTGGTTTTGCAGTCACTTGCGGACCAGGACGCGGCCGGGGCCATGCGAGATCGACTACTCGCTCGTTGCCTGGAAAACTTCCTGATTTGGAAGACCTGCTGTTTCGGCTCATCAATTCACGTTGCCCTGGGGCCGGCACTGCTGCCGACCGTCCCAGCGCTACAACCACCGGCGAGTTTTCAAGCCGGCTCCTTTTATATTGCGGTTCCTTTTCTTCGTCGAGGGTAGGACTCCGCCACAATACAACCCCGTCCCGCACCGCGCGGGAACCAGACAAACTCACTCAGTGGCCGGCCGGGGCGCGAGTCCCGGCGATACGCTTTCGGCCTGAAAAATCATTCCTCGGTCTCCGTGGTCGATTTTGAGCAAGCAGAATTGCTTTTCCGGGTGCTTCGTTTTTTACAAAACGCCAGGTAGCCAGCGGTCGTTCGGTTCGGCCAGTGGCTCGGGGAACGACTCCATCCAGCCGCCGATTCGATCCACTTCGTCCAGGCTGTGCAACTCGGATAGCTCATCTGCCATATCAATCTCCCATGTAGCGATACTCGCTTGCCTCGCGTTTCCGTCGATCACCCCGACGAACTCGCTTCAGGATGTTGTCGATCACCAAACCGTTTAACCACGTCGCGGCATGGCTCGGTGATATTCCTATTTGTTCGGCTGCTGTCCGAACTGACAGATAAAACGGTCGCTTTCCCGCCTCCCGCTGTAACTCACGGCAGAGGGACACCAATAACCGCAACTGATTCTGCTCGTATTGCCTTGCCACGATCGGCGGATCAGCGGCCACGGCGCGCTTGAGAATGTCTCCCATTGGACCGGCTCCTATCGGGTGTTTTACTTTTTCCCAACTCTCAGCGAAATCAAACCAACTATCCTCAAATGGCTTCGTTCTGATTCGCGGCAGTGCTGCCTTATGCCATTGTCGAAGATACGGTTTCAAGGCGGTGGCCGGTGCGTCGATGATCGCGGGGTGACTTTTCAGCCATCGCGCGAAGCGAAACAGGCAACCGTGTCTCTGGCCAAAGGCTGCGGGCAGGGTGGCGTCGATTGATCTTTTCACCACTTGATCCAACGCCACTCCATCCCAAACAACCCGCCCCCAACAGCCCCCATCTATGTCCTGCGCCTCTGTGTCTCTGTGTCCACAAGAGGACAACCACTCCAACCACAACTCGGGGATGGTCGGCGGGGGCGTTTTTTCGGGGTCTACTCGCCATTCGTATGGGCTTCCGGTTGCATGGATGGAAGATGGCGCGATGATGTAGCCGCCGTCGGCGCGAATGTCGATTCCCTCGGCCACGGCCTGCCGGCTGGAAACACGGCCGCCGGGGTGCTGGAACAGGAGATGACAACCGCCTCCGCCAGTCTTGGCGACGGGATGCTCGGGTAGGGTTCCTAGACGCCGCAGGACGCTCCGTAGGCTGTCGGGCCCGCCGTGGGCCACGTCCACGTCGATAACGAGCAAGTCGCTGTCCGTGCCCGTTCGGATGCCCACGTTGGCGTCTGGCCACTTATTCCACCAGCGCTTGATCTGGCGCGATTCTATCGTCGCATCTCTTAGGCCGTGGCGGGTGTGGGGATGCTTGGCGGGATGTTTGCACGACGATCCCAGCCGACAAGAACAGGCACCCGTTGATCGTGCTGAGTAGCACGGAAAGACCGGCCAACCGAAGTCGGCATAGCGTAGTGCGTGGTCAAGGCGGGTGTCTGTCGTCATACGCCCCCCCTCCAACCGCCGAGCGCGTCGAGCGCGGCCGGCGGCTGTTCGTCCAGAAGTTCCGGCAGCCGGCGGGTCATGCTGCAATTTTCTGCCTTGGTAGATTTTTGCATCAGAACTCCAGTTGACTGGCAATTTCCTCGCGGATGCGGCACAATTCCTCGCAGCCGTCTTCCTCCTCCGCGCACACCTGCTCGTAGACCTCCATGTCCATGTTCGCCTCAATCGCGGCCTTGATCTGATCGACCAGATATTGGGAACCCAGTGCTTCGACTTCCCACGTTTTGTCATCCCCCGTCTGTTTGATGAACTTGTTCAAGCGTTTGCCCTCTTCCTTGACGGGGTTGAAGTCCTCAGACAGGTTCAATTCCTCGATCTGCTCTCTCGTCACTGCGACGCGGTGGCCGTCCACAGGAACGCTATGCAAATCGCGGAGTGATCGAATAGCGTCCTCTGCCAATGCAAACCCCGAGGGGTCATAGTCGCTGACGACGATCAGCGTCATGCGCTCTTTGCCTGACTCGCGGAATCGCCGCTCTATGTCTCTCCATACCGGGATCGAACAATAACCACGACCAAGACTGAACGGCACGTAGTATTCAGAGCAGGCTCGTGATATTTCGTTATAGAGAGTGTTTTTCTCGCCGAAGACCTCGATATGTCGGGGCTGGTCCTGTTGACGATCTCGATGAAAGCCCTTGAGAAAGCCATTGATCTCCTGCTGTACGAACTCAAGCACAGAATCGAACCCACCGAATGTCTTTTGCGGCCGGGTGGGATCGTCAATACAGGTCATTGAAATATGGCCGAGGTATCTGGCACTCTTGAGTAGTCGCACGAGCGCGTTGTACGACGGTTTGTCATTCTTGTAACGGTAGTGCGCGGCGTTAAACTTGCTTCGTTTTGGCGTCAACTTGAACGGCCGTGGGTTCAAGCTCACAAGGCCGTAGTGAACTTTCCGAATCGTGACTGGCCAGAAGTAACGGAGTTGGTTGATCACCTGTTGAACGGCCGCCAAGAACTCCTGCTGCTTGTTGCTGATGGGTTCGATTTCTTTTTCCCCGGCAACCGTCATAAAATCGGCATCGACGGTCATGGCCGCTTCTCGCCGTTCCTGAATCGCGTCGTAGGTGTCTGCGGTGTCGTTATCGCGCAACAGGGTCTCCCGAAGGACCGACCCGACCGTCTTGACTCTCTGCGGGTTGTACTCGATCAACTCGCGGTGATACTCATCGTTACCTTTCCGGCGAATGTCGCGGGCGACCCGAACAGGTACCTCTTTGTGGTCTAACCTGCGCAAGGCGTAGTAGCGGCGGTGCCCGGATAGAATGAATCGCTTACGATCACCAGTGACCAGTATTGGTTCGGCCAGCCCCTTGCGGCGGATACTGTCGATCAGGTTTTCCATCGCCGTGTCATGCTCGGTCGGTCCATAGATGGTCTCGTTCTCGGGGCTGGGCGTGATGGAGTCAATGGGAACAAACTCGACCGCATAGCGGGCAAGTGCTTTGCTGTTGCCGTTGCGGCCGGGCTTGGTAGCTTGCCGTCGCCGTGGTGTAGTGTTACAATCCATGTGTGCATCTCCCTTACCCGGCGCGCGTGCCAGCGCGACTGGGTTTTTTCTTGAGTCAAAAGAACTGAATCACGTTGGGATCGGCTCGTCGCCGCCTCATCCGTGGCGTCGGCGGTTGCACGGTACGGGAAAGCTCGAAGGCGGCCAGATCGGCGGGGCTGATCCGATACCGTGGCCGGCCGCCGGTGCTGGTCGAGACATCGATCGCTCTTAGCGTGCCGCTCCTGATCCACGACAAAACCTTGTGCGGATCGACGGCGTACCTCTTCGCAATTTCTGGCGGGGACAGATAGCGGGGCGGGGAGACTACTGGTTGCATGACGCGCCCCCCTCTGCTACGCTGCCCCCGGCTGGCACATGCAAGACCAAACGCTCAATCTCCTCCCACTTGAAACGAATGGACCCATCAGGGAGAAGGATGTAGGGAAGTCGTCGCTGCCGTGCCAGCTTTTCGGCCTTGCCGAGCGGCCAGTTTAGCCGCTGGTCCACATCGGTTGGATAAAGAAGTTCCATGAAGCTGTCCTCCAAAACTCATGGAGGGCAGCGCGACGTGGAGAAGTTGACGTATGTTGCGAGATGTTTTCGTATGTTTTGCGGCTACCTGGTTGAATCCCGCCGCTTTTTCACTCCGCCGCCAATATCAGGAACCACAGTCCCGCCCCGCGCGTAGGGGTGTTGTGCGGCCACGGTTGCCTTCGTATCGCGTTGCCGCTGTTGGGATTCCTGAAACTGCTGTTCCAGGCCGTCCCACCATTCAAGCAGCTTCGCCTTGTCCACTTTCGGCTGTGCCCCTTGCTTAGGCGTGATTATGGGGCCAGCGTACTTCTTGTTGAGTGCCTTCAATTGGCGCTGGTCTTCTCTGTTATCCTTCTTTCCAAGAGTGATGAGGATGTCCTGCCAACTTGTAAGATATGCCCGCGGGGGCTGGTTGCCGTGGTTATCTGCCGTCTCGTCGCGAGCGCTGGGCGGTGCCTTGGCCCTTTCCCAGGCGTTTTCAGCCTCCCAAAGGCATTCCGCCTCCAGCCGATTCGCCTCTGCTACCGAAATCGGCCCCAAGCCCTGCCTCTCGGTTCGCAACGGTGACACCGGGTTAAGAAGATAGTCCAGGGCAAGTCCCTTTTGTGGTGCCAACCATTGCACCGCTTCCAGAGTGTCCTTCCCGAGCTGCTGAACCACTTCGTGTGCGCTCTTCTCTGAGAACCCCATCGCCGAAAACACACCCGCTCGTGATACCCTCAATTGCTCTGCGATGTCCACTTGTACCACGCCGGGCATCTTGAACCAATCTGGTTTGTCCCTCGGGTCGATCGGCCTACCGTCCACCACGGGCGGGGCCAACCGAATGTCGAGACTCTTAACGGTACCGTCAAGTTCCCGTGTGGCCTGTGCGAAGTCCAGTTTGCCAGGCCCCTGTGTCTCGATGTCATTCCGCCACTTGCGGGCAGTCCACAGAAGTTCCTGCGCAGCCAAGAACACAAACCGGTAGAGGTGGGCACCGTCTTCGCTTAATATCGCGCCGCAACATCGCATTAGAGCCTGCATTTCTGGTCGGGCCGGATTTAGCACACCCGTCCCGCCGCCACGGTAATTCTGGTTACGGCAGCACGCATGATTCAGACCATCTCTTGTATTTTGTCGACGTGTGATTCGGCGTCGATGGAGGGAGGAATTATTTTTTCCCGTATTTCTCATTTGGGCGTCACTCGGATATGCTCCGAGCGGCAACTCCCCCCAGGTTAGCCGAGAGCTGCGTGGAATTCCAGGGCAGAATGGTGTACAAACACGGGAGCGGGTGTACGTACACCCGGCAACCCCCGTTTTTACACGTTTGTACAGTGTACAAGCGGAAACGGCCGATGTGAAGAATAGCCCGTAAAGCAAGGCGTTTCCCGCGTTTTTGGGGTAGTGTACGGAATCGGCGGGTTTGCTCTTCGGAACCGAGGGTTGGGGGTTCGAATCCCTCCGGGCGTACTCAACACTCCTCAAGCCCTCTCCACGTTCTTAACGGCAGCGACCCGGCAGGCCGTAGCCGCACTCGACGGCCAACAACCCTTGGGTTTGCTTGAGTTTGACTTGGGCAATCTTCCAGGCGATCACGCGGTGGACCAACTCGCTCTCGACGCGGTGCAGTTCCAAGCGCGCGGCGGCGAGGTCGAAGGCCGTCACGCCGTCGGATTCGCGCTTTTCCTCGAGCGCCGCGCCGCGCTGCCGCCAGACTTCTTGCCGCCCCTTGGCCACGGCGATCTCGCGCAACCGGGTCTCGACGTTCCAGGCGGCCTCGCGTATTTCCCGAGTGGCGTTTTGCTCGGCGTCTACTTGGGCTTGGGCCAATTGCGATCGCCGCGACCGTGCTTCTCCGTAGTCGGCCGAGCGGTCGCCCAGCAACCGCTTGGCGGCGATCGACGCGCCCAAACCGGGACTGAACGCCTGCATCCCGCTCCGCACCGCAGGCAACGTGTCGGCATCCGGCGATCCGGCGAGCATCCGAAGCGCGCCCAGATCGGCACGGTTCGCCAAGCCCTCGAACACGGCCGCTTCCGCTTCCACCGGCGTTACGATCACCGTCAGATCGGCCTCGGGCCAGATCGGCGTGGTCTGGTCCAGCTCGAATCCGCAGAGTTGCTGCAATTGTCCCTGCATCCCGCGGATGGCGGCGTTCAATTGAATATGCCGGTCGAGCCAATCGAGCTTCCGGCGTCTGAAGGCCGACTGGTCGCCGGGCATTTTCAGCCCGCTCCGTTTGAGTTCCTCCAGATTGTCCGCGGCGCGATCGATCTGTTCGACGCTTCGTTGCAGGATGTCGCGGTTTGCTTCGGCCTCGGCCAGCGAGTAGAACAGTTCGAGCGCGGCGGCGGCGGCCTTGTTTCGCTCGTCTACGGCGCGATAAGCCATCAGTCTGCTGAGCGCGACGGCCGCCCGTTGTCCGCGGCGGTTCGAGTTTGCCAGCACCGCCTCGCTCTCCGCGTCGTAGAGCTTTGCGATCGGTGCGTTTGCGGCGGCCAGGCACTGGACCTCCACGGCCCGCAGCACGCGATACCCGGTGGGCGACGGAGGCGAGCCAAGCGCCCGATCCACCTCCTCGTAGCTCGCCAGCGCCGTGGTGTCCGTCTCGATGCTGCCCCGTTCCGCCCGCGTTTCGGTGGGCATTGGCGCCGCGTCGGCGCCGCTCGTTCCGCCGCCGCTTACACAAGCGCAGCGTCGGGCGCAGCCGGCCAGCGCAGAGGCCAGAATCAGTCCCCACGAGACGGCGGAAAGGAGTCTTGGCATAGTAACCCAGCGGCGAGATGCGGAAAATACACCTTACTCTTTAATCGAGTTCCATTTGTGCCGACTGCAACTATTCTTTCGATGTGGAAAGGCGGGCGGTATGGGGCGAGTATGCCGGGAGAAAATCTAGCCCGCATTTCTCACCTGACACACTGTTGTCGATTGCCCCCGTGTGGTGAGAAATGCAGGCTAGTCTTGCTATTTTCATTTCAATGTGTTAGCATTAAATATGATGCATATTTAATGCAACTAGGATTCGGGAGATTTTGACATGTTGGACATTAGCCGCGACATCAAGCCGCTGTCGAGCTTTAAGAGGGATTCGGTAACGCTGATCGGCCATTTGAAACGGACCGGAAGGCCGGTAGTGCTGACCATAAACGGTAAAGCAGAGGTCGTCGTCCAAGACGCCAAGTCTTATCAACGGATGCTTGAGTTAGTGGATCGGGCCGAGGCCGTGGTGGGAATCCGCAGGGGTCTCGCCTCGATGAAACGTGGCGAGGGCATTCCCGCCGAAAAGGCCTTCGACAAGCTCCGCAACAAGTACAAGATTCCTCGCGGCAAATGACGTACAAGCTGATAATCCAGCCACCGGCGTTGGCCGATTTAGAAGGAGCCTATCGCTGGATCGCGGAACGGTCGCCCCAAAACGCCGCCGGTTGGTTCAACGGGTTCTTGGAAGCCCTGGCCACACTAAAGCAATTTCCCCAACGTTGCGAATTGGCGCCGGAGAGCAAGCACATCGTCCAGAAAATTCGTCAACTCCTTTACGGACGGCGCGGCGGTGTATATCGAGCCTTGTTTACCGTGCGGGGTCGTGAGGTTCACGTTCTACACATTCGCCATGCCGCCAGACGGACCATGACACTTGAAGAATTCGGCGGGCAATAGGAATTACCCATGATTTTGGCCCCAGCCTCCGCGGGTCGAGCACGACGTGCTTGATGCGATTCCGGCTGCGAAACCGCAAGCGGCTTATCAGCCCGTTGAAAAAGTCGGATTTCAGGAGTTTGGGTGCCACTGCTGGCTTGTCCAGCAGTGTTTTTCCGGGAGTTTTCCCCTGCACTGCTGGACAAGCCAGCAGTGGCACCCTTTTTCAACGGGCTGTTATTGAGCCAATAACGATAAAACAACCCGCTCTCTCTTCCCTCCTCCCTCTTCTCTCTTCCTTCCCTCACCCCACGTCGCCCAAATCGAGCGCCTTGCCGTAGCGCGCGAGCATCATCTGCCGCAGTTTCGCGTGCTCTTCCCGAGCCAAGCCGGGATCGGCCGTGGTCAAAGCGTGGGCGTCGCGGCGGGCTTCTTCGAGAATCGATTGGTCGCGCAGCAGATCGGCGATCCACAGCGGGGGCATGCCGTGCTGTTTCGTCCCAAAAATGTTGCCGGGGCCACGCAGCTTGAAATCGGTCTCGGCCAGCTCGAAGCCGTCGGTCGATGAGACGAACGCCCCCAGCCGCCGGCGCGATTCCTCGGTCTGCGGGTCGCCGAAGACGCAGCAGAAGCCGGCATACTTGCCGCGGCTGATCCGCCCGCGGAGCTGGTGCAACTGCGCCAGGCCAAAGTGGTGTCCGTCCTCGATGGTCATCAGCGTGGCGTTTGGCACGTCCACGCCGACCTCGACCACCGATGTGCAAACCAACACCTGAATCTCGCCGCTACGGAAGCGATCCATTGCGGCGTCCTTTTCGGCCGAGGACATCCGCCCGTGGATCAGACCGATCCGAAAGGCCTCCAATTCGCCGTTGGCCAGCGTTTCGTAGGTTTCGTCGAGGCTTGCGGCGCGGGTCGCCTCCGACTGCTCGACCAGCGGCGTGACGACGTATCCCTGCCTTCCCTCGCGGAGTTTGCGTCGGAAGAAGTCCCACCACTTCGCCCGCTGGCCTTCGTTGGCCAGGTAGGTGTTGACCTTCTGCCTACCCGGCGGGCTGTCGTCGATGGTCGAAACGTCGAGGTCGCCGAAGAGGGTCATGGTCACGGTGCGCGGGATAGGCGTGGCGGTCATCACGAGGTAGTGTGGGTCGAGTCCGGCGTGTTTGAGCACCGCCCGCTGACGGACGCCGAACTTGTGCTGCTCGTCGATCACCACCAGGCCGAGGTTGGCGAAGGAGACGTCCTCCTGGATAATCGCCTGGGTGCCGACAATCACGTCGACCTCACCGGCGGCGATCAGTTCGAGCAGGGCGGTTCGCCGGCCGGGCGTCAATCCGCCGGTCAGTTGCGCGCGGCGGACGCGGCTGGCATCAAGCAATCTGTCCAGCGTCAATGTGTGCTGCCGGGCCAGGACCTCCGTGGGAGCCATCAGCACCGCCTGGCAGCCGTGGGCCACCGCCAGCAGCATGGCGTAGACGGCCACCACCGTTTTGCCGCTGCCCACGTCGCCTTGCAACAGCCGGTTCATCGGCATCGAACCGGACATGTCGGCGGCGATCTCGGCGATGGCCCGCTCTTGGCCGGCGGTCAACTCGAAGGGGAACAATCGTCGGATTCTGGCGTCGATTTTGGCCGTGACCTCCAGCGCCGGGGCCTTCCGCTGGTCGTGCTGCTGCCGACGCTTCACGGCCAACGCCAATTGCAGAATGAACAACTCCTGATAGACCAACCGTCGCCGGGCGCGGTCGAGACTCTCCTGATCGTCGGGGAAATGGACTTGCGGCAGCGCGCGGCTGAGCGGCCAGAGGTCGTGCGCTTGCAGATATTCCTCGGGAAAGACCTCGTCGAGCACCTCCACGTACGTATCGAGCGTGCCGCGGACGATCTTTCGCATCTGCCATTGCAACAGGCCCTCGGTCAGCGGATAGACGGGCAAAATCCTGGTGGCCGGATCCTCCTCTTCCGCGTCGAGCGTTTCGACTTTCGGGTGTGTCATTTGCCAGACCAGCCCCTCGTGTTTCGGTTTGCCGGAGAACATCACCCGCTGTCCAAATTGGAAGCGGTCTCGCATGGATGGCTGGTTGAACCAGATGGCCCTCAGTTGTCCCGTTCGGCAGCGGAGCGAGACACCCAACACGCAACCGCCCGAGCTGGTGCTGCGCAGATCGATGTCCTCGACCACGCCGCGGACGCTTTGCAGCTTGCCCTCTTCGAGTTGTTCGACGTCGCGTTCGTCGCTGAAGTCCTGATAGCCGCGCGGGAAGAAGAAGAGCACGTCGCGGACGGCGTGTAGTCCGAGCCGTTCGAGCAATTCAGCCCGCGCCGGTCCGACCCCTTTTAGAAACTGGACGGGCGTGGCAAGCTGTTCGGCGGCGGAGCGTTCGGCGGTCATGCCGGTATTGTATCGGGACCGGCGGCACTGGCAAAGCCAGTGGCACACGTGATTGACGCGTGGCGGCCGTTTTGTTAAGCTGCGAAAGTATCTTAGCAGCCCGTTGAAAAATCAGTTTTCGGGAATTTGGGTGCCACTGCTGGCTTGTCCAGCAGTGTCGTTTCGGGAGTGTCTCCCATGCACTGCTGGACAAGCCAGCAGTGGTACCCTTTTTCAACGGGTTGTAAGATGGTTGCAAACGAGAAAAGTTTCAATTATCAGCGAGGAGTTATGGTTCGCCATCCGGCGCCTTCGCGCCTTCAGTCGCCAGTTGTCGTCGAAGAAGTCGAACTCAGCGGCCACATCATCGACAGCCTGATTTTGCCCAAGGTTCTCGACGCCATTCTGAATGGCGGCGGCAACTTCCAACTCAAGCGGGTTGAGGTTGGCCAGTCCAACGAGGATCCCAGCCATGCCCTGATCGCGGTCCAGGCGGCCGACCGGGAAACATTGGACCACATCCTTTCGCAGATCGCCGATCACGGCGCGATGCCCACCACGGTCCAGGATTGCACGCCGGCCGCGGCCGACGTAGACGGCGTTTTTCCCGAGGATTTTTACAGCACCACCAATCAACGGACCGAGGTCCGGCTGGACGGCGATTGGACGCCGGTGGCCGATCAGGAAATGGACTGCGGCATTCTGATCGACCCCGCCGCCGGCACGGCGCGTTGTCTGCCGATGAATGCGGTCCGTGCGGGCGAACTGGTCGTCGTCGGCCACGCCGGCGTCCGCGTCTTTCCGCAAGAGCGCTCGCGCGAGTCGCACGGATTCGCCTTCATGGACAGCAACGTCTCGACCGAGAAGCCCAAGGGGATCGCCATCCACGAGATCGCCCGGACGTTGCTGGAAAACCGCGCCGGCGACGGCAAGACCCTGCTGGTCGGCGGGCCGGCGATCGTGCATACCGACAGCGGCAAGTGGGTCCAGCAGTTGATCCGCCGCGGCTACATCGACCTGATCTTCGCCGGCAACGCCCTGGCCACCCACGATATCGAGCAGGCCATGTTCGGCACCAGCCTGGGCGTCTATCTCGACGAAGGCCGTCAGGCCGAAGCCGGACACGAACACCACCTGCGGGCGATCAACCGCATCCGACGCGCCGGCGGCATCCGACAGGCTGTCGAAAGCGGCTTGTTGAAGTCCGGCATCATGTACGAATGTGTCCGCAACAACATTGATTTCCTGCTGGCCGGCAGCATCCGCGACGACGGTCCGTTACCCGACGTGATCACCGACTCCATGATCGCCCAGCAGCGGATGCGGGAGAAAATCCGCGACGTGACGTTCTGTCTGATGGTCGCCACCACGTTGCACTCGGTGGCGGTGGGCAATCTCCTGCCCGCCTCGGTAAAGGTCGTCTGCGTGGACATCAACCCCTCGGCGGTCATCAAGCTCTCCGACCGCGGCTCGTTCCAGACCTCCGGCCTGGTGACCGACGTGGAACCGTTCTTGCGAGTTTTGGTCGAGGAACTGACCGCAATGGAAACATAACTGGAAGGGCGGAGGGCTGGCCGCTTCAGCGGACAGTTGTCCTTGAGGAGTGCAATCGTGGAAAAATTATCGACCGCCACGGGATTGATTATACGTCAACAGAAAGAGTGGGGCGAGATTCTCACCGGTTTCGAGACCCGAAACAAATACATCGTATCGGATGTCTCCGGCACAAGGCTCTATCTGGCGGCCGAGGAGGGCGGCTAGACCCTGCTGCGATTGTTCCTCAAGGCCCTGCGCCCGTTCTCCATTATCGTTATGTCGGAAGACGGCCGGGCGGTATTGCGGGTCAGCAGGCCGTTCCGCTTCTACTTCCATCGCGCCGAGGTCTATGATTCCCAGGGGCAATCGTTGGGGGCGATAGAGCGGCGGTTTTCATTGCTCCGACGCATCTATTCCGTGTTCGACGCCTCCGGGCAAGAGAGGTTTCAGCTTTTCGGACCCATTCTGCATCCCTGGACGTTCCAGATCAGACACAACGACGTCGAGATCGGAAGGATAACAAAAAAGTGGAGCGGACTGATGAAGGAAGGTTTCACGGACGCGGACAATTTCGGCATCGAATTCCCCGCGGAATGGGACGTGAAATTGAAGGCCCTATTTCTCGGCGCGGTGTTCCTGATCGACTTTGTCCACTTTGAAAACAAGGGCAACAACTGAGGGATGAAAAGGGAGGAGAGCGGTTTTTTTATTGCTTAACCCGGAGCCAGCGGCGACGGGGATGTCACCCATCTCCCGCCGTCGCCCCGCCGTCGCCGATGGCTCCGGGTTAAACGACTCTGAGCGGCTAAATATCCGGCACCTACTACTCTACTATCGGTGCCGAGAGGAATCGGAGCCGTGCTGTAGTTTCCAGCTTGGCAGCAAGCCGAAGCGAAGAAATTTTCGCCCGCAATCGTGGCACCGCATCCAGATTTTAAATAGAGAGAAGGGGAACACAAGCCGTGCATTCCACCGCTTGCTCTTTTTGACGTGCGATGAGCCGCAATGGGGACATTTCACTTGCCTGCCCTCTTTAGACAATGATATGGTCCAGGTGGAAGGGTACCAGATCAACGGACCGCCGGTAAAGGTGAATATCGGGAATGGATATGCGAAAAATTCTACTCTGTCCGGCATGGTAGCAGGCACACAGAGCTATCGCGGCCACCCGCCAAGGAAGAGAACTGGAGGCCTGTACGACGCTGCCCTCACCCTAGCCCTCTCCCAGAGGGAGAGGGGACAATAAGGGATTCGCACCGCGGCAGGAAGACCTCGGCCAACATGCAGCGGGCGCTGCCGCCGCCGATCGATTCGATCGTCTCCAAATCGACGCTGACGATCTTGCCGTAAACGGACAATCGCTCGCGCTGCTCGGGTGTAAAACCATCTTCGGCGCGGGAGGACATCACGATCAATAGCTCGTCGTCGCGGTTGCGGAGTTGAAGGATGTTGCCGCAATAGTGCCGCTCCATTTGCTCGATGGAGATTTCCAGCACGTCGAACGAACGCTCGAGCGATTGCAATGCCCGGGCACGTTGTGCGGCGTCGCGGATCGACTCGGCGCAGATCACGGCGTATCGGCCGCCGAGATTCATCATCACGTTGGTGTGATAGACCGGTTTGCCGGAGGAACTTACGGCGTCGAAAAGTATGCCCTCCTTGTACGCGCGGAAGCGGATGAATCGCTCGAACAGTTCCACGTCGCAACGTTGCGATCGGGCGGCGTATACCACCCGGTCCACGCGGTCGATGACCAGTGCCCCGGTCCCTTCGAGGAATTTTTCAGGTTGGTCTTCGCCTGCGCTGCCGAAGCGGATGAGGTTTTTGACCACGCAGCCGTGTTGCCGCAGCAGCCGCTGGAGATCGTCGGGTCGCACTTCCGCCCGACGGTTGGGCGCCATCATCGGGTAGGTGATGAGCGCGCCGTCGTGATGCGTGGAGAACCAATTATTGGGAAACACGGCGTCGGGGACCTTGGTTTGGCCCTCGTCGTCCGGCTCCAGGACCATAACGTCGATTCCTTCGGCACGGAGCCGATCGACCATGTTTTGGAACTCGACGTTCGCCCGACGGTTGATCTCGGAGTCGGCCGCCTGGGGTCTGGTCTGAAACTCGTTGTCCATCGCGGTCTCCTCGTTGAAACCGAAATCGCGCGGCCGTACCATAACCACGCCGTCCGCAATCCGGGCAATGTGTACCACAAATCCTCCTATTACTACAGCGCTGGGTAGCGCGGGATAATCGTGTAGCGGGCGGGCTTGCCCCCCCTTAGTTGCCCCCAACAGTGCCCCGGCGGCAACCGCCGGCAACCCCCCCCCC
>JAUWNG010000171.1 GCA_030612765.1 Planctomycetota bacterium
GTTCCAGTTGGCCGTGGTGAAAGTCACCGTCGCCGGATTCACGCCCACCTGACTGGAGGGCCCCAGCGTGATCGTCACGTCCGCCGTGGGCTGGGAGTTGAGCACCACCGTGTAGCCGTCCGTCGCCCCGCCTTCGGTCACCGCCGTCGAGCCGTCTGTCTCGATGATCGCCACCCCCGGCGTCGGAGCCTCGCTTCCCAGTTGGAAAGAGGTCTCTGGGTCGCCGAGGAGGTTGGTTCCGAAGTAGATTCGTCGGTAGAGCCCCCCGTAGACGCGCCATAAGTTATCGATCTTTGAATCGTTGTTGGCCTCGCCAAGGTGCGTCTTTCCTTCGTTGAACACGGCGTCAAAGAACTCAAGGGCGAAGTCGTGACCATAGGCCGGTGTACTTCCCGACTGGTACACACCCTTCCGCGGGTTCATGATTACGGCGAAAGCTCCGTGTTCGCTTAGCACGTGCTGCTCGGCAATGCAAACATCGGTGGTGTCGAATGAGCCTGAATGGCAGCCTTGCGAATACATGAAGTACGGGAACGTGTTCGTCAGGGCGGCCACGTTGGAATTCGTGATCTTGGCATTATAAGTTGTCCCGGAGTGGCCGAGGTGACTCACCATGTTCGGGCTAGCGTTAAGTTCGTCGATCAACTGCGACGCGGTCCAAGTGCTTGTGCTGTCGTAGAGCTCGACGAAGTTCCAATCGCTGGGCAGTGCCTGGTCCCGAATCCTCGTCATCGAGGAACTGCCCCAGGTCACGTCATCCATCTTCTCCCCGAGCAGCACCACAGTCGAGTAATTCGGGTTGGAGGCGGTCTCGTAGAGGATGGTCTTGGTCACGAAGTTGGCCGCCTCGGCGGCGCTGCTCGCTGGGGCGCGGCCGACACATACCTCCGGCATTAGGTCCACGTCGCCACCGTCGGCTCCGTCGGTGTATTCGCCCCAAAGACTGTCTCCGTCTCCATTCCACGTGTTATCCAGGCACGCATAGTACATGTCAGTCGGAAGGTTGTTTTGGATGTCCGATCCGGCTTGAGAAAACACGCCGCGCGCGGGCACCACTTCGACATCGCCGCCGAGCAGTACCCACTGCGTCCCGTGATTGCTGTACGAATCGGTGATGAATTGGCGGATCTTGTCCGCGTTGTCGTGCGTCTCCGTGCCCGTGTAGTTGGCGTAGATGTACTCCGTCGTCACAATACAAGCCGAAAGCCCCCGCGACTGCTTCTGCTGGATCAACGGTTCAAAGTTGGCTTCCAACTCGCTGCTCGTTATGATGACGTACTCGTAAGACGCGGGCGGGGCCCCGGCCGACAGGGGAGTGCCGTCCGATGAAGCCGCGAATCCGTATTCCTCCGCGCCAAATGACCCGGTCGATAGGGTATACTCATCCAGCAACTCGGGGTTGATTACCATCCCGGCGACCCGTGCTTGGTCGGACGTACGGCCTGTCGCTGGAAGCGCTTGGGCATGCCCGCTCTCTTGAACGGCCACCTCCAGGGAGATATCGGAATGATATGTCAGCACGCCCGCCGTGGCGTCGTATTGGACCGGGAAAATCTGCAGCAGTCCGATGTTGTAGCCCATGTAGATGTGGTTCGAGAAGCCGATCGTATCCTCATAGGGAAAGCTCTCGCTGGCAATGTTCGTCCAGTCGTTGTACTCCCCGCCGGCGTCGTCGCCCGCGGCCAGAAGCTGTACATCGCTGGAGATCGTCATGCCCGCGTCCAGATAGCAGACCTCGACGGACGTGATTTCCATCCCCTGAGGTAGAGCTATGGTGGATACGTGGACCGGGAGAATCGGATCGCCCGGAGAGACCCAGGAATCCTCCCCACTCATCGCGACGAGGCTTCCAGCCCCAACGTCCTCCACCACGGGAGTATTATTAAAGACGAAGCTGAACGCCGCGCTTCTGGCCTGATCGTCGCCGAGGAACGGAGTGTGGTCGGTGTGAACCGGCATGACGGCGGGCGCCAACGAGAGCATCTCCCGGCGTTCGAGAGGTTCAAATCGCAGCGGCCGCCGGCGCGCCGGGTACGTTATTGTATCGAGCCTTCTCCGGGGACTTCGCGCGCCCCGTATCGGGAATGTGATGCCTGCCATGGAACTCTCCGTAAAAGCAACTAAAGTTTTTCGATAGCGATCCCATATAAATCTAGCATTTGCCTGCGCGTTGCCGAGACGTGCCAACTGGGGGGGGGCTTGTTGTGGACGGAGTGGAATCCCGCAGTGGCACAGATTGGCGAGAAATGCGGGATGACATCGGTCGGCGGCGGAGTGCGGCTGACTATCGAGCCTCTTCTTCCCTCTATTTGATGGCCTTCGCTGAGGGTCTTCGCCACCCGACTTGACGGCCCGCTATTTTAGCCAAACCACTTATTCAACCCACGTCCCCGTTGTCGAGCATAGACGCCACCCTCCACAGAGGTATTTTTTGGGAAATTAATGTTTTCGGTGTCAGGAACCGCGGTTCGGCGGTCTATAGGTGTTTAGAGAGTTGGAACTGAAACTTTTTGGTATAGGAGACCTTTCAATGAACAGGGCATTATTGGTGCCGGCTGTGTTGCTCATATTGGTTAGTGTCGTGCCAGTGCAAGCTGCAATCAACGGATATACCGATCTGCACGACGACATGTATATCACTGACTTGCCCCCGACTTGGGGTGGCGGTCCATTTGCAATCAGCATCTACGACGACAACAGGACGTTGGCCGACACCTACCACGTGGGTGGGTTGGTCTACGGCCCGCGGAGTACGTTTTGTGTCGAGACGACCCAGTACATCTGGTTTACGCCGGGATGGTTCGACGTTCATGGGCTGACCACGCAGAACAGCGCCGGGCGGAACTTAAAGGGATATGCCGCTTGGGTCTACGACATCTGGGCTGACAAGGAAGGAACGGCGGGGTTTACGGGCGACGAGAAGAAATCGTTTCAAAATGCCATCTGGGCAGGGATTTCATCCGGCACTTCAAACACGAGCGGCTCTGAGTATTACGCCAAGAATACCAGCAACATCACTAACTGGACACCCTACCAAGATTTGGGCACAGGCAACGACATCGACATTGATTTGGATACGTTTCTCGCTAGTAGTTGGGGTGGGGATGACTATATCGGTTACTACAGGATGGTTGAAATCGGGGGCGACGGGGACAACCAAGCCCAGATGTTCATTGGTTTTGGTCACCCGGATGTCCCCGAGCCGGCCAGCTTGATTGTCTGGTCACTGCTTGGCATGGGAAGCTGGTTGGGGCTGAGGGTCTGGCGGCGGAGGCGGGGACCGGTCGGCCGGCGACCCTGGTCGCCCGAGAACCGTACCGCCATCCTGGAGATCATCGAGTGCGGTGCCCGCAAGTGACGCTTTACCTCTGGTTCCCACGCAGAGCGTGGGGACCAGGAGCAATGTGGAATTAACCCGTCGGTTTCGGCGGCTTTTATAGAAGAGAAGAGTTGGAGAGAGTTGAGGGCTGGCCGCCCGTATAGAGTTTATGCGGGCATCGAACCATTGAATTGAAGGGAACTAACCATGAATTACCGTTCACTTTGCAAAGGCAGGAGTGCCGCTCGATTTGTTGCCGTCGCCATGCCGTGGATGTTGGCAATCACGTTGGCCTTCGGTGCCTCGTCGGCCTGGGCGTCTATTGCTTACAACATCGACAAGGATTGGACGTTGTACGGCCATCTCAACCAGTACGATGGGTCGGTCGTGCCTCAAGAAATCCGCCCGTGGGCTTGTGTCCCGGTGGCAACCGCCAATTCTTTCGTCTACCTGCAGAACAAATATCCCGGCGTGTACGACAACCTCCTGGTATCTGACGGCGACATTGGCGCCGTGGCCACAACATTGGCCAGCGTGGACTACATGAACACGATAGTCGGCATCGGCACATGGTACGATATGGGAATTTATGGCAAGCAGAAGTACATGGAGGAGTTTGCGCCTGGCTTGACCAGTTATGGCGCCCAGTTAACCGGCGCATGGGCTTTCCCGGGAAGACCGGACGAACAAATCCCGCCGATCGATAAGCCCAACTGGGTACAGGACAACATATACCCCACATGGGAGTTTCTGTACGACAACCTCGTGGCCTGCGAGGACGTGGAGATCGGCATCAACGATGGCGATTGGGGGCACTGTCTGACGCTGACCAGCTTTCACTGGATCGACGCAAATGAGGACGGTATTATCCAGGAGACCGAGACGGCGTGGATCGACTATGTTGATCCAGCCACTGGCGGGTTAGCCTACTCAGATATCTGGCAAACGACCAAAGGCGGCTCAATATACGTCCAATACGGTGCTACCGAGGCCACACTTACAATGGCGATGAAGGAGAGCCCGATTCCCGAGCCGGCCACGATTGTTGTGTGGGGCCTGCTGCTTGCGGCCGGTTTCGTATACTACCGGCGGCAGAGGCGGACGGCGTAAGCCTCTCAATGAAACCGAGAACCAATCAAAGGGCCATCCGAATGGGTGGCCCTTTTTTTGTTGCCGACTAAAGGAGGGGGGGTAGTGGGTAGTGGGTAGTGGGTAGTGGGTAGTGGATAGTGGATAGTGGATAGTGGATAGTGGATAGTGAAGAAGGGTGAGGGCTGGCCGCTTCAGCGGCCAGTTGTTGGCGGAGGGCGGAGGGCGGAAAGATTTCGCGGTCAATCCATTGGAAGGACACACGAATTACAAACCGACCCCTTTGGGTTTTTCGATCAGTCCGTAGGAAAGGGCCAACAGTGTGATTGGATGGAGAGTTGGTTTTTCGGTGCCCTGTTCCATTTGGGTTTTACAGGCGCTGCACTCGGTGACCCCCGCCTGGATGTCCGGTGCTCGGAGCCGCGAGATGAGCTTCAGTCCCGCCCGCAGACTGCTCCGGTAATTTTTCTTCGAGAGTCCGAACGTGCCTGCCATGCCGGAACACCCGCTTTCGATGCTATGCACGCGCAGCCCGGGAATCAATCCCAACAAGTTTTTTCCCGGCGTACCCACCCGCAACGCCCGCAGGTGGCAGGGGGCGTGGTATCCCAGGGTCAGGTTGAGCGGGTTCAGGTCGAGTTGTAGATTTCCGAGTGTGTGCATGTTCCAGAGGAAGCTGCCGGCTTCGCTGCTGTTTTCGGCGACCAGCCGGGCGTCGTCGTCGTCGATCAGTTGGGGATATTCGTGTTGGAGGCAGAGTGCGGCGGCCGGCTCGGTGGCGACGACGTGATACCCCTGGCGGACCGATTCGGCCAGCAGCGCGACGTTGTGTTCGGCCAGCCGCCGCGCGCGATCAAGTTCGCCGCAGGCGATCGAGGTCATCCCCGCCTGTTTTTGGCCGGGATGGACGTACACGCTGAGACGGTTGTGTTCCAACACGGCAACCAGGGCTTCGGCCAACTGCGGGTCGAAATAATTGGCATAGACGTCGACGAAGTAGAGGACTTTTTGTCCGCCGCGGCGCGAGGGGCGCGTCAGCCGTCGGCGGGCGGCGCGGCGCAAGAAACTCCGCGAGGCCACCCGCGGCAGCTTTCGACCCTGGGCTATCCCGAGAGTCTTTTCCAACAGCCAGCGCATTTGCCGGTTGGTCAGCGCCCAATTGGCGGTCGGCGCGATCAGTCCGGCCAGGGCGGCGAGCAGATCGATCCGCGTCATTGCCCGTTCGGCGATGGAAAGTCCGTTGGCGGCCACATAAGCGCCCTTGCTCTCGCGCATCATCCGGGGGACGTCCACGCCCGCCGGACATTCCAGCCGGCAGCAGTGACAATGGACGCACAAGTCGGCCACCGCCTTGAACTCGTCGCCGGTCAAGAGTCCGAGGTCCAACGCGCCGGTCAGGACGCCGCGGAGGAGATTGGCTTTTGCCCGCGGCGAGGCCTCTTCGGTGGGCAGGAACCGGAAGATGGGGCACATGCGGAGCCGCGCCTCTTGCGTGCGGCACTCGCCGCAGCGATTGCAAGCCGCCACGGCGTCGGCGACCCTGGCGGGGTCCCAATCCAACTGCAATTCGACCAGGTTCCGCATTTCCTGTGGCGCGGTCGTCGATTGCGGCACGGCCGTCTCCGGCTGTGAAGATATTTCCTCACGGCTGGGGACGGCCGTGTCGGGTACGGCGAAAACCCGAATCGAGGGCCGCAGATAGCGGGTCATCATGTCGGGATCGTCGCCAACGATCTTGCCGGGGTTGAGGATGTTTTCGGGGTCGAAGATTTTTTTCACTTCGAGGAGCACGTCCCACAACGGACCGGCCTGGCGGCGGACAAACGGCGTGCGGCTCAATCCGCAAGCGTGTTCCCCGCCGATGCTTCCCTTTACGGCCAGCACTTCCTCGTAGAGTTCCTCGGCCAGCCGCCGCATGCGCCGAACGTCGTCGGGTTTGGCGAGATCGAGGAACGGCTGGACGTGGATTTGTCCTTGGCCGGCGTGGCAGTAGAGCGACGCGGTTGCCTGATTGCGTTTCAGCACGTTTTGCACCCGCACCAAAAAATCGGGTAGCGTCTCGGGCGCGACCGCCATGTCTTCCACTATCGGCAGCGGACGGCTTGGCCCCGCCATCCGGTACAACGCCGACTGCACCTTGTCCAGCAGATGCCAATACAACTTCGTCTCGTCGTCCTCGAACGCCTGCCTCGCTCCGAACGCCAAACGCTTCCGCTGCCACAATTCGCCCACCAGCCGGTGCAACCGCTCGCGTACTTCGTGCGGGTCGTCGCCGTCTTGCTCGACCAGGAGCAAAGCCTCGGTCTCGGCGGGGATCAATTGCTCGAAGCGGCGCTCGGCCTCTCGGGCAAGACTCAAATGGCGGCGGTCCATTAGATCGCAGGCCGTCGGAGTGTGAGCAAGGATGTCCGGCACGGCGCGGGCGGCCTTCTCCATGCTGTCAAAAAGCAGCAAGGCAACACCCCGAGACGACGGCAGGCGATCGGTGCTCAGCACCGCTTCGGTCGTCAGGGCCAGCGTCCCCTCGGAACCGACCAACAGCCGCGCGACGTCGAGGTAGCCGTCGCCCAGCACCTCCGCGAGGTTGTATCCACAGTGGTTTTCCGGGCTGTTGGGCCGGTTTTGGCGGATCGTCTCGGCATTCTCCCGCAGCAGTGCGGCCAATCGGTCGACGAGTTCCCGTTTTCGCGGGATGGTGCTTGTGCTCCGGCCGTCGACGAGCGGTTCGCGGCTAAACTCGAGCATCTCTCCGTCGGCCAAGACGACTTGGAGACTCAGCACGTGCCGTCGCGTCGAGCCGTATTTCAACCATCGGCTGCCGGCGGCGTCGATGGCGATCATGCCGCCGACGGTGGCCACGGCGCTGGCGGCCGGGTCGGGACCGAACACGCGGCCTTGTTTGCGCAATTGCTCGTTGAGCCGTTCGTGGACCACGCCCGGCTGCACGCGGACCCGGTCCTCGTCGACGCGGATCACGCGGCGGAGATGGGCGGAGAAATCGACCACCAGCCCCGGTCCCAGGGATTCGCCCGCCACGCCGCTGCCGGCGCCGCGGGCATGCAACGGAATGTGCTTCTCGGCCGCGTAGCCGACGCAGGCAGACAGATCGGCCGCCGAGCGCGGCCGGACAACACCCAGCGGTTTGATCTCGTAAATCCCAGCGTCGCTGGCGAAGAGTTGCAGAAACACGTCGTCGCAACGCACTTCGCCGGCGATCAGCCCGCGGAGATCGTCTTGAATGCGTTCTCGCTGCTGGTCGAGTAGGCTCATGCCGTGTTTATTAGCCGCCGGTACGGCGGCTAATGATGCTCAGATTGCCGATATGAAAAAAGACAAACGCCCCGCGGCGGCGGGCGCGGGGGCACGCGCAACCCCCCCGACCACCCCCCCGCCCCCCGGCGCGGGGGGGGGGGGGGGTTTCGGGGGGGGTGGCGCGCCCCCCCGCCCCCCGTGCCCCGGGGCGTTTGTCTTTTTTCATATCGGCAATCTGAGCATCATTAGCCGCCGTACCGGCGGCTAATAAACACGGCATGAGCC
>JAUWNG010000079.1 GCA_030612765.1 Planctomycetota bacterium
CAGCACCCTTCGGGCCGTTCCGGCAAATTGGACCTGTCCCCTTTTCCGCACCGGTGCAATAGCCGGTTCAGGAGGATTTCGGCCACTACGACCAATACCCGGGCGTCGGGGTTTTCGCGACGGTTGCCGGTGACCAGTCCCACGTCGTCCGGCTGGAATCCCCACCGGACGGCCGCCGTCTGCATCTCGCGGAACTTTTGCTCGCACAGGGCGATCAGCGGGGTGGTGTAGTAGGCGGTGGTTCCGTCATGCAGCGCCTCGAACAGCGCGGCCTCGGCGATCATCGTCTTGCCGGTGCCGGTCGGCGTGCAGACCAACACGCCCTGTTCGGCCGAGAACCACGCCAGCAACGCCTCCTCCTGCACGGGATACGGCTCGAAGGGAATCTGGTCGAGGTAAAGTCCGACAAGTTCGTCGCGCGTGGGAGGCATAATCGTTGAAGTGTATTCTGAAATCGTTCATTTAGCCCGCCGTGAATACACGGCGGGCCGGGTTGGTCGCGAAAAACCGCTTGCCCCGGGTGTGTTCACCCGGGGCTAAATGCGATTGTTACCATTTGACGAACACGCTCTTGGTGCTGCCGTTCATCCTATCACGTCAAACTTGGGGGTGTCAAGCAATGCCGGCACTTGCCAAACGGCCGCCGATCGCTTACCATTACGTATGCTTCCAATACGTCCCTCCTTTGTCGCCCACCTTGGTTTTTCCTTCTGGAGACCAAAGCATGAATCGTCGTCGATCATTCTCTCTCGCCGTATATGCAGTTGCCGCGTTGATGTTTTTCTCGCTCGCCGCGCGGGCCGACGAAGGGATGTGGCTGTTCAGCGATCCGCCGCGGAAGCTGCTCGAGGAGCGATATAATTTCGACCCGAGCGACGCATGGCTCGACCACCTGCGGCTGTCGGCCGTCCGATTCGACAACGCTTCAGGCTCGTTTGTCTCGGGCGATGGACTGGTGATGACCAATCACCACGTCGGTCTGTCCAGCATTTACAAGATCAGCACGCCGGATCGCAACCTGATAATTACGGGCTTCCACGCCCGATCCCGCGACGAGGAACTAAAATGCCCCGACTGTAAGCTGAAAGTGCTGGTCGGCATCGAGGACGTTACCGAGCGGATTCGGTCGGCGGTGGCCTCTATTTCCGATCCGGCCGAGGCCGCCAAGCGACGCAGCGAGGAGATCGACTCGATAAATAGAGAATCAAAGGAGAAGACCGGTCTTCCCAGCGACGTAGTCTCGTTGTATTACGGCGGTCTGTACCATCTCTATCGCTATAAAGTCTACGACGACGTGCGGTTGGTATTCTCGCCGGCGGAATCGATCGCCGCGTTCGGCGGCGACCCGGACAATTTCGAGTATCCGCGGTTCGCCCTGGACGTCTGTTTCTTCCGCGTCTACGAGGACGGCCGGCCGGCCAAGACGCCGCACTACCTGAAATGGAACTCCGCCGGCCCGAAGGAGGGCGAGTTGGTGTTCATGGCCGGGAATCCCGCCCGCACCGAACGGCTGAAAACCGTTCGTCACCTGGAGTTCATCCGCGACGTGATAATGCCGGCCGTGCTCGATCAGCGGCGGCGGCGCGAGATTTCGTTGACGGCATTCAGCCAACGCGGCGTCGAGAATTCCCGTCGGGCTTCCATGGAGCTGCGCAAGTGCCAGAACAGCCGCAAAGCTCGTTTGGAAATGTTGGCCGGACTGCAAGACCCCGCCGTGATGAAAATCAAACGCGCCGAGGAAGAATCGCTCCGCCGCGCGGTCGCCGAAAGACCGGAGTTGGCCGCCGAACTGGAGACCGCGCTGGAAATGATAGATCAATCGCTAACCGCCTTCGCGGAAATACACGACGACTACGAGATGATCGGAGGAGGAGGGGCGTTTCAGAGCAGCTTGTTCTCGTTCGCTCGCACCCTGATCGGCATGGCCGAAGAGCTTGCCAAGCCCGAGGCCGAACGATCCTGGGGATACCGCGACTCGGATCTCGATTCGCTCAAATCGCGGTTGCTCCTCGACGTGCCGGTCTATCCCGATCTTGAGACCGTGCTCTTGGCCGATTCGCTGAGCATGTACCTGGAGTGGAAGGGATACGACGATCCTTTGGTCCGCGCGGTGATGGCCGGCCGCTCGCCGCCGCAGCGGGCCGACGAACTGATCCGCGGCTCGAAACTCGCCGACCCGTCCTTCCGATGTCGATTGGTCGAGGGTGGGGCCGAAGCCATCGAGGCCTGCGACGATCCGATGATTCAGTTGGCTCGTCTGGTCGGTGATCCAGCCGACGATATCCGCAAGATTTACGAACGTCGGGTAAGTGAGCCGCAGACGCAGGCATACGGCACGTTGGCGCAGGTCCGCTTCGCGCTGTTCGGCGATTCGATTTACCCCGACGCCACTCATACGCTCCGGCTGTCATTCGGACAGGTTAAGGGCTATCGGCGGGACGGCGAGCCGATGCCCGCCTGGACGACGTTCGCCGGGCTGTATCGCCGCGCCGAGGAGAACCTGTTCGCCGCGCCGTATTCCATGCCGTCGATTTGGATTGAGCGGAAAGACCGGCTGAAGATGGACACGCCGCTGAACTTCGTCTCCACCAACGACAGCATCGGCGGCAACTCGGGCAGCCCGGCCGTGAACCGCGACGGCGAGTTGGTGGGAATCGTCTTCGACGGCAATTTGCCCTCGCTGGTTTGGGACTTCGTGTTCACGCAGGAAGAGGGCCGAGCGGTATTCGTCCACGCCGGCGCGATCATCGAATCGCTGCGAAAAGTGTACGACGCCGAGGCACTAGTTGACGAGTTGATCGGCAAGTAGCGGCCCTCTCTTCCGCCGAGAGAGAGGCAAGGCGCCAGGGCGGGCAATGCCCGTTGACGACATTACCGCACTTTCTGAGAATTGGACTATGTTAGGAGGTCAGGATCATAAGTCCTTCGGCCAGCTTGATGATTTTTCGCGGCAAACGCACACGGCGGCGACGGGAGCGAAATCGAGGCCGTCTACTATGGCGTGATCGGCAACGGCCGGATGCTCCGCAACTTTCGCCGCGAGGTGCGAAGGGCTTGGCGCAGGTGGCTCGACCGCCGCAACCGTGAGCGCAAAATGACCAGGGAGAAGTTTGAGAGGTTGGAGAAGCGATATCCGCTTCCCTTACCGAAGATTTACCGCCAGGGAAGCACGTAGGAATCATGACTTCGAGGAACCGTATGCTCTAATGCGAGCACGTACGGATCTGTGGGAGCCCCGGGGTCGCAATCTTCCGTATCCACCCGGTCGGGTTTTCCCGTCCCTCCAGCGACATTGCCAAACCGCCCTTCTCCCGATTGCCTCGACATTGCCCCGACCTTCGTGGACGGTTACAATTGTCATTCCAGGGACAAGGAAAGAAAGGCATCATGCAAATGGTTGTCCGGATCATCGCGGTGCTGTGGATTATGGCCTCTTCCATCTGCGCAGGCGCCACGGAGCCGCCTGCCTTGACGAGTCTTTCCAACCCGGCCGTCCGCTACCAGACGCCGGAGCAGCCCTATGTGGTCCTGAAACGGGCCGAGGTGGAAGCGGTGGTTGCCGACAATCGGGCGGTTGACGATGCCGTCTTACCTGGACATCGCGCCGGATACAGCGGGATCGCTTCGCTCAAACATGTACGACGGCGAGAGAATCTTTTTGTGCCGTCCTACGCCGGGCTCAATTTTGAACACATCCACGATGGAACCACGAAAAAACGCAAGATGCTATTTGAGCCGCGGAACGCCCCGATGGAATTGCGAATTGTCAATCCCTTCACGGCAGAGCTTTACCAAAAGCCTACGCCACACTACGGCTTGGAAAGCTGTCTGCGATACGAATTGTTGGAAGACGGCACGATCGAGATGACCTTGGAGTGCATTCCGCGGCAGCGGAGTTTCAAAAACAACTATATGGGCTTGTTCTGGGCCAGCTACATCCATCAACCCGAGTCGCTAGACATTCATTTCAAAGGGCATCCGGCAGACCAGCCGGCGATAGCGCGGTGGGTGCGGGGCGTGACTCCGGCCCACGGTCGGCTATCCACCCACTTGGCTGCCAACGACTGCCGCGAATTTGCCCGCGACCCCAACTTTCCTTTAAAGCTCGTATTCAATCTTTCACGGTATCGCTACAGCGAGCCTTGGTGCTACGGCGTTAGCCACGGCATGGCGCTTGTGTATTTGTTTCGTCCCCAGGATCAGATCCGCATGACCCAATCGCCTTCTGGTGGCGGGAGAGGCAATCCGGCCTGGGATTTCCAGTACTTCGTCCCCCATTATGAAGTAGGAAAACGATACCAGATGGTAATGCGGGTGATGTATCTGCCGTACGAGTCGCCGGAACAAATTGAGCGTGCTGTCGAACGGCACCGGTGGTTTATTCGGCAGTGTGACGGGACGGCCGAGCAGTAGCCGGCTTCCATTTCCGTGCTCTCCGTGCTTCCGTGGTGAGTTACGGCGATATCTGCAAGAAAACGATAAGTCGCCGACGGAACTGCCTACCCAAGCATCCGTCGGCGACCGGGAGTGATTTTTTATTGTTTCACTACAAAGGCACAAAAACGCAAAGAAGATTGGGAAATGATCAGTCCCACCACCACTGGCCCTCGGCCAGGTCGGGCTTGATCTCTTGGTGAAGTTTGGCCACTTTCGCCTTCTTGTCGGGCAGGATGTTTTCGGAATCCAACGCCTCGGCGGGGTGAATCTGTACGCCGCCGCCGACGGGTGTGACAAGGGTGAGCCCCTTCCATATCGCATTCACCGCCGACTCGACCGTTTTGGGAACGTCGTAGACCTCGACCGGAAACTCCTTCTCGCTGCCGAGGAACGGCATTTCCCAACCGGCCTTGTGGTAGTAGTCCTGTTCCTGGATGTAGGCGGCGGCGACGGCCAAGTCGATAAGGTTCCGCAGTTCGGCGTAGACGGGCGAACGCTCGGCCAACTCGGGATACTTCTTGGTGAAGCCGAGCACGAACGCCTGGCTGGCCCTGTTTCCACGGTCGGCGGCCTTGCGCTCGCCGCTACTGGTGACCATTTCATCCGCGCCGATCAGCTTCACGCCGTCGCCGACCAACTCCATCGCCAAGCCGTCGTCGCTCTGGCGGACGCACTGATAGTCGGGGACGAAGTACCATCGCTGCATGGCATTGCTGGCGATGTCTCTGAGCTTGGCGCGGTCCACGTAGCTGACCAACTTCACCGGCGGCCGCTCCAGACCGATGCCGATCAGTTTCATGCGATAGTCGGCCTCGACCATTACTTGGGCAAAATGAGTTCGGGGCGAGACGCCGCTAATGGTGACGGTCTGATAGCCGAGGCTCGTGCGCACGCCCTCGGCGATCATCCGCACCTGCTCATCGCTTGGCCGCCTGCTCAAGCGGCGGATGCCGCGGACGAAGTGCTGCATCGAGGCCAAACCCTGTTGGGTCGCATCGATCGAGCAGCCGATCATCTCCGTTGGTTTGCCGTCGGGCGGAAACATCCGCAGGGCGACGGCCAGATCTTGCAACTGTACGACGGGCCTGCCGCTGGTGATGCCCACGATCCGTCCCGATGGATCGGGCGCCCAGCCTTCGGCCGGACCGGCCAAGACGATGTCCTTGCTGTCTGGATAGTAGAAAACGTATTTGACCCTCAGCAGGCCGGCCATGTATCGCATCTCGTCGGTCAACACCCCTTGGCGACCGAGGATGACTTGTTCCAGCCGGTTCAGCGAAATCTTCCGCAGCTTACTGTAGGAAGCCAGCTTCGGATCGAGTGTGGCCTTGGCCGAAGCGATCCGTTCGTGCATCAGTTGTCCGCCCGGGTCGATGAACGTTCTTGTGCGTAGGACGCCATCGGCGTCGATGGCCACGCCGGCGGTCGCCTGCGCCCAAACCACCGATGGGGCCAGCGCCATGAGCAGTCCCGCCGCCGCCATCCAGATCGACCAGTAGCCCAGTCCTCGGCAACGCATGTCTCTATCTCCAATTCCAGGGTAGTTGTCCGGTTCGCCCCCACCACTTCGACCCGAAAGGGCCGGGTGGGAGCGAAGGTTAGAGTCAAAAGCAAAAAACAATCTTGCCCGCTTGTACTTCTACACCATTGATCTTAATTAGGAAAGCTGGGTAAAGCAAGTAAGCGGCCTGGATTTAGGCGAGAAAACGGGTGTTACGCGGCGGCTGCCGATCGCCGGAACAAGAGGGGGCAAACGACATAAGTCATTACCGCCACAATGATTATGTGATTCTCCGTAAAGCCGCGACCGGCGGTCGCGCGGATTAGTGGTCAGTGGATAGTGGATAGTGGAAACGCCCGCCGGCTGCGACCGGCGGGGGAACCGCCGTTCCCCCCCCGCGAACACAATCGCGGGGCGTTTTTAGATACAGTCGCGGGGCGTTTTCGGATGCGGCATTGCATTTCTGACACGCAATAGCCGGCGCGACCGCCGATCGCGGCTTTATGAGGCGGCCACCGGGCGAGGCTTTCGGAAGTTCGGGCGACGGACAGAGGATGGCGAAGCGGTTACGAGCCGGAGATTTCCCGGACCCAGTAGCCGTTCCACCCGATCCCGCATCTGGTCGCCGACGGCCACGGCCATCCCGCCGCATTTGCACGCCACGCGGCGGCCGTTTTCGAGGCAGAGCAACAGTTGCAACTCGCAATTGCCCGGATAGCCGCGGAGGATTTCGTGGAGTTGTTCGAGCTTGTGCCGGCCGTTGTCTTTCTCCGATAGTCGAATCACCACGCCGCGCGTGCAGCGGGCGGGCAGGTCTTCAAGAGTGATGATTTCGTTGACGATAAGATTCGCTTCCTCGGAGCCGGGGCGTTTATCCACCGCGCCGCGGACGACCACGATGGTGTCCGGTTTGATGAGTTCCTCGTAGTGGACGAACTGGTCGGGCCAGACGATGCAGCGGATCATGCCCTCGGTGTCTTCCAGGTCGAACATGGCGTAGCGGCTGGGGCTTCCCGGCTTGGGGTTCTTCGTGTGCGAAAACTTGATTGCCGAGATCATCCCTCCGAGCATGACTTCGGTGCGGTGTTTTAACTCGGCGGCCTCAACCGTGGTGTGCGAGCAGTATGAGGCCAGCGTCGATCGGTGTTCGGCCAACGGATGGCTGGAAAGATAGAACCCGAGGACCTCTTTTTCGCGGGCCAATTGGTCGCGTTGTTCCCACTCGGGCACGTCGGGTAGGTTTGCCGCGCCGGCGTCCGGCTGCGCGTCCTCGTCGCCGCCGAAGAGCGACTTCTGTCCGCTGCGCCGGTCGGAAGCGGCGGTGGCCCCGGCCTGCATTGCCCGATCTATTGCCGCGGAGAGTTGCGCGCGTCGAGCGCCGAGCGAGTCGAATGCCCCGGCCTTGACCAACGATTCGATCGCCGCGCGGTTGACCGTGCCGGGATCGAGCCGCTCGCAGAAGTCGAACAGGCTGCGGTAAGGTCCATTTTTGTCGCGTTCGGCGGCAATCGCGGCGGCGGCGGCTCCACCGCAACCCTTGATGGCGGTCAGCCCAAAGCAGATATTTCCCTCGGCCACGGTAAACTCGGCATACGAGCGGTTCACGTCCGGCGGCAGCACCTCCGCGCCCATCCGCTGGCAGTCCTCGATATGCTCGACCAGCGAATCCTTTCGCTTGAAGTTCCGGCCGGGTATGTCGCTCGAGAGCAGCGCCGCCATGAACTCGATCGGATAATGGGCCTTCAGGTAGGCCGTCATGTAGGCGATCAAGGCGTAGGCGGTGCTGTGAGACTTGTTGAACCCGTAGCCCGCGAACTTCTCGATCCGCCCGAACAGTTCGGCCGCCTCCTTTTTCGACATCCCCCGCGAGTGGGCGCCTTCGATGAACTCCTCGCGGAACTTGGCGATCATATCGAGCCGTTTCTTGCCGATCGCCTTGATGCAACTGTATGCGTTGGCAAGTTGGATGCCCCCTAATCGGTTGAGAATCCGCATCACCTGTTCCTGGTAGACCATCACGCCGTGGGTCTCTTCCAGGATTTCCTTCATCGCGGGGTGTTTGTATTCGGCCTTTTGCCGGCCGTGTTTCACTTGGATATAGTCGTCGACCATGCCGCCTTCCAGCGGGCCGGGGCGATAGAGGGCGTTGGTGGCGATGATGTCGTGGAAATGACTGGGCTTCATCCGCTGCAACAGGTCGCGGATGCCGCCGCTCTCCAACTGGAACACGCCCTTCGTTTCGCCGCGGCAAAGCAGGGCGAAGGTCTCGGCGTCGTCGATTGGAAAACCGTAGGGATCGATCTTCTTGCCCGTGGTCTGTTCGATCAGTTTAACGACTTTCGAGAGGATCGTGAGGTTTCGCAGGCCGAGGAAGTCCATTTTCAGCAGGCCGGCGCGTTCCACGTCGCCCATCGCCCATTGGGTGATGACCTCCTTTTTATCCTGGACGTGCTGCAAGGGGACGTAGTCGGTCAGCGGCCGGTCGGCGATCACGACCGCGGCGGCATGCGTGCCGACGTTTCGGGCAAGCCCCTCGATACCCTGGGCAAGGTCGAGCAGTTTACGGATATCGACGTCGGTTTCGTAAGCTTTTCGCAGTCCGTCGCTCTTTTCGAGGGCCTTGCGGAGCGTGATACCCAGTTCCTCGGGCACCATCGCCACGACCCCGTCGACGCGCGAAATGGGCAACCCCAGCGCGCGGCCCACGTCGCGGATCGCCGCCCGGGCCGCCAGCGTGCCGAAGGTGCCGATCTGCGCCACGTTCGCCACGCCGTACTTTTCCTTTACGTACTGGATCACCTCGCCGCGCCGCTGCTGACAGAAGTCGATGTCGATGTCGGGCGCCTCGCGGCGGCTCTCATCCAGGAACCGCTCGAACAGCAGGTCGTACTCCAATGGGCAAACGTGGCTCAGATGCAGCGCGTAGGAGACCAGTGAGCCGACGCCCGAGCCGCGGGCAGTGGTCTGAATCCCCTGCTCGCGGGCGAAACGGACGAAATCCCAGACGATAAGAAAATAGTTTGGGAACCCAAGTTTACCGATGACTTTCAGTTCGCGATCGAGCCGGGCCGTCACCTCCTCGGAAAACTTGCCGTCGGCGTATCGGTCGGGACGGTTCGCGTAACACTCTTTCAAGCCCTCCTCGCATAACTCGCGCAGGTAGTTTTCCGAAGTCTTGCCATCCGGCGGGGCGTAGGTGGGAAAGTGCCGACGCCCCAACTCCAATTCGATGTCCACGCCGTCGGCGATTTCCTGGGTGCGGCGCAGGGCGTCCTCGCGGCCGGGAAAAGCGGCGTACATCTCCTCGGCGCTGCGCAGAAAGAATTCGTCGCTCTCCATCCGCATTCGGTTCGCGTCGGTGCGGAACTTGCCGGTGTTGACGCAGAGGAGAATGTCCTGGGCGTCGGAGTCCTCGCGGTGGATGTAATGCACGTCGCTGGTGGCGACCAGGGGGATGCCGAGCCGTTCGGCGATCCGGACGGCCCCTTCCATCGCCACCCGCTGCGATTCCAGGTGGTTGTTTTGTATCTCAATATAATAGTCGTCGCCGAAAAGTTTTTGATACCAGGCGGCCACATCGAGTGCTTTTTGGAAGTGTGCCTCGCCGCCGGCCGACAGCGTGCGGCTCAATTCGCTGGAGACGCACCCGCTCAGACAGATCAGCCCTTCCCGATGGGCGGCCAACAACTCCTTGTCGATCCGCGGCTTGAAGTAGAACCCCTCGAGAAAAGCCGCCGAGGAGAGTTTCACCAGGTTGCGGAATCCGGTGCGGTTGCGAGCCAAGAGCGTGAGGTGATGGCTGGCCTCTTTCGAGTTTCCCTGTTCCTTGTGGAATCGGCTTCCCGGGGCGATGTACGCCTCCAGCCCCAAGATGGGGTTAATGCCCAATTCCTTGGCCGCTTGATAGAATTTGATGGCCCCGTGGAGGTTTCCGTGGTCGGTCAGGGCCAGTGCGGTCATCCGCAGCGCCTTCGCCCGCTCCAACAGCCCGCGGACCTTGCCGGCCCCGTCCAACAGGCTGTAATGGCTGTGACAGTGCAAGTGTGCGAAAGGGAGCGTACTCATGGGTGTGAAACCTCCATGTATCGAGCGAATCGGATGGATCGACAAGTTATTTTATCGCCGGCCGGGCGTTGCGGACAGAACCCCCAATTGTTTCCACCGAAAAACCATCTATACTACTAATAGGAGGGCTTCGAGTGCATCGTCAAAGAATTTACGTGGATACGTCCGTCATCGGCGGGTGTCTTGATCGGGAGTTTGCGGCGGAAAGCCAGGCGCTGGTGGAAATGGCGCGGCGCAATGAAATCGTCTTGATTCTCTCGGACTTGCTGTTTCAAGAATTGGAGGATGCTCCACGCGATGTGATGGCCGTCGTCGAGGAGTTGCCGCCGGAGAGTTTTGTTCTGGTGGACGCGGACGAGGAAGCGGAATTTCTCCAAGAGCGATATTTGGAGGCGGGAATCCTCGGCGAGGCTTGGCAAGACGATGCACTGCACGTAGCCATTGCCACGGTCGCGCGAGCAGATATGATCGTTAGTTGGAACTTCAAGCACATCGTTCAAGTGGGGAAAATCCGTCAATTCAACGCCGTGAATCTAATGCACGGATACCATTCCGTCGATATTCGTTCGCCGAGGGAGGTAGTATCGTTATGACGCCTGAAAAATCGTTCGATTGCATCGCGTATAAGCGAGCCGTTCAGAGCCGTCACGTCGCCGAAACGCAAGGTTTCACCGCCCGGCAAAAGACGGAACGACGGCGGCGATGGCTTGCGGAATCAAACCACCCCGCCGCGCAATTGTGGCGGGAAATGAACTCGCGTCAGGAACCGACGACGATTCACAACGCGGCACAATTGTCGCAGGGCGATTCCTGAAATTTCCAAACGAGTTACAAAACAAACTAAGTGCCATGGGGGGGCGTATGGACCCGCGAAAACTTTTCGTCGATGAACGCCAATCGGGCTATTGTGTCTTCTGTGGCGGTGCGCCCGAGTCCCAAGATCACTGTCCGTCGAAAGTCTTGCTTGACGAGCCACTTCCACCGGATCTTCCGGTGGTCGATGCCTGTGCGGAGTGCAACAACAGTTTTTCCTTGGACGAGCAATATCTCGCGTGTCTGATCGAATGCGCGCTGTGCGGGTCGGCCACCCCGGACGGCGTTTCTCGTCCGAAAGTTAGGCGCATTCTGACCGAATGCCCCGCGCTCGTCGTGCAATTGAATGAAAGCAAACGAATGGACAACTCCGGCAATGTGGTTTGGCAGCCGGATATTGGCCGTGTGCAAAACATTTTGCTAAAACTGGCGCGTGGGCATATTGCGCACGAACTCAGTCTTCCTAAGCTGGAGAGGCCTGACAAACCAGCCATCCTTCCCCTTATCGCAATGTCTGACCAACAGCGGTCGGAGTTTGAGTCACCCAATGGTGGTGACACGGCGCTTTGGCCTGAAATCGGGAGCCGGGCATTCATCCGCGCCGCGAAGCAATGGTCGAAATCGCCGTCAAGTGCATGGACGGTCATTCAACCTGGGCGCTATCGCTACATGGTGAGTCAATCGGACGGCGACTTCGTGCAAATTGTCTTGAGCGAGTATCTAGCTTGCCGAGTCTCCTGGTACTAACAAGCATGAAGGGGAAAACGTGAAGGGAAAAACGGGACTGGTCCGATATCGACACGCTGGACAATGCATGATTCAGCCTATCTTTCCTTAATCGGACCTCCTCCTTTTTCTCCCCTATAATCGCATTCTACAGCCGACTTGCCGCCGGAACATGCCCCACCAGCGAGTGGCTGCATGAACTTTGCTTGCTTTTTCCTGAATCAAGCGGTATAGTGTATGGGGTGCAGTGGCAAAGGAGAATGGTCTATGGCGACTTTGCAGGTAAAGGGAATCGACGACCATTTATATGGTGCGCTACGAGCGCGTGCGTCAATGGATAATCGTTCGATCAGCCAGGAAGTGATCGCGATTGTGCGCGAGTATCTTGGCCGGCCTTCTGGGGACACGAGGAGGGCCAACGAAGCGTTTCTGGAGTTGGTCGGTTCTTGGCAGGACGACCGAAGCGCCGAAGAGATCATGGCCGACATTCGAGCTTCCCGCCGATCAGGACGTCGTTTCGAGGCGAAGTCTAATGTATTTGATTGACACGAGCATCTTCGTCTACTCGCTTCGTGGCGACCGGAAAGTAGCGGAGCAGTTGTCCCGCCGTCTTGCCGAGCCTCGCGCGCTTTCGGTCATTACTTACGGCGAGCTTCTGTGGGGGGCGATGAAGAGCGCACGGCCCATCGAGAACGTCGCCAAGGTTCGCCGTATTGCCGAATTGTACCCCGTGATCGATGTCTCGCCGCCGATCATCGAGACCTTCGCCGTGCTGCGGGTGCGGTTGGAGCAAGAAGGCCGGAGGCTCGATGACTTCGACTTGGTGATTGCCGCCACTGCCTTGCACCTGGGATATGCGCTTGTTACCGACAACGTTCAGCACTTTGAGCGAGTTGAAGAGTTAAGGATCGAGAACTGGGCCGCGTAACAGGGCAGGGGTTCTGGGGTCAGAGCGCATTTAGTCATTAAGCTCGTCATGCCTAATGACTAAATGCGCTCTGACCCCAAATCTCTTATCTCTTATCGGCGCGGCTTGAAGACCACGGTGGCCAGCGGCGGGAAGGTCATCGTGATCGAGGCGGGCCTGCCGTGGGCAGACAACGGCTCGGCCATCACGCCGGAATTGTTGCCCACGTTGCCGCCGGAGTAGAACGACGAGTCGCTGTTGAAAATCTCCTCGTACCAGCACTGCTCGGGTACGCCCAAACGGTAGCCGACCCTCGGCACCGGTGTGAAGTTGCAGGCGACCACGAGGAAGTCGTTGGGATCCTTTGCGCGGCGGATGTAGCTCAGCGTACAGTCGTCGTGATCGTGGCAGTCGATCCACTCGAATCCGCGGCAGTCGAAATCGACTTCGTAAAGCGCCTTCTCGCGGCGATAGAGGCGGTTCAGGTCGGCCACGCACTTCAACAGCCCCTTGTGGGAATCCCACTGCAAGAGGTGCCATTGCAGGCTGTTGTCGAAGTCCCACTCGCTCCACTGACCGAAGTCGTCGCCCATGAACAGCAGCTTCTTGCCCGGATGGGTCCATTGGTAACTGTACAAGAGCCGCATGTTGGCGAACTTCTGCCACAGGTCGCCGGGCACCTGATCCAGCAGCGATCCTTTGCAGTGTACGACCTCGTCGTGGGACAGCGGCAGGACGAAGTTTTCGTGGAAGGCGTAGATCAGGCTGAAGGTCAGCTCGTCGTGGTGATATTTGCGGTGGATCGGATCGTGGCTGATGTAGTTTCGGGTGTCGTTCATCCAGCCCATGTTCCACTTCAAGCTGAACCCCAGTCCACCGAGATGCGTGGGCCGTGAGACGCCCGGCCAGGCGGTCGATTCCTCGGCGATCGTCAACACCCCGGGATGCTGGCCGTGTGCCTGCTCGTTCAACTCCTTGAGAAACGATATGGCGGCGAGGTTCTCTCGCCCGCCGTACTCGTTGGGCAGCCAATCGCCATCCTCTCGGCTGTAGTCGAGGTAGAGCATCGAGGCCACGGCGTCGACGCGTATGCCGTCGACGTGGTACTTGTCCATCCAGAACAGGGCGTTGGAGGTCAGGTAGTTGCGGACCTCGTGCCGGCCGTAGTTGAAGATGTTGGTGCCCCAGTCGCGGTGTTCGCCGCGGCGTGGATCGGCGTGCTCGTATAGGGCGGTGCCGTCGAACTGCCGCAAGCCGTGTCCGTCGCGGGGAAAATGGGCCGGCACCCAGTCCAAAATCACCCCGATGTCGTGCTGGTGCAACACGTCGACGAAATACATGAAGTCTTGCGGCGAGCCGAAACGGCTGGTCACGGCGTAGTAGCCCAACGTCTGATAACCCCAACTGGCCGACAGCGGATGTTCGCATACCGGAAGCAACTCGACGTGGGTGTAGCCGATCTCCGTGCAGTACTCGGCCAATTGATGGGCCAGATCGCGGTAGCTCATCCAGCGGGTGGGATCGTCGCCGGGCCGTTTCCAGCTCCCCAGGTGGACTTCGTAAAACGACAGCGGCTGTTCCAGCCAGTTGGTCCGCGGCCGGCGTTCCATCCACTCGCCGTCGTTCCAGGCGTAGCGGCTCAGATCGACGACTTTCGAGGCAGTCAGCGGCGGCACCTCGGCGGCGAACCCGAAAGGGTCCGACTTCTCGAACACCCAGTCGTTGTGGCGGACCTGGAATTTGTACAGAGTGTCCTCGCCAAGTCCCGGCATGAAAAGCTCCCAGTAGCCGCTGGGGATGTGCTTCCGCAAGGGATGGCGGCGGCCGTCCCAGTTGTTGAAATCGCCGATAACGCTCAACCCGGTGGCGTTGGGCGCCCAGACGGCGAAGTTCACCCCCTCCACGCCGTCGATCGTCCGCAACTGCGCCCCGAGCCGGTTGTAGCACTGCCAATGCCGCCCCTCGTTCAACAGGTGGCGGTCGAAGCCGGTCAGCAGATATGGGAAGGAGTATGGATCGTGCATGGTCGTGGTCTTCCGCCCGCCTTCCTCGGCCACCCGGAGCATGTATCTCGGCGACCCGTTTCCGTTTGGCAGGGGGCAAATCGCTTCGTACAGACCCGCCGGATGGATCCGCCGCATGGGGAGCGTCCGATCCTCGTGTGCCGGATCGACCACCCATGCCTGGCTCGAAGTCGGCAGAAACGCGCGAACCGCCAATGCCCTTCGCCCCGAATGGTCGACCTCGTGGGGACCGAGCAACTCGAATGGGTTTTCATGCCTCCCTTCGACCAGTCGGCCGATCGTCTCCAAAGATGCCGTCGTTCGCACACAAACCTCCTTGTGAACACAATCTCCCGGTTGGGACGTTTAGCGGGCGGGCTTGCCCGCCGCGAGAATGGGACAGTGGGCGTACTTCACACGACGGGCAACCCCGCCCGCTAAACGGGACACCATCCGTAAGCACCACGCGTCCAACCGGACATGATATTTTACCCAAAAACTACCCTTGATGCCATCTAGCCAACTTTCGCCCCTTTTCGCCAGATTCCAATGCGGTCCGTTCAGCGAACCGTGCTCGGCGTCGAAACGCCGCCGCCGGCAGTCAACCCGATGGAATTGCAGCACTTGATTCATCCGTTGCCAGAGGTCGGCGTCTCGCACGGGCGTCATTTGCCCAAAAAACTCCCATTTCCAGCCGTTGTCCTTCCATTCCGCCACCCCATACTGGATACCCTGTTCGACGTACCGGATGCAGCCGATCAGCGTTACCCGGGACGGCTGATCCAGCGATTCCAGGGCACGGACCACCGTCAGCAGTTCGAGGCGCTCGCCGCAGGTGTCAGGCTCGACGTCGGAAACCTCGACGCCGGCGACGCCGTCCACCGGCCGCAACACAAACCGCCATCGGCCGGACATTTCCCTCCGGTACGCCTGCGACATCAGCAAGTAATGGGGCGTTTGACCATTCATCGGAGATTCTTGCAATGTAATTTTGGTAAATCTAGGCAAAGATGCACATTCAGGAAAAGTGTTACAATACCTCACGGACTACATTGGGGTGGCAGTATCCCTAACAGCCTGTTGAAAAAGGGTGCCACTGCTGGCTTGTCCAGCAGTGCATGGGGAAAACTCCCGGGAAAACACTGCTGGACAAGCCAGCAGTGGCACCCAAACTCCCAAATCCGACTTTTTCAACGGGCTGCTAAAGGTGAGCCGGTAATACTGCCCAATCGACACGGAACACCGGTCTGTCTCTGTTTAGCATATCGGCATCAATACCGTATCTTCTCTAGCTTATCGTGGAAGTCTCCTTGGTCCATTTAGCAGTCCGTTGAAAAAGTCGGTTTCCGAGAGTTCGGGTGCCACTGCTGGCTTGTCCAGCAGTGGCACCCAAACTCCCAAATCCGACTTTTTCAACGGGCTGCTAGGAATCATGGCGAATAGGGCAGACAGGAATGTCTGCCCCACCGGGCACACTGTTGTCGATTGACGTCCTCGCGCCGGGCACTATAATGGGCCTCGTGAATGCCGCGTCGGGCTTTCGCAGCCCTTCCAAAAACCGCAAGGAGACTCTGGAATGGACCATGTCAAAGAGCTATCCGACCGTGATTTTGAAACCGAGGTTCTGCAATCGACCGAACCGGTCCTGGTTGATTTCTGGGCTCCGTGGTGCGGTCCCTGCCGGATGGTCGCGCCGCTTGTCGAGGAACTGGCAAAAGAAAACGCCGGTACGCTGAAAGTGACTAAAATCAACATCGACGATAGTCCCGATACGGCAGCCACTTACGGAATCAGCAGTATTCCGACCCTAATGATCTTCAAAGGCGGTGAGATATCCGATCGTTTTGTCGGCGTCCAGCCGAAAAAACGCCTTCAGGAAGCCATCGACCAGGTTACGGCCTGACAATTGATGCGAATTTCCGTCTGTGTAAAGCCGTGACCACTGGTTTGCGGCTTTTCCGTGGTTGTCATCGAGGAATGGAGTGAATTCGGGGAGTCCAAGTGCCGATGAAGCAGATTGGGTAAACCTTGCCGATTGCGCGGAGTGTGCCGCGCGAGCCGGTCGTCGGACCCAAACCTGCTTCGCCAAATGACTAAGGTAGATTCTTCCCAAAAGTCTGAGACCAAAGGGTTGCGTCAAGCCCCACCCGCGCAGGGCCGGACATTGACGTCTACAACCCGAGTCGATGCCCCACACGAGATGGCCGCTTCGGTTCCAGAGTCCGCGCCCGAAGCACACGTGGCGGCCGAAGCGCCGCCTCCCGACGATACACCCGCGGAACAACTCCGCCTCCAAGCCCTCCAATTGGCAACGCATCTCCGCGGCCGGCAAAAGGAGTTGGACGCCCGCGAAGCCGAGTTGAACTCGCGCATCGCGAGTTGTGAGTCCGATGCCAGGACCGCTCGGCTCTGGCTCGAACAACGTCGGGCCGATCTGGCCGCCGCGGACGCGGCACTGGCCGGGCAACGTCAAGAGTTGACCGCGCGGGCCGCGGCACTGGACGATCGGGAAGAGGAGTCGGCCCGGCGGCAGCGGATTATGTCCGACCAAGAGCAGACGCTATTGCAGCGGCAGCAGGAGTTATCCCTTCGAGAGCAAGAATTCGAGGAGCGATTGGAGCGATTGGCCGTCGCGGAGTCCGCCCGGGAAATGAACGAGCAGGCGGCGGTCGAACGTTGCGACGACGTGCAGCGGAAAGTTGCCGCCGGCGAGCGGTTGGCCGCCGAGCACCGACGCGAGATGGCCGACCTGGAACGGAAGCGCCAAACGGTGCAGCGGCGCGCCGAACACGTGGACAAATGCCGGGCCTCTTTGAAACAACTCCGCGATGAATTGGGACGCATGCACCGCGAGACGTTGGAAATCCGCCTGGCGACCGAGGAGCTTTGGGTGCAGCTTTCCGGCGCCGCGCCGCCGGCGGCGCTGACGCGCTCGCTCGGCCGCATCCGCACCAAGCTGGCCGAGCAGCACGCCCAAGCCAACGCCGAATTGGTCGAGCAGAAAAAGGAACTGGAAACGATCCGCGGCCAACTCGACTCGCAGCTCAACAAACTGATCGAGCACAAGCGGCAATTCGAGCGATGGGCCGCCGGTCGTCAACAAGATTGCGAGACGCAGGCATCGCGGTTGGTCGCCCGCGAAGAACAACTTCAACGCGAAGAGGACTATCTCCGCGAACAAGCGGAACATTGGCGGGCGGAGCGGTTAGGATTCCAGCAAGAACTACGGCGATGGAAAGCGAACCGTTCCACGCGCCGACGCGGAAACGCTGCTCCAGCATGATAAATGCGTTTGGCAATGCCGCGATACAAAACAAGCCCACGGATTGCAACCCGTGGGCTTTGTAATTGTCCGCCGCAATTCACTCGCTCGTAATCCGCTACTTCTGGCTGGAATAATCGCCGGCGGCGGATTCCTGTTGTTGCCGTAGTTTTGCGGTCTTGACGGCTGCGGCGGCGATCTGGATTCCGGCCTGGATCTCGCCCCGGCTGAAGTACGGCCGGCTCATGCCGTTTGCATGTCGGAGCCGTTTCGCGGCCAGTTCCTGCCAACTCATGTCGCCGTTCAGGTGCCAGGCCGCGGCTTGGGACGCGCGCTGGTCGAGTTGGCCGCTGCCGAGCATCTCGCACAACTCGCGGACGCCGGGCTTGGTGGTGAAGCTCTCCAGCGGCTTGATCTCGTAGGGGACCGTGGCGCGTGGTTCCTGCTTACCGTGTTCGAGGCAAACGGCGGGCACCTTGAAATTTCCGATCTTTTCGGGCGGGACGCAGAACATTCCCATGCCGCCACCCATGCCACCCATGCCGCCCATGCCACCCATGCCG
>JAUWNG010000021.1 GCA_030612765.1 Planctomycetota bacterium
TGTTGAACTTTCACCCCCGAGTCGATACATACCACGATAGGCCTCCTTGCCTGCGAGAAAAGGATTTGTGATCAACCTTTTCATCGACAAGGACGGCCTTTCTTTTTGCGCAAAATCCCTTATCCTAGTGCCATTGGGGACGCCATACATAAGGAGTCGTAGCGGAATAACTATCGGATTGAAGTTCTTTTTGGGTCAACGCCTCGGCCACGGCAATCAACATTGCGAGTAAGGTTTGCATGATAGAGCACCGCCATCTCTGGTTTGGCGCCCTGCAAGTCTTGCACAGTAAGTTCGGGCCGCTTCGGAACGTTTTTGCAGTGTCGGGCCTAGTCCGTGTCGAGCCGTTTCCTTGGCTTCGGCCGTCAACTCGCGTCCGCGAACGGCAATAACACGCGGCAAAACGCCTTTCGTGCGTTTCAGCCGCGCGGCGGACTCCACCTGTATCCGCAAGTTGTGTGCCGGAGTGGAAAAAGTCGCCAGAAACCATTTTTCCCTCTGAAACGGTCGCCGCTACGTTTAACGTTGTGCAATTGATGAGTATACCCCTTTCTTACACTGGGTGACAAGCAGACCGGACGGCCCGGTGGACCTTCCGCCTCTCGTGGGTTACACTCTGTTGACATAGGGCGGCCTCCTTGCGATTGGTGAAAGTTGCTTTCAACAAAACAACTTACGCCATCCTACATACCACATCAATCCGATGCTCATCGAAGCCTACCGCCAACTGTTTGACGCCTTTGGACCCCAGCACTGGTGGCCGGGCGAAACGCCCTTCGAGGTCATTGTAGGCGCCGTGCTAACGCAAAACACCAGTTGGCGAAACGTGGAACGGGCAATCCACAACCTCCGCGAGGCAGACCTGCTCGAACCCCGTGCATTGTACGACGTGCCGGTCGAAGAACTCGAGGAGTTGATCCAACCGGCCGGCTACTTCCGCGTCAAGGCACGGCGGCTGCGGAGCATGCTCGAATTCATCATCGAACAATTCGACGGTTCGTTGGAGGCCATGTTCCGCACCGAATTGTCCGAGCTTCGCGGCCGGCTGCTCGGCGTACACGGCATCGGGCCGGAAACGGCCGATTCGATCCTGCTCTATGCGGGCGGATTGCTCAGCTTCGTCGTCGACGCCTACACCCATCGCGTCTTCGCCCGGCACGGATGGATCGGCTTCGACGCCGACTATCATCAGATTCAGGATTACGTCCAGGGCGAGTTGCCGCAAGACGTGCCGTTGTATAACGAGTATCACGCGCTGCTGGTCAGAGTGGGCAAAGACTATTGCCGCAAGTCGAATCCGAAATGCGCCGAGTGTCCGTTGCAGGAAATGCTCCCGTCCGGCGAGCCGTTGACGCCGGACTAGGCCATCGTGCCGAACTTCGAGAAAACGCATGTCCTTATTCGACGCCAGTGAAAACGCGAATCGCCTGGAAGCGCAGCCCTTGGCGGCGCGGATGCGGCCCAGAACGCTCGATGAGTGCGTCGGACAGCGGCACTTTCTCGGCGAGGGAAAGCTGCTCCGCCGGCTGCTGGCGGCCGATCGGCTCGGTTCGGTGATCTTCTACGGCCCGCCGGGCACCGGAAAAACCACCCTGGGCCGGCTGCTGGCCGGCGCCACGAAAAGCCACTTTCAGCAAATCAGCGCCGTGACCAGCGGAGTGAAGGAGTTGCGGGAGATATTGACCGCGGCCGACGACCGGCTGGCGTCCGCCGGACAGCGGACCCTTCTGTTCGTCGACGAGATACACCGTTTCAACAAGCCGCAGCAGGAGGTGTTGTTGCCCGACGTGGAGGAGGGCGTGGTGATCCTGGTCGGAGCGACCACCGAAAACCCCTTCTTTACGGTCGTCAGCGCGCTGGTGAGCCGCAGCCGCGTCTTCCAGTTCGAGCCGCTTTCGTCCGACGACGTCAAGACGCTCATCCATCGTGCGGTCGCCGACAAAGAGCGCGGCTTGGGCCGATTCGACGTCCGGCTGCACGACGACGCGCTCGACTTCCTGGCCGAGACCAGCGACGGCGACGCCCGCCGGGCGCTGTCGGCGTTGGAAATCGGCGTGCTGTCGAGCAGCGAGACGCCGATCGAGTTCACCCGCCAATTGGCCGCCGAGTCGGTCCAACGCAAGGCGGTGCAATACGACCGGCAGGGCGACTCCCATTACGACTCGATCAGCGCGCTGATAAAGAGCCTTCGCGGCAGCGATCCCGACGCGGCGCTCTACTGGCTCGCCCGGATGCTCGAAGGTGGCGAGGACGTGCGGTTCCTGGCCCGGCGGTTGGTTATTCTGGCCAGCGAAGACGTGGGCAACGCCGATCCGGCTGCTCTGCCTCTGGCCGTGGCGGCCGCTCACGCCTGCGAATTGGTCGGACTGCCCGAATGCCAGTTGACGCTGGCCCAGGCGGTGACGTATCTGGCCTGCGCGCCGAAATCGAACGCGGCCACGATCGGCATCGGCGAGGCTCGGGCGGACGTCCGCGAGGGGCGTCTGTTGCCCGTGCCGGTCCATCTCCGCGACAAAAGCTACGCCGGCGCGAAACGCCTCGGCCACGGCGAAGGCTACCAGTACGCCCACAACTCTCCTGACGCCATCGCCGAACAGGATTATCTCGGCGTCGAGCGAGAATACTATCGGCCGGTGGATCGCGGCTTCGAGCGCGAGCTGGCCGAGCGGCTGGCGGCGATTCGAGCTAGATTGAGGGGAGAGGGACGAGGGACGGGGGACGGGGGACGAGGGACGAGGGACGAGAAAAAATAACTGCTGGCTTTTTCGGCCCGACCTGGTAAATTCACGGGTCCGGGCAAAGTAGGTTCATTGGAGCAACGCTATGCATCTGGCATCACAAGCATCCCGAATGAAGATATCTGAGTTCGCCGGCGCCGCGAAACTGGAATCCATTCCGAATGTCGGACCCGTGATTGCCGCCAAACTGCGGCTGCTCGGCTTCGCGTCGCCATCCGAACTTGCCGGCCAAGACCCTTACGAGATGTACCGCAATCTGTGTGAGCAAACGGGGAAACGTTACGATCCATGTTTGTTGGACGTCTTCATTTCTGCGGTATCGTTCGCAAACGGCGAACCACCGAAACCGTGGTGGAAGTTCACAAGCCAACGAAAGGCCGAACTCGAAAGGACAGCCAATCTGCTGCCCTGAAGTGGCCGGTAAGCCGGCCACCCCTTGCCTCTTGCCCCTTTCTCTTCACCCTTCGCCCTTCTCCACTTGACGGCGGAGCCGATCCACGTCGCTACGGATCGCCTCAAGCTCCCGGTGGAACCGTTCGACGCGGCGGCACTCCTGCTCGACGCCGGCGAAGAGTCCGTCGGCCGAGGATGGGTCTTGCCAATCGACGGCCAGCTCGGCGACCGCGCCGCGCAGCCCGCGCCGCAACCGGCTGCAAAACGCCCAGAGAAGAAGCAGACACCACAACACGAGCCAGAAGCCGGCCGAGAGATAAAAATCCAGCCCGAAGACGGGCGCTGGGGGCGTCGCCAGCCAGGAATCGTAGAAAAAATTCTTCCCCAGCCGGAACAAGATCAAACCGAGCATCGCCGCCAACATGAGTTCGTATCGCCAGCGGGTAAACCAGCCGGTGTGGCGTCGAGCGAGCCGGGCAACCAACGATTCGAGATCGGCCGACGCCCGGGCCACGAAACCCGCGGCGGCCGTCTCGGCCTCGGCGGCGATCGCGTCCGATCGACTCGCGCGGCGGTCCAATCCGGCCTCGGCGACGTAGCCGTCTACGACGATCGCGGCCTTGCGCAGCTCGGCGTGGTCCCAGGCCTCGGCGGCGGCTCGATCCGCGCCCCGCTCGGCGTGCCGGTTGCGTCGCCACCTGCGCCAGGTGCGCGTCCCTTCCATCGCGCCCCAGAGCGCCATCTGCGCGGGAGTGCGGGTGCGGTAGAGCAATCCGCCGGAAAGCAAACCGCCCAGCCCCTGATAGATTCGCAGCACCAGCGAGAACGGACTGAGTCCCCAGCGCGAAGCGGCCTGTCCCAGCAGGCGGTTCTCCCATTGCCGCCGGTTGGTCAACAGTTCGGTCTGCATCCGGGCGGCGATCCGCCGGGCCATCAGCCCGCGCCGTTCTTCGACTGCCTCTTGCGTTTTTTGCACGCTCGGCAGCGCCTCCTCGATCCGTCGGCGGCAGGAGTCGAGCGTGTCGGCCATCAGGTCGAGGAAGTTCGCCCGGCGGATGCGGTTTGCCGCCGCGCCTGCCATCCGACGTGTGAGCAGATCGAGCAGATCGGCGAATTCGCCCCGCGGTTGCCTGCTGGTTTGGGCGTCGTCGAGCGCGCTAAGCGAATCGACGAGGAAGATGTGGTCGGGGTTTTCCGTTGGGGCGACAGTTGCACTGTCGCCTCCAGGGATGGCAGTGCAACTGCCATCCCAACCGAGTGCCTGCCGCCAATCGTCGCGGACGTCGTCGTTCAGATCGGCATGGGTCTGGACGAATACCACGCGAGCGCCCCGCGCGGCGGCGGTCAATTCGTCGGCCACCCGGGCGCTGCGGTACTTCTGCTGCGTGGCGACGACCAGCAGCACGTCGCAGTGGGGCAAGATCGCGCGCAGCCGATCCAGGTTGCTGTTGCCGGCGGAAACGCCCCCGGACTGCGTTCCGGGGGGAACGATTGGCGGCTCTTCTTCCGTCGTGTCCGGATCGGGGCAATCGACCAGTACGAGATCGCGCAATGCCGGCAGATCGCGGTGGATCAATTCCACGACGGCCGGATCGATGCCGAGCATCTCGGGCGTAATGTCCGGGCGGCAGACCAAGGTGGGCCGGGTGGTGGTGGGTCGAGATCGGCCGGTCCGAAGCACCTCGGCCCCCAACAGAGCGTTCAGCAGCGCGCTCTTGCCCACGCCCGTGCCGCCGAGGGTTGCCACGACCAGCGGGGCCTCGAGCCGCACCCGCAACGAGTCGGCCCGATCCACCAGCCGGCGGACCAAGGCCCGGCATTTCTCGGCCGGCCGCCAGTCGGGCGAGTCGTCGGCCCAGCGGTTGAGCCGGCCGACCAGGGCGTCCACTTCGGCCAACAGTTCCAGGTGTGCTAATTCCGGTCGGGACATGGCTCCAGCATACCGACGGCGACGTTCGGAAACCAGTAGGCCGCAGGAGTGTCGGGCTGGCTGTCCCCTTTCGCGACGCCAGGGGGACAGTCCCATTTTCGCGGCCGATACGCGGATTGGCAATGCAACATCCGCCGCGCCGCGAAAATTGGGACAGTCCCCTGTGACAAACGGCCCGAGGGCTTGGCAACACAAACGTACTACGGCTCAGTTGCTACTCGAAGATCGCATCCTCCAGCCGCCACGCATTTAGGAACACCTTTTGCTCGTATCGAGAAAGGATGTCGCCGGTCGGACTCAACAGGACCAGCGAGATGGTCACATGGGCGACTTCCTGCGGGACGGCTGAAAGATCGACCTTTTTCACCAGCACGGCGTTGGACGCGGCGACGTCGACGCTCTTGCGGCCGTCGACGAACGTCGTCTCGCCGGCGGCGACTTTCCACCGAACTTCGCAGTCCTTCAACTCCTTGGGCAAATCGTTGGCCGTCCAGACTTCCATCCGCGTTCCTCGATCCGTAATGCGGAACAGCGGGACGAGCGGCTGGTTGACCTGGGCCATGGCGAGGTAGCCCTTTTTCGGGCGAAGGTCATAGCTGACGATGGCTTTCGGCCAGTTTGCGGCGAGCATGTTGATGAAGTGGAACTGGAAGTAGCCGGAGATCCGTCGTGGCGAGAGGCGGAAACCCTTTGTGATTTCCGCGAGCAGGACGGCCTGATAGTTCTGGCTTGCCTCGATATACTCGCCCAGGTTCGCCGGCCGCTTGCCGCCGAAGCCGGCGATCTGCCGCTTGTCGGCCTTTCTCGTCTGGATGTGACCCCAGAGCGTATCCGCCTCGGGCGGCGGTGTTGGCCCGAACTGGGTGGGATAGTGGTCTCGCATCGTTTTATGTGCATCCAGCGCTTCCGCCCCGTACTCCCCCACGGTGATCGCGCGGCGGCCTTCGTACTTCTGATTGAACCCCCAAATCTGGCCTTCCCACGGAGGTCCGTACCACTCATTGTACCAGCCGATATAGGTGTGGAAATCGTCGATCACGTTGGACCAATACGAATCCGGAAGATCGTACCGGCGTGGCGATTCGTTGTGATTCCCGCTGATCGGCTTGACGATCCGCTCGTCGTCCACGGCAAGCACCGCGTCAATGATCCCCCTGGGTTCCATCTTGGTTTCGTTTGCGAAGGACAGGAGCACGACGCCGGGATTGTTGTAGCACACCCTGGCAAGCGCAGTGCCGGCGTGGGCCAGTTCCGCCAGGGCTTTCTTTCGGTCTCGATTGCGGCCGCCTCCCTGGTCTTGCTCCGATATGATACCCAGCCGGTCGAACAGTTCGCGGACCTCGGGAAAGCTGACGTGCTGGCAGACGCGGACGGCGTTGAAGTTCGCCGCCTTCAGCATCAGGATGCAATCGACGAGCTTGTCCCGCTCGTTCCAGTACGACAACGCGTTCAGTCCCTGGACGGACGTACCACGGAGAAAGATCGGCCGGCCGTTGAGCAAGAACATCCCGTCCGGCAGACCTGGGTACGGGTTCTTCCGCGAAACGATGCTGAACGATCGGTAGCCGAAGAGCACGTCCTTGGCGTCGACCAACTGTCCGTCGCGGCGGACGATCACCCGGCACCTGTAAAGACGGGGCGATTGCGGCGACCAGAGCTTTGCCTCGGGCATCGGGACCGAGATCGCCTGTGTGCTCGGTCCTTTTGGCGCGCGGCACGAGACGGTCTTGCGATAGCGGCGGCCCTCAAAATTCTCCGGCAGCACTTGGACCTCGACGCCGACGTCGTCCGCCGCGTCCGCGTCCATTTCCACCTTCACGTCGACGCATTGCTTCTTCAGGTCACCCCGCGCGAAGATCTCCGACACGCAGGTTTCGCCCGTCGTCTCCAGATAGACTTCCCGGAAAATACCGAACCCGTTGCCGATGTGTATCGAACTCTTCTGGTATCCGCGGACGGACCGGGACCGGTCGGGGACGTATCGCTGGTTGTCGCCGGCCGGAGAGTCGGGAAAGATCGACCAGTAGGCGTGTGGTTCGCCGAAGGCCGGCCCGTCGATCACGCGGACCGCCAGCGTGTTGGTTTCCTTCAGGAGCGACGTGACGTCGAACCGGAACGGCTCGCAGTAGACCTTGTGGCCACCGAGGAATTTTCCGTTGAGCCATACTTCCGCTTCCCAGTCTACGCCGTCGAAAACAAGGAAGGCGCGGCGAGGCGGCTTCGGCGGCGCTGCGGAAAAGCGGGTCCGATACCACGAGATGCAGCTTACGGACCTCCTCTGGCTTTGAGGTTTTTTGGCGATATAGCGCCACTCGGGCACGGTCGCCTTGTCCCACGACGAGTCGTCAAAATCTTCCCGAAACCACTCCGGCGGCTCGGGTTTCTCGGTCCCTTCTTCTGCCTGGGCCATTTCAAACTTGAATCGCCACTCGTTTCCGACCGCCGTCCGGGTTCGGACTTCCAGCGGGCGGGGAAGGCTGCGGAGGTAGGGAGCGCATGCCTCGCGAAGCCGCTTAACGGCCGCCGTGACCTCTTCCGGGGTGGACGGGGCCGTGCATGCGAATCCACGTTGCTCGCCGGCGCCGCGCGGCGGATCGGTGGATTCGCCGGAGGTTGGTCCAGTGCCGACTGCCCAAGCGAGTATACAAAGCACGACCCACGTCACGTACGTCAAGTTTCGTCGGTTTTTGTTCATGGCAGAAATCTCCGGTTCGTGGGGGCAACGTAGAAATCGGCGGTCGTCGATTCTTCAGCGTACACCGCCGTGTGAAACACCAACGTCGCCAACGCCGGCAAGAGCAATCGGATCGTCAAGGTGCGTTCCTTTTGAATGTACTCTTATTGGTCTGCAACAAAATCGTAAATTAGCGACGTGCGGATTGATGACCATTGTATCATCTGGGTCGCATCGTTGCAACGCGGCGGCGCAAGTTCCTTTCACAAAAGCACTTGCAACTTCTTCCGGAATAAGCGCAGACGAATTGGCCAGTGGCTGCTAGAATAGTGAAGGCGCTGAATTGGAACAGACGGGAGATGCCCGCCGGATTCGGCTCGCACAGCATGTCAGCAGTTCTGATTGTCTCGGGTTAGGTTTCCCTGGGGTTCAAGACTCTTTGTGTATGTCCGATTCGCGGGTTGCCGCCAATTTGCTTGCCGTCGCTCCGTTGATCGCGCCATCTCTATTGGCGTGCGATTTCGCGGAGCTGCGCGAGGAGATCCGCCGCGTCGAGGCCGGCGGCGCGAGGATTCTGCATCTGGACATCATGGACGGCCACTTCGTGCCGAATCTGAGCATCGGCATCCCGGTGGTCGAGGCGGTTCGCCGCTCGACCGATCTGCCGCTGGACGTGCATCTGATGATTTCCGAGCCGGGCCGCTACATCCAATCCTTCCGCGAGGCGGGGGCCGATCTGTTGACGATCCACGTCGAGGCGGCCGACGATCCCCGGCCGCTGCTGGAGGAGATCCGCTCGTTGGGGGCGGGGGCGGGTATTTCGCTGAATCCGCCCACCCCCGTCGATTCGCTCGAAGGCTGCCTCGATCTTTGCGATCTGGTGTTGGTGATGAGCGTGATGCCCGGCTTCGGCGGCCAGGAGTTCGATCCGGCGGCGCCGGACAAGCTTCGCCGCCTGCGGGAGTTGGCCGGACCGGACGTGCTCCTGTCTATCGACGGAGGAGTCAACCGCGACACGGCGGGTATTTGCGTCGAGGCCGGCGCCGACATGTTGGTGATCGGCTCGGCACTGTTTTCCGAAAATGATTATGGCCGCTTCATTAAAGAGGTGACCACTTTGGCAAAATCAAGAAAGGTAATTCGGGTTTAGCGATGCTTAACATCGTGTTGATTCGTCCCGGCTCGACCGACTACGACGTACAGCAACGGATACAAGGAAGTCTGGACATTCCGTTGAACGAGCAAGGCGCTGAGGAAGCGGCGCAGGTTGCCGAGCAACTCCGCGATAAGGGGCTGGAGGCGGTCTATGCGCCCGCTTCGCAACCGTCCCTGGAAACGGCGGAAATCATCGCCGAGATTCTGGATATCAAGCGGAAGAAACTCGATCGGCTGTATAATCTCAACCAGGGGCTGTGGCAGGGGATGCTGATTAAGGACGTCCGCCGCAAGCAACCGAAGGTCTATCGCCGCTGGCAAGAACAGCCGGAAAACATCTGCCCGCCCGAGGGCGAAATGCTCGGCGAGGCCGACGAGCGGGTCCGCACGGCAGTGGCGAAAATCATGAAACGTCGCAAGGCAGGGACGGTCGGGCTGGTTCTGCCCGAGCCGCTCTTCAGTCTTGCCCGCCGCTTCATCTCGCATTGTGAACTGGGAGATTTGTGGAAGGCGCCCAACGGGCAGGAGTGGTTCGAGACGCTCGAGGTGGACGTCGAGGAGTTTCTCGCTGCCAGTGTGTAGCGAGAGGGAGAAAGCTACATGCCCACGCAACCCGTCGATCAAAACAGTTGGAAAAATCTTCTCAAGCGTCCCAAGCGGGGCGTGCCGGAGGGGCTTTGGAGACGTTGCCCCGGTTGCCAGGCCACGATCTTCCGCAAGGAAGCGGAGAAGCGGTTGGGGGTTTGCCCCGAGTGCGACTACCACTGGTACGTGCCGGCCAGACAGCGGATCGAGCAGGTGCTCGACGAAGGGACGTTCGAGGAGTGGGACGCCGATCTGGAGCCGGCCGATCCGCTGGAGTTCGTCGATAAAATCCCTTACCCCCAACGGCTTCAAGAGGAGCAAAAACGCACCGGGTTGCGCGAGGCGGCAGTCGTGGGAACCGGCACGATCCGCGGCCGGCGGGTGGCCTTCGGAGTGACCGATTCCGCCTTCATCATGGGAAGCATGGGCTCGGTGGTCGGCGAGAAGCTGACCCGAACCGTCGAACGCGCCATGCAGCAGCAATTGCCGCTGATTATCGTCTCCGGCTCCGGCGGCGGGGCGCGGATGCACGAAGGCATCATCTCCTTGATGCAGATGGCCAAGGTCTCGGCGGCGTTGGCCCGCTTCGACGACGCCGGCGGACTGTTCATCTCAGTGCTGACCAACCCGACGATGGGCGGCGTGGCCGCGAGTTTCGCCTCGCTGGGCGACGTGGTCTTCGCCGAGCCTCGCGCGCTGGTGGGCTTCGCCGGGCCGCGGACCATTATGGCCACCATCCGCATCGAGTTGCCAAAGGGGTTTCAGACCAGCGAATTCTTACTGGAGCACGGTTTCATCGACCGCATCGTCCGCCGCCAAGATTTGCAAAGCGAATTGGCGAGAACCATTGATTACTGCGGGAAATAGGGGAGAGGGGAGACGGGAGAGTGGAGAGTGGCTGGTGGGAGCTAGGATACTTTTCACCGGAGTGCGAAACCGCAAGCGGTTCGTCGGCTCGTTTATAACTTCCCGGACGAATGACTCCGATCCACTACCCACTCTCCACTACCCACTACCCACTATCCACTACCCACTACCCACTACCCACTACCCACTATCCACCACCCCATGCCTCTGTTCGACCACCTCAAGACGATCCTCGCCGGCGGACAGTTGAACGTGTCCAAACGGTTCGCGCTGTTGCGCGAGGCCATCTCGGGTACGATGTCGAACTTCTACATGGCCCGCGACCTGAACACGGGAGCCGTGGTGGGATTGAAAATACTCGATCCGAAGAAGACCGCGGCTTTCGAGTCTCGTTTCAAGGGGCTGGTAAAGCCTTGCGAGGGCGAGATCGCCGCCCAAATGAAACATCCCTACATCGTCGAGACCCTCGAGTACGGTTTGACGACGGAAGGGGCGCAATACTTGGTGATGGAGTATCTCGACGGACCCAACCTGAACATGGTGTTGGCGGCCCGCGATCCCTGTCTGGAAGGCCGCCGCGTGCGTTTCATCCGCCAGGCCGCCGAGGCGCTCGCCGCGGTCCACGAGGCCGAATTCATCCACCGCGACGTTTGCCCGCGAAATTTTCTCCTCTGCAACAAGCGGGAAGACCTGAAGATGATCGACTTCGGCCTCTCGGTGCCCGCCACCCACTGGTTCATGCAGCCGGGGAATCGGACCGGCACGCCCAACTACATGGCCCCGGAGTTGGTCCGCCGCCGGCCCACCGACCAGCGGCTCGACATATTCGCATTCGGCGTAACGGCCTACGAGTTTTGCACGTTCGAGTTGCCGTGGCCGCGCGGCACGACGGGTATGGCCGCCATGACCCACGACCGGCCGCCGATCGACATCCATCAATACCGCCCCGACATCAATCCACGCTTGGCCAAGGCGATCCATGCCTGCATCGACCCGGAGGTAAACAAGCGTTGTCCGTCGATTAGGGATTTCCTGCGGATGATCCGGAATGTGTCGGAAACCTATTGAAATTGCCGTCCGTTTGCGGGGTGGCATGGGCATTTTGCCCGTGATCCGGCGAACACTGTCGAAACGGTAGGGTGCGTCCGCGACGCACCACATCCAAAAGAAATATCGGTGCGTCGCGGACGCACCCTACGGCTACGGCCTTACGGTTTCGCGGGGGCCGGACGCTCCAACACGACCCGAGCGCGGAGGCCCTTGTTCTCCAACGTCAGGCCGAAATCTCCGCCGACGAAGCTGCTGAGCACCGGCGGGGCGGAAGGGCCTTTCTTCGGCTCGCCAGGATGACCGTAGACGCTCGATTCCATCGTCTGGTACTTGTCGTTCCAGGCGTATTTTCCGCCGCCCGGACAAACCAACTCCACGCCCCAGACCCGCCGATGGACCTCGATCGGATCGCGGTCCCCGTAGAGCCGCTTCCACTCGTTGAGGATCGGCAGGTTCTTCCAACATTGCATTCGCATCATCTCTTCGTATTGGTTTCGGTTGGCGGCGTTGGCGATTTCGAGAATCTTGCTGTCCACCCGCAGGGCGACGTTCGAGCCGAGCCACGGCCGGACGGCCTGTTGATCGCCGTTCCCCTCGGCTTCGGCTTTCCACCTGCCCAGCGACCGGTCGATCGAGCCGCGAAGCATCTTTTCGTTCAGCGTGATCGTCAGCGCGTCGTCGATTGTCGTGTAATAGATATTGATGTTCTCCATCTCGCGGGGCACCGCCCGCTTCCCCTTCACCGGCGTGACGCGGACGTAGGGCTGCTCCCGATACTTCAACGATTCCCAATGCGTCAGACCCGGCGAGGTCTGCTCGATGAAAGCTCGAGCGCCGGTAAGAAAAACGGCCAACTTCAGGGGATTTGACACGTCGAACCGCACAGCCACGGGAATGCGGCCAATGTTCTTTTCGAGAAACTCGTCCATCTCGTCGGGTTTGACTTCGGCCAACTCCCGCCAAAAGGGATCGTCGTCGGCATATACGTTTACCCAGTCGCCGAGCCAGCCGAGCGAAACGGCTTTGCCCATCATCGAGGCGAAGTTATTTCCCTGCCGGAACATGGGCGACTTGTGGTTGATAGCCATGATGAATTGCACCAGCGCGTCGTGCCGGTCGCCGTCGGTCGGCTCGAACTTTCCGCCCAGCGAGATGGACATAAAGTCCGCGTATTCGGTGCGGATGATCAGCGGCATCACGCTCATGTCGGCCGTAAGCCGCCGCTCGCCCAAGCCGATCTTCAATGCGATGGGATCGAAGGCCCAACTCCAGTTCCTTTGATAACCGTCTCGCCATCTGCCATAAGCGTCGGCCTCGGCCTTGCTTACCTCGTCCAGCGGAATCTTGCCGATGGGCGTCATAAACTCGAGCGTGCCGTAGGTCGAGGAGGCCACGCCTGATTCTGTGAGCGTCAGTTCGCCGCCGAGGACGGGAAACTCGGTGTGGATCGGCCCGGGGCGGACGGTATTCTTTACCAGGGGGTCGAGCTGCGCGGCTTGTAGATCGGCCATGATCGCCCGGGCGCGGGTACGGCGCGAGTCGGCGATCCGCCATCGCGGCCCGCACCAACGCCGGATCGTCGGGTCGCTGAGGAACACCAACGCGGTCTCGTCCGCCGCTCCCAGCGGATAGCGGATGCGGAAGAACTTGTACTCGGGCAGCGCGGCGATGGACTCGGTCTCGCCTCGACCGACGGCCGCCAACTGCTTCAACTGATATGTCGAGTTTGTCACCACGACCGCGCCGTCGAGCTGGGCGACGTAGCTCGACACGCTCCGGTCCGGCGTGACAAACCCGCGATATTTCAGCCCGTCAATCTCACCGCTAATGGGTTTCGCGTTTTTCACTCCGGCGGCCGCCAAGGCGATTTTCCCCAGCAACAGGTTTTCCAGCGCGGCCGGCCGCGGCGACTCGAACAGCACCGCCACGTCCGTTCCCAGCGGGTAGTACGGATCGGAACCTGTCAGGGCAACGCTCTTAACAACGTGCGGCCCCAATAGCCGGGCAACCTCGCTCAACGAGAGGCCAAGCTGCCGCTGATAGCGATCGACGACATGCGTGTTTTCCGACCGCGGCCGGGCCAACCGCAGCACCGGCGTGTCGTGCCGGCCGGTCTCGTCGGCCACGGCCAAGGCAGCCTTGAAACTCGGAAAGAACACCACGTGCTGATCGGCCGGAATCTTTGCGGCCAGCGGATCGAGCTTTGGCTGGGCATCGCCGATCAACGGCTTCCAGTCGATCTCCGCGATCGTGATCCCGGAAAGCGAATCGAGCTTCACCGGGGTTTCGTCGGGGCCAAGTTCGGGCAGGGCGCGGTCGAGTTGGAGGTTCTCGCTCATTGCCCGGCCGCCGGTGAACAGATCGTACGTCCGTGCAAGATCGTTGCCCCTGTTGGACCTTGGAGGCTGTCTGTTGCCGGGCCGAAGATTTTTATCTTTCCTAGCGGATCTGGCTTGGTGCCGAAACCACGCCCCACCGGGGATATCGCGGCCCCGCAGGATTTCATAGTGGACGTTCTTTGCCCAGAGAAACGGCATCTTCGCCTCCGCCTTCGCGGCCGTGGCGGGGACCGTGAATTTCAGCACGATCATTCCAGTTAGTTCGGCGTTGGGAACGTATAGCCGCCCAGTTATGTCTTTTCCCTCTGGAGAACGGATGTAGATCCCCGTGCTGGTGCTGGGTGGAACGAACGTAACTTGTGGCGGCGGGGGAGCGGCGCCGGCAGGCGCGGGCGCAGGCGGGGGCCCGGTGTATGTCGAGGGCAATAGCTCAGGAAGATACGGCGAATACCACGTATCTTGCGGCTCGCCTCGCCCGACCACGTAGACCTCGCCTTGGCCGTCCAAAACCGCGTATGGCCGCATTGCCCGGAGCCGTTCTCTTTCGGAGGAGGGACGCCATCGGGTGATTTCCTTCCTGACGGGCAATTCTCCTTCGGTAAGTTTCAGTTCGCGGATCGGGACGTCGTAGTAGGCGTCCCCGCCGAAAGCCACCCCGGCAATACCGGCCGCCAGGGCCATAACGATCGTGCGCGTGCAGACAAACATGGCTATTCCTTTCTTTGGATCATTCGAGTGGATCAAGATTGATCCGTCTCTTTCTTCGCTCCGCAATGTTCGCAGTTGGACAGCAGCGAGTGGCGGACCTTGCCGCAGGCGGGGCACGCCTCAAAAACAGTCGTCCCGCAAGAGGGACAAGTGTACGCCTCCTCGGCGCCGGCGCCGTCTCCGCGCGGAAGAACCTTGTGGACCGTTCGGCGGGTCCAGTACAAAAACTTGCGCGGGCCGGTGCGGATCGGATACTCGCAGATCGGGCACAGGAACCGCTCGTACGCCTCCCGATACTGCCGCGCCAGCCACTCCCGCTTGGGAAAGGCGACCGTCCGAATCAAATAAACCAGCAGCCACGCCACAACGGCCAACAGCGCGACGATCAGTACGTACTTGAAATAGCGCGAGGGGAAGTATTCGTGGACGATCAGCGTCACTTTCAGCAGCGTCGCCCCGCCGACGGCCAGAAACAGCGGATAATAAACGCTGCCCCGCCGAGCGACCAACAGATACCCCGCGACCAGAAGCAACGGCAGCAGGATCGCCAATTGGTAAAACGCCAGACGGAGCCGGTGCGATTCGCTCAGTGTTTCGTATTCCTTATCGGCGGGTTTCCGCTGTTCGGATAGCTGCTGCTCGATCTGTCGCAGCTTATCACCCAATAACAGCTTGCTGGAAGTCAGGTCGGCGATGTCCCGGTTCAATTGCTGATAATCCGTCTGGCTCACAAGGAAATGGCTCAGGCTGGACGACAAGTTTTCCTTCTCGGACTCCGACAGGGAGACCTCCTTCTCGATGCTGAGTTTTTGCATTTCGAGGAGTTGGCCGATCGTGCGCTGCAGGTTCCGCGAGCTATCGCCCGCCAAACGCTGCTGCTCCTGCTTGTTTTCGATGTCCCGTTCGAGATCGACGATTTCCGCCTCGACCTGCTCCTTCTTGTCCACCAAGTCAGAGGCGACGTACTTTTGCTCGATGGCGTAATAGTCGGGACCGGGAATCGACTTGATGTCCAGGACGACGAACCCGAGCAACCAGAAGAAGAGGACGCCGAAGACCACCGTGCAAAAACGAATCAACTGACGGATACCCCAAGTTCCTCGTTTGGCGTTTTGTTTCATTTTCGTCTCCAGTTCAGGCAAAAGATCGGCCGCGGGCAATTTGCCCATTATAACTTGGCTCCGAATCGGACGCCATATCACGCCCCCCGTACTGGGTGTGTCTGGATTGTGGATAATAGCCGGGGCTATTCCAAGGACGCATCGTGATCTCGAACTGAGGTTGTAAGACACTTGCGGCATTGCCCAAACAGCCTTATAATGATGTGTTTCCCGGTTTAAGACAGCCAAAAACACCACCACGCCGCTGCGTTGGAGATTACGAGGAGAGTGATACCCATGACGATGGACAAGAGTTTGAAGTCTCGTGCGGGTCTGGCGCGCTCGCGGAGCGTGTTGAACCGTGCCGAGCGAATTCAGCGGCTAAAGACCACCGACCGTTGGCGGGAGGGCGACAGTCCTTTCGGGCTGGCCAAGGTGCGGGTCTATAAACTGGCCGTCAAGAAGAAAAAGAAGAAGGAAAAGGAAGAGGAAGGGGCCGAGGGAACCGAAGCCGCTGCCGCCGCCGCACCAGCCGACACGGCCAAGAAAGAAACCAAGAAAGAAACCAAGAAACAAGCCGGAAAGAAAAAGAAGAAGTAATCAATCATTTGTCGGGGTGGCTGAAAGCAGGGTGGGACAAGCGCGGCACGGTCCCACCCTACTTTCACTCTTTCTCCAGCCAGCGGGCCGCGTCTTTCGCCCAGTAGGTGAGAATAATGCCGGCCCCCGCGCGACGGATGGCCGTCAGCGATTCCAAGGCGACCAGTTTCTCGTCGATCCAGCCGCGCTCGGCCGCCGCCTTCACCATGCTGTACTCGCCCGAGACGTTGTACGCGGCCAGCGGCACGCCGGGAAAACGCTCGCCGGCCAGGCGGATAATGTCCAGATAAGGTAGCGCCGGCTTGACCATCACGATGTCGGCCCCTTCGGCCAGGTCCAGTTCGATCTCGCGCATCGCCTGGCCCGCGGCGGCGGCGGGGTCCATCTGATAGCCGCGCCGGTTGCCGAATTGCGGGGCGCTTTCGGCCGCTTCGCGGAACGGCCCGTAAAAAGCACTGGCGTACTTCGCCGCATAGCTGAGGATCGGCAGGTGCGAGAAATCGGCCGCGTCGAGCGCCCGACGGATGGCCCCGACCATGCCGTCGATCATCCCGCTCGGGGCGACCATGTCGGCGCCGGCTCGGGCGTGGACCAGCGCCTGTCGGGCCAACAACTCTAATGTGGGATCGTTCTCCACGTCCATCCGGCCGGTCGAACGGCCGATCTGGCCGCAGTGGCCGTGATCGGTATACTCGCAGCAGCAGACGTCGGTGACGACCAGGAAATCGGGTGCCGCCTGTTTCGCCGCTCGGACGGCCCGTGCGATTATGCCCTCGTCGCTCATCGCGTCGCTTCCCTGGGCGTCCTTTTCGGCGGGGATGCCGAACAGGATCACGCCGCCGATGCCGAGCGCGGTCGCCTCGCGGACCTCGTCGGCCAGCACGTCGGGCGAAATCTGCGCGTGGCCGGGCATCGACGCGATCGGTTCCCGTACCCCTTCGCCGGGCCGGACGAACAGAGGCAGAATGAAATTGGCGGCCGAGAGTCTCGTCTCGCGCACTAGCTCGCGGACCGCAGGATGGTATCGAAGCCGTCGAAGTCTGGTGGTGGGGAACATTGGAATCGGGGGTTCGGGGTTCGGGACAGCACAGTTTAGCCGCCGCGTCCACGCGGCGTGAATCGCACGGTTCCGTAGGTTATGCTTCAGCACAACAAACCGGAAAACAACCCGATGTCATGCTAAAGCATAACCTACTTGCCGTCGTTTGGAAGCCCTGGCCGACAATAGAACCCGAACTCGTAGGCGGCGTCGAACAGGGCGACGATGTTTTCCGCCGGGACGCCGGCCTGGATGTTGTGGACGTTGTTGAACACGTATCCGCCGCCGGGTTTCCAGGCCTCGATGCTGTCCCTGACGTGCTCGCGGACCGTCTCGGGCGAGGCCGTGGGCAGGACGTGCTGGGCGTCGATCGCGCCGCCCCAGAACGACATCCGGTCGCCGAAGCGGGCCTTCAACGCCGCCGGGTCCATGTCCCTAGCGCCGATCTGCATCGGATTCAGCACGTCGACGCCGTTGTCCAACAGGTCGGGAATGAAAGGAATGCACGAGCCGCAGGTGTGATACCAGATTTTTGCCTCTGTCCGCGAGCGGATGTACTGGACCAACCGTTTCTGCCGCGGCTTGACGAGCGAGCGGTAGATTTCCGGGCGGAAGAGCGGCCCGGTCTGGCCGGCCAGGTCGTCGCCTACCATGACAACGTCGATCAGATCGCCCACTTCGTCGAGGAACAAGCGGAACCAATCGAGCCAGAACCGCAGTACCCGATCCAACAGCGCCGCGCAAAACTCCGGATCGGTCGCCAGGTCCATGTACCATCGCTCCAGGCCGCGCATGTACCAACAGGTCTCGTAGACGACGCCGGAGATGCCGCCGACCACCGCGTACGGCGTATCGTTGCGGATGGCCGACGCCTGCTCACGCAGGCCGTCGAACCGGCTGGGGTCGTTGCCCTTGGGAAAAGGATAATCGGCCAGATCGGCAACGGTCGCCTCGGCCAGCGGATGGCGGGAGACGTCCATGTAGTAGGGATGATCGTCGGGCATCGACCAGACGACGCCGAACTCGTCGCACAGATCGTGCCACAGCCGTCCGCCGCGACGGTTCCGCTCGATTTCGCCGTGGAAACCGTCCGGCGCCTTGGCGAAGATGTAACGCGTATCGACGTGGAACCGTTTGAGGACCGCCTCGCACGGCCGGGCAAGCTGCTGCACGGCGTCCATGATCTTCACCTGGTTCTCGATGCCCAGGTGCTTCAACAGCGATTCGTAGGCGAACTTGTGGATACCCGTCTGGTTGCCGCCCAGGTCGATCGGCACACGATCGGGGACTCGGTGTTCGAGCGTCGCAAGCAGACGCTCGCGGGGAGACATGGTTTCTCGGCTCTTGCGGTCGGCGATGTTCATGAATATCATTCTGTATCCTGAACCCGTTTTGCGTCAACGACTTGCAGCGACATTCTTCCGTTGTTTTCCGACACCGGCTAAGATAGATGGCATGTCAAAGCTCGGCGAAGACTACTTCCGCTACATACCCGTCCGGCAGCGGGACGAGCAATGGGGACTCTATGTGACGGGGGCGGGTTGCACGTCAATTCCGCCCGGCCGGGAATATCCGCCTCAAACGCACCCCGAACTGTATCAGTTCGACTGGACTTCGGGCCGTACCTTGCCCGAATATCAGGCGATCTACATCACCCGCGGCGAGGGCGTTTTTGAATCGGCCCCGACCGGCGTTCAGCAAATCGCGCCTGGCACGATTATCTTTTTATTCCCCGGCGTTTGGCATCGTTATCGGCCGCTGCCCGAGGCCGGTTGGGACGAATGGTGGGTCGGTTTCAACGGCGAAGTGATGGATCGGCTGGTGGCCCGAAAGTTTTTCGCGCCGGCCCGCGCCCTACTGGCCACGGGTATGCAAAAGTCCATCCTGGCTCCATTCGAGTCCTTGCTGGATCGATTGCGTGGCGAACAGACGGGCTTTCCGCATCTGATCGCGGCCGACGTGATGGAGATATTGGCCGCCGCATCGGCGGCGGTCGAGCGCGAGCCTGCCGAACTGATCTCGCAAGGACCGCGGGACGTGCTTGCGGTAAAGGATCGGATGGTGGCCGAAGCGATGCGGCTGATCTGGCAGCAAAGCCATCGGCCGATGACCGTCGAGAGTTTGGCGCGGCAACTTCCGATCACGCGACGGTCCTTGGAACGGCGTTTTCGCGCGGCCGTCGGCCACGGCATCCACGCCGAGATCGTCCGCTGCCGGCTGGAGCGGGCGAAGCGGTTGCTCGTCGGGACCGACCTGTTGTTGAAGCAAGTGGCCTCGGCGGCCGGATTCACCTGCGCCGACGGCATGAGCCGAATTTTTCGCCGCGCCGAGGGGGTCACTCCCCTGGAATACCGCCGCCGCAACGACCGGTAGCGGCGCCCGTTCGCCGCCGTCGCAAAATCATGTCGGTTTGTCGCAAAATATGGTTGCCGCGGCCAATGCCGGAACATTATAACACAGTTGTTTGAGAAGCTGTTTTAGAAATCAATATCGAGGTACTCTGCCATGAAATGCGTTTTTGCGGTTCTGATAGGCGGTTTGTGTCTTGGTGCAATCACTTCAGCGGCAATGGCGGGGCATGAAGACTCCGCGGCGTTGGAGCGACAGTTTCGGGAACTGCCGATCGAGGCCCGGCGGCTGACCGGCCCGTTGTTCTGGCTGCACGGCGACGAGAGTAAAGAACGGCTGGAGATGTATGTCGGCAAAGTCGCCGAGGGAGGCAACGGCTGCTTCACCGCCGAATCGCGTCCCCACAACGACTGGCTTGGGCCGGGCTGGTACCGCGATCTGGCAATTTGTCTCGACGCGGCCAAAAAACACGACCTCAAGATGTGGATATTCGACGAGCGGTGGTGGCCCAGCCAGGGTGTCGGCGGCAAGGTGCCTCCGCGCTACGCCGCCAAACGTCTGACGGCGTCGGCCGTTGAAGTAGAAGGCCCTCGCCCGTGGGAAGCTGAAGGGTACGGCGGAGATCGTTACGTCGCCGCCTTGGCCGGCCGCGTGACGGCCGACGGGAAAATCGAAGGGAACAGCTTGGTTGATCTAGCGCCATTCATCCGCGACGGCAAGCTCACTTGGCAGGCGCCGGCCGGCAAGTGGCGGATCATGAAGTTCATCCACGTGCAAGCGCCTCCGCTGCAACAAAACGGCCAATTGAGCGTGGACGGCGCCAGCCGGGACTGCGTGGACTGGTTTCTCCAGACCGTCTATCAACCCCACTACGACCATTTCAAGGCCGACTTCGGCAAAACGATCGTCGGCTTCTTCTACGACGAGCCGGAAACGCTGGGCGACTGGGGTACGGAACTGGACTCGGTGCTGGCCGAGCGCGGGGTGGATTGGAAAAAGGCTTACGTGGCCTACAAGTTTAAACTGGCCGGCGAGGAACAGGTTGCCGCTCGGTATCAATACATCGAGGCCTTCGCCGACGCCTGGGGCCGCACGATGTACGGCGGCATTACCCGCTGGTGCCGCGAGCGCGGCGTGAAGTCGATCGGCCATTTCATGGAGCACTGTTACTTGTATGTCCACCGTAACTATTGCGCCGGCGACATGATGTGCTTGCAGAAATACAGCAGCATGGGCGGGATCGACCTCGTGTGCCAGCAGTTGTGGCCCGGACAGCGGCCGCGCGACAATTACCAAACGCCGAAACTAGCCAGCTCGATCTCCCACGTGTTCGGCAAGGCCGACGACATCGCCATGTGCGAGGCGTTCGGCGCCTACGGGCAGCAGATCACCTATCCGCAGATAAAATGGCTGACCGACCAGATGCAAGTGCGCGGCATCAACTTCATGATCCCGCACGCATTCAATCCCCGCGCGCCGTACGACAAGGACTGCCCGCCGTATTTCTACAACGGTGGTTACGAGCCGCGTTGGCCGCTGTATCGCGTTTACGCCGATTACACCAGCCGGCTGAGCCTGATGCTGACCGGCGGGCGACACGTCTGCCCGGTGGCGATTCTGTTTTCCGGCAATCTCCGCCGAGTCGGCAAGATGGTTACGCCCGAGGACATGACCACCGCCCTGCAAGACGCCCAGTTCGATTGCGATTGGCTGCCGTTCGAGGTGTTCGAGCGGGATGTGGCGCTGGATGGCAAGGAGGCCAAGCTTTACGGTGAGCGATACCGTGTGCTGATCGTGCCGCCGACGGAAGTGATTCCCTACCCCACGCTGGAGAAGGCCAAGGAGTTCCTCGACAAGGGGGGCATAGTCGTCGGCTACGGCTTCTTGCCGTCCAAGTCGGCAACGATCGGCAAGTCGAGCGCCGACATCAAGGCACTGTGCCGCGCGATTTGGGGCGACGACGCCAAGCCCGGCTTGACCGTGTGCAAGACGAACTCGGCCGGCGGCCGGTCGTATCTGCTGCCGGAGAAGCCGAAAACCGAGGAAATCACGGCGTCGTTGGCGGCCGACGCCGACGTCCATCCAACGCTCGAAGTCCTCGAAGGGCAAACCGGAGGCTGGCTACACGTGCTCCACCGCCAAAAATCCGGGCAAAACATCTTTCTGGTGTGCAACCAGAACCACCAAGGCGCGGCGCGGCGATTCACCTTCCGCGTAAAAGCTCACGGCGAGCCGGAATTGTGGGACGCCATGCGGAACGAGATCACCGCCGTACCGTTCCAACGAATCGACGATAACACGGTCGAAGTGTCGTTGACTCTGGAGCCGTTGGAGACCGTGCTGTTGGTTTTCCAGCCGGAAAAGATCGACCGGCCGAAGAGGATCGAGCCGGATACGAAACCGATCCGCAAGCCGATCGCGCTGGTCCGCGAGCCGAACCCGCCGACCGAGCCGCCGACGCCGGACCTGAATCGGAAACCGCTGACGCTTAGCCCCGTGAAGGCGGCCGATCCGTTCCGCGGCCGGGCGACTATACCGGCGGACGTCGATCCGACCCGCTGCCGCGTCTTTTTGGAGATGGACGATCTGCCGGGCGAGGCGGCAGCCGTGACGGTCAACGGGGCGAAGGCCGGCGGGATGATCGGCCGGCCATTGCGGCTGGACATCACCCGCCACGTGAAGCCGGGCAAGAACACCGTGCTGATCGAGCCGCTGGCCCCGAAGTCCGCCCGGCTGGTATTTCACGAACGGTAACGATCTCAAATGTTGGGGTGGCAGTTCAACCGCCACCCCAGCGATTCTACCCACTACCCACTATCCACTACCCACTATCCACTACCCACTACCCACTACCCACTACCCTTACGCCACCGGCCGCGAAGAATTGACGACCTGCTCGACGGCCAGCAGCAACTGATCGAGCCGGAACGGTTTGTAGAGCACCGTTTGCAATCCGGCCTGCCGGGCCTTGACGATCGAGTGGCCGGGGTCCCAGCCGAAACCGGTCATCAGCACCAGCGGCGGAGAATCCCTCAATTCCTGGAGCTTCAAGAAAAACTCGTAGCCGGTCATGTCGGGCAAACGGACGTCGGAGATCAACACGTCGTACTCACTTTCCGCCGGGGCGCGGACCATGTACATGGCCTCCGCGCCGTCGTGGGCGGTCTCCACCACGCAGCCGTATCGCTCCAACAGGTTGTGGGCCGCCACGCGGACGTTCTCGTCGGCATCGACCACCAGGATCCGCCGCCCGCGGAGCGCCGGCCGCTCCTCGACCTGCATCGTCGTCGGCAACGCCTGGGTGGGGGCCATCTTTCGGCCCACCTTCTGGATCACCTGTTTGATGTCCCGGGCGTTTCGCAATATGCGATGTATCCGCTCGACCACCTCAGGCTCGTGGCCGATGTAGCGCTCCATCACGTTGACCGCGTCGTTGAGGATGATATCGACCGGCAGTGCCACGGCGCTGTGAATCGCCTCGACGCTCTCGGCGGCGGCGGTGGCCTTCTCGGTCACCAGCAATTCGAGCGTGTTGAGCGCGGCGGCCACGTCGCGGCAGAAGATTTCCAGAAATTGCAGGTCGCTCTCGGTAAACGCCCGCGGCTCGATACTCTCCACGTTGAAGGTTCCGATCACCTCGTCGTGCAACATCAAGGGTACGGTCAACGAGCTTTTCGCCCCCACGGCGCCGGGCAGATAGAGCGGGTCTTCGGTCGTGTCTTCGCAGAGATAGCTCTTGCCGGTGGCGGCCACAAAACCGGTCACGCCGTTGTTTTGCGGTCGGGCATAGAGCGGACGGGTAGCCCCCTCGGCGTCCATGCCGGTGGTCAGCAACGACTCGAGCCGCCCCGTCTTCTGATCCAACAGTCGAATCTCCACCACGTCGAAGTGCAGCAGGTCGCGGGTGAAGTGGAGGATGTTCGACTTCAACAGTTCGATGCGGTCTTGGACCGCCATGTGGGTGAGTTCGGCGGGGGCCAGGTCGGCCAATTCCATGCCCGCCTGATGGATCGCCGCCATCTTCTGCTGCTGGTGGACTTCGCCGGTAACGTCGCGGATGGAGACGATCAGGTGCCGCGGCGCGCCGCCCGCCTCGCGGACCGGAGCGGCATGGACGTGGAAGTAGCGGTTCTCGTCGCTGCGGAGCGTGGAGCCGGTGGCCTGGCCGGTGGCCAACGCCGTGTGGAAGGGGCAGAAGTCGGGGCCGAGTATCTCGGGACTGCCCAAAACCGTGTAGAAATTGGCGCCGACGACAGTCTCGCAGTTGGACCACTCGCAAAGCTGCCGGTTGCACCAGATGATCGTGTTGTCGTTGTCCAGCAACACGACGCCGTCGGGCATACCCTCGAGAATCTGCTCGTTCTGCAGCAGCGTCCCGAGTTGCAGGGCCTCTTGCAGATACTCCGAGGAGACGTAGACGCCGGCGAACCGTTCGCGGGTCAGGTGGGCCAAGGCCCGCAACGGATTGGACGCCACCACGGCCTCGCGGCTTTCGGCGGCGCGCGCCAACAGCCGTACCGCGTCCTCGCGGGAATCGCAAACCAGGAGAATTCTAGGCTTTGTCGTCAACCAACGCTGCTCCAACACCCGTGATGTCTGAGCCACCCCTGCCTGTGTTCCGATGTCCAACGCCCTCCATCCTTCATTATATGAGAGGTCGTTTTATCGGACAACAATATTTTAGGCAATATACCCCATGTCTTTGATCGGCCCGTCGCGGCCGTTTTATTCACCGCCGTTTACGCCGGACACAATACGCGTGTTTTCGGGAAATCTCCTGCATTCCGCAATGCCCGCACGAAAGCCAGGTCCGTAACGAACGCCGGCGACGCACAATGCCGCGCGCCGTGCCGGATCATGCCGGTCCCCCGCGGGTTATCCGCGTGCGGGCAAGCGTTCATTCCGCACGACCGCTAAGATAGGCGCGTGGAACCGCCGTTGCCGCCGCCGAAGAGGCCGCACGCTGAAGCCGAACCGGATCGAACGTCGATTTCCTGAATGTAGGAGGCGCACTCTGTATGCCTGCTACGATAGATGGACTTTTTGGGAGGCCGAAAGCATGTGGCGAGCCTTTTTCCTGGCCATTGGATTCTTCCTGATGATCCTGGGCGTGCAATGCCTGGGCGTGGAACGGGTAACCCTGAAAATGCACGACGATCCGCCCGCGCCGATCTCGCCGTTCGACACGGAAATGAAGACCGGCCCGCAGAAGCAGATCGTTCCGCCCCCCTGGGCGCCCTGGAGCCTGCTCTCCTCGGGTGCGGTGATGTGCCTCTACTCGTTCACCATCCCCAGAAGAGTGGCGGGGGATTGAGCATCAGAAGTGACTTTGTTGTCAAAAACACCCCGCAGTCGTGGTCGCGGGGGGGTTGCATGGGTATCAGTTATTGCGTCATAATTTGACATTGGACTACGGAATGCAAATAGTTATTCCGGTTGGCCCACATTTGTCTGCCGTACCCTGCTGAGCGAAGGGGTTTCACGTTGTTGCCCAGTTTTGAAATCGAGAACTTCCGCACTTTCTCACATTTGCGGATTGGCCACCTGGGAGGAGTAAACCTCGTGGTCGGCCGCAACAATGCCGGAAAGACGATGTTGCTGGAGGCGATTCGGTTTTATGCTTCCGGCGGCAATCCAACGGTTCTCGCAGATTTGTTATATGATCGGGACGAGTTGTTGCTTGAGAGTCGTTCGGACGATGAGTCGAATAATCCGCATTTGCACGTTGCGTCTTTGTTCTTCGGTCGGGTGATAAAGAGCGGACTCGCAGGGGCGGTAAAATTGCAGACAAGTCCAGAAGACCCTGCATCTATTCGTGTTGAAATCGGTCTCTTTCGGCAAATTCCGTCCAAGGATACTCCCGGGAGTTTTTACTATGAACCTGTTGGCGAGGAAAAACATGCAGACGAATTAGGGGCTTTTCGGGCAATTACTATCTCCTTTGGCAACAACCTGCCTCGATTAATTCCTCTCGACAAGTTCAACGTCAAACGTTTCGGGATGCACCGATTAGCTTCCCCCGCCACTGAATACTCCATACCCGCTTTTGTTCCAGCAAGTGGAGTGGATACTCAAATGCTTGCTCGACAATGGGATGCAATTGCTCTTCAGGAAGAAACAGAAGAGCGAGTTAATGAATGTTTGAGTATTGTTGCACCGGTGACTAGAATCACGGCGGTTCAACATCCTGCGCGTTCCTACAGACGAATGTTTCTGGTTCGCATGAAAGGCGAAACGGAGCCTGTCTCGCTAAAGAGCGTTGGTGACGGCATGTTCCGCATCTTCCAAATCGCGCTCGCTCTTGAATCAGCGAAGAACGGGCGGACTCCACCTGCTCCTTCAATCCAAAAGCCGCTGCTGCCGGATCTGCCGGCGGTGCATCCCGCCGGCGTACTGCTGGTCGACGAAATCGAGAACGGCATTCATTTCTCGGTTTTGCCGAATTTATGGAGATTTGTTTTCCAGGCGGCTCGCCTTCATAACGTGCAGGTATTTGCCACAACACACTCCTGGGACTGCGTCGAGGCGTTCCAGAGCGTCGCTGCCGAGGAAAAGGAGGTCGAGGGAACCTTAATTCGACTCGAAAAACGTGGCGATCAAAATAAGGCAGTTACTTTTTCCGAAGAGGAATTGGCTATCGTCGCCCGAGACGAGATTGAGGTGCGGTAGTGGCCGGAAAACGCATCTTGCTTGTCGAGGGCAAAGACGATAGACACGTCGTTTACGCGCTACGGAATTTCCACGAAATTCCAGACGTCTTTGAGGTAAGGGACAAGGACAACGACGATCAACTGCTCGATTCTATTCCGGTAGAATTGAAGGGTAGCAATGTTGAACGGCTTGCCGTTATTCTGGATGCCGATGAGGGCATCTCCCAAAGATGGGATCAGTTGAAGCGCTTGCTTGAAAAAGTTCCTGGCGTTTTTTTCCCCAAGGAACCTAATCCGCAAGGCACACTGATTCATATACCAGACGGTCCACTTTTTGGCGTTTGGTTGATGCCCGACAACCGCCTGTCGGGAATGTTGGAAGACTTTATGGCGTTTCTAGTGCCAGGCGAGGACACGCTGCTTCCGCGAGTCGATCAATTCTTGAGTGACATCCCCGCTGAGTTGTGTCGCTTCTCCGACGCACATCTACCCAAAGCCCGCATTCATTGTTGGCTGGCTCTTCAAGAAAAGCCAGGGAAACCTTTGGGAACGGCAATAACCGCTCGATATTTGGATGCCAGCCGCGAAGATGCCCAGCCGTTCGTTAACTGGCTGCGAGCCGCCTTAGTGGACTGAAGCAACGAAAGTTCGTTTCATGGCCAATTTCCGCACCGAGCGCGATTCGATGGGCGAAGTGCGTCTGCCTGCCCGTGCGTACTACGGCCCGCAAACGCAGCGCGCCGTGGAAAACTTCCCCATCTCCGGCCGAACGCTGCCGCCGGAGTTGATCCACGCGCTGGGACTGGTGAAATGGGCCGCCGCCGGAGTCAACCGCGACCTGGGACGTTTTTCAGACGCCGCGCCCCCGCCTGTAGCACCGCCGCCCTCGGCTGTGCCCAACGCTTTACACGGCCGAGGGCGGCCGTGCTACATTGACGCCCTGTTGGCCGCCTGCCGCGAAGGGGCCGACGGTAAACTCGACGACCAGTTCCCCGTCGACGTGTTTCAGACCGGATCGGGCACCTCCAGCAACATGAACGCCAACGAGGTGATCGCCAATCGGGCAATGGAACTATCAGAGATCAGAGATCAGAGATCAGAGATCAGAGATCAGAGATCAGAGATCAGAGATCAGAAATCCCGTCCGATTCATCCGAACGACCACGTCAACCTGGGCCAGAGCAGCAACGACGTCTTTCCCACGGCTATCCATCTGGCTGCCGCAGTGGCGATCCGAGAGCGGTTGATTCCCGCTCTGGAGCGTTGCGCCAAGATGCTTTCCCGGAAGGCCGCCGAGTGGCAAGACGTTTTGAAGATCGGGCGGACCCATCTGGCCGACGCGGTGCCGATCACGCTCGGGCAGGAGATCGGCGGGATGGCGCGGCAGATGGACCGCTCCGTGGGCCGGGCCGCCGCGGCCGTCGACGCGCTGCTCGAATTGCCCATCGGCGGAACGGCGGTCGGCACCGGGATCAACACCCACCCCGAATTCGGCCGACGCGTGTGCGAACTGCTGGCCCGCGAGACCGGCATCCCGTTTGTCGAGGCGGTCGACCACTTCGAGGCCAACTCGCAGCGAGACGGGCTGGTCGAATGCCACGGCCAGTTGCGAACGGTTGCCGTCTCGTTGTTCGCCGTGGCCAACAGCATCCGCTGGCTGGCCTCCGGCCCGCGATGCGGATTTTCCGAGATCAAGCTACCCGAGTGCCAGCCGGGCAGCTCGATTATGCCGGGCAAGGTCAATCCGGTCCTCTGCGAGAGCGCGATGCAGGCCGCCGCCCGTGTGCTGGGCAACGATCAAACGGTGGCCTTCTGCGGCGCCGCCGGAGGACAGTTTCAACTGAACGTGATGATGCCGGTGATGGCCGACGCCGTGTTGGAAAGTGTACGATTGCTGGCCAACGCCGCAAACGCCTTCACCGACTTCTGCCTGAGCGGTCTGGAGGCGAACGTCGAGGCATGTGAAGCGGCGGTCGAGAAAAGCCTTTCGATGGCGACCGCACTGACTCCCTTGATCGGCTACGAGCAAGCCGCGGCGCTGGCCAAGGAGGCTTTCGCCTCCGGCAAGACGATCCGCCAGCTTTGCCGCGAGAAGAACGTGTTGTCGGATGAGCAACTCGACGAGGCCCTCGATCCCCACCGGATGACCGCCCCGCGGCGGTAGATCAAAACTTCTTTAACTATTGTCGTAAGGACTTGCGGCAGCCTCGTTTAACCTGGAGCCAACGGCGACGGCGCAGTAGGGATGGAAACGGGGGTGGGAGTCTTTTTAATTGGCCCACTACAATTTCTCCAAGAGTCGGTCGTAGTTGGCGTGCGAGCCGATCCAAAACCAAGCGATGGTGTCGCCTTCGAGAACGCCGACGGCGCGGTAGCCAATGCCGACGCGAGCGGAGTAGATGGGCGGAACGTCATGCACCCGCTTGAAATGCAGGCCGGGATGAGCCGTGTTCTGGCGAAATATCCGGTACGCCTGCCGTGCTTGACGTTGGACGTGACGAGGCAGCGACGCGAAGAGCCGCCGGTACTGGCGCGTCGTGTAGGATTTCATAGCCGGTCGGGGTCTAATTCCCGCGTTTGGCCCGCCCGATGTTCGGCAAGGGCTTCGTTGGCCAGCGAGGCCAACTTGTCGGCCGATGCGGCTATAGCCCGATCAAACTCGTCTTCGTCGGTCAATTCCGCCAGCACACGGGACGCCAACAGGTCTTGCTCGGCCGACGAGAGTTTACCGGCTTCGGCAAAAGCGCGTTCCAACAATTGAGTCATGGCAGCACCTTTTCTCAATCAGCGGCGCGGCTTTGCCCGTGGTTTGCCACCGCGGCCGTTTAGAGGCTCGATGCGGGTAATGTGCAGTAGGTCGCAATAGACCGTATGTCTGGGAAACCGCTCGCCAGTCCTGGGCAAAGCAATGATTACCTCTCGCTGTAGAACCAATATCATTTCCGGTTGCCGCACCTCATACGCCGAGCCATCGGAGAGGCACACTCGGAACGGCTGAAACGGGTGATGTAGCACGTGCTTTTGGATGGTTTCTGGAGTCATGGCGTTTGCTCTCGATTCAAACTCTCGGCACAAAATCCCACTCTTACCATACTATACCAGAGGAAGGGTGGCGAAATCAAGTGGATGCAAACGAGGCAAGAAAAAGAACGGCCCGGCGGGGAAAAGCTCCCTACCGGGCCGTGGTTTGTCTTTGGTTTGGCGTGACTACCTCAATCAGTTCACCCGACGACCGGAGTCGTCGAGAGTTCTTCGGTTGAAGGACCGTCTCCACAATTTTCCGAGTCAGACGTCGCCGTCTGTTCGGCGGATTAAAAATCCTTAGAAAGGAGGTGATCCAGCCGCAGGTTCCCCTACGGCTACCTTGTTACGACTTAGTCCCAATCGCGGAGTTCATCTTCGGCGCTTAGCTCCCTTGCGGGTTGCCTCGGCGACTTCGGATGCCCCCCACTTTCGTGGCTTGACGGGCGGTGTGTACAAGGCTCAGGAACACATTCACCGCGGTATGCTGACCCGCGATTACTAGCGATTCCGGCTTCATGCAGGCGAGTTGCAGCCTGCAATCCGAACTGGGGCGCGTTTTTTGGGATTTGCTTACTCTCGCGAGTTTGCGTCCCTTTGTGCGCGCCATTGTAGGACGTGTGCAGCCCTAGTCATAAAGGCCATGAGGACTTGACGTCATCCCCGCCTTCCTCCGGTTTAACACCGGCAGTCTCGCTAGAGTCCCCGACATTACTCGCTGGCAACTAGCGACAAGGGTTTCGCTCGTTAAGCGCCTTAACGCGACATCTCACGACACGAGCTGACGACAGCCATGCAGCACCTGTGCACGTTCCACCCGAAGGCGTGGCCCGGCTTTCACCGGGTTAATCCGTGCATGTCAAGACTAGGATAAGGTTCTTCGCGTAGCCTCGAATTGAGCCACATCCTCCACCGCTTGTGTGAGCCCCCGGCAATTCCTTTGAGTTTCAGCCTTGCGACCATACTCCCCAGGCGGAGCACTTAACACTTTCGCTACGTCTGGAAGGCTATGGAGGACCCTCCAAACCAGTGCTCATCGTTTACGGCTAGGACTACGAGGGTATCTAATCCTCTTCGCTCCCCTAGCTTTCGTGCACTCAGCGTCAGAAAAGACCCAGTGAGCCGCTTTCGCTACTGGTGTTCCTTAGGATCTCAACGCATTTCACCGCTCCACCCTAAGTTCCGCTCACCTATATCTTCCTCTAGCCCGACAGTTTTGGGCGCAGTTCCTCGGTTGAGCCGAGGGATTTCACACCCAACTTATCGGGCCGCCTACGCACCCTTTAAGCCCAGTGATTCCGAATAACGTTTGGACGGTTCGTCTTACCGCGGCTGCTGGCACGAACTTAGCCCGTCCTTCCTCTGCGGATAGGTCAAACCGAAGGGATAGCCCCTCGGCATTTCCTCCCCACTGACAGCGGTTTACAACCCGAAGGCCTTCATCCCGCACGCGGCGTCGCTCGGTCAGGGTTTCCCCCATTGCCGAAGATTCTCGACTGCAGCCACCCGTAGGTGTCTGGGCAGTGTCTCAGTCCCAGTGAGTGGGGCCATGCTCTCACACCCCATACCCATCTTCGCCTTGGTGAGCCGTTACCTCACCAACAAGCTAATAGGACGTGGAACCCTCCCCGGGCGGAATCACACCTTTGATCCGGAGATGTTATTCGGTATTACTTACAGTTTCCCGTAGCTATCCCGAGCCCGAGGGTAGGTTATCCACGCATTACTCTCCCTTTCGCCGCTGTCCACCTCCCCGAAGGGAAGCTTCTCGCTCGACTTGCATGCCTAATCCACGCCGCCAACGTTCATTCTGAGCCAGGATCAAACCCTTCAATTGTTTATCTGCTTATCCGCAACGGGTTTAACGCCGCCACGGCTGGCAAACTTACGAAAGGCTTTCACCTAGTTGCCGGCCTCGGAAAAGGCCGGCGTCAATCAAACTCTTCTTCCAGTCTTCAACCGGCTGAAGAAATCAGAATTGAGGTTGTCACAACCAAATTGTCAAAGAGCAAACCGCCTGCTCCCGGGCCGCACTACCAAAAGCAGCACGTCCAGGGCAGACTTGTCATTCTAACGTTTTTCGGTCCGGCGTCAACACCCCCTTTAGGAAATTTTCCCGTGCCCGCATCGTTCGCCCAAACTCATTGCCCGACAATGGCTTACTGCAACGGCCACACCGAGACTGGAACGAAATCTCGCCTTCATCCAGCCCTGTCCTTCCCATTGACGGACGATGCATGGGACCGGTATACTGACTACTGACGTAACCGTTCACAGTGGTCGCAGAAGGGGACAAGTCCATTTTTCGGCCGACGTTTTTCTCGCAAAACTCGTTTTCTCGTCGAAAAATGGACCAATTCCCTTTTCAGCTGGCCCGTGAACGGTTACCTGTTTACAGACGGGGCGACATTACCGGGTTGACAAACAAAGGGAGGCCACGGCATGCGTATTCCGGTCGTTTTTTTACAGGCTGTTGCCGTGTTCGGAATGATCCTGGCGGGCGTGGCCAACCATCCGATCTGCGCGCAGACGGCGCAAACCAAACAGCCCGAAGGCCGTGCCCCTAACGGTCATGGACCGTTCTCCTATCCCTACCGGGTCGGGAGACTCTCTTTTCCACAAGATGAGGGAAAGCACTCGCCGACAGAGTGGCCCATGACGTTGATCGAATGGTCTGCACATTACGCACACTTGACGGCGGAGGATGGCGCGCGGTACTTCCTGTTCTCGGCGTTCATCACATACGACCCCATCGAACAGGTCCTCGGCGGGAAGTTCCCTCACATGATAGCGACGCTTGTAGACGTCAATAACGGGAAGACCTACTATCATCACGACATGAGACGCCTGAGGAGTTTTGCCGTGGGACATGCGGATGTGCAAACCGCAAACGGGGACTATTTCAAGTGGAAAGGAGAGGATAAGCCGTTCCAATATGACTTCCACGTCGCATGGCGTGATTCCCACATCGACTTCTCCCTGGAGACGGAGTTGAAGATGATCAAACCGCTCCTCGCAGTCAACGGTTCGGGCTATATCAAACTGCCGAAGGGAGACAGCGGCTACTACTCACAAACGAGGCTTGAGGCAACAGGACGTCTTACGATCAACGGCGCCGAGAAGAAGGTGTCGGGGATTCAATGGGTGGATCGACAATGGCTGGGCATGACGTTCGCGGGCAACATGCAGTACTCCTATGACTGGTGGGCGCTCCAATTAGACAACAATGAAGAGGCAATCCTGTTCAGAATATGGGAGAGGGGCACCAATACGATTGCCATGTCGGTGCTGGAGATCGTCCATGCCGACGGAAATCGCGAACGCGTCGACAAGTTCGCCCTCACGGACCTGCCGTGCGGCTGGCGCCTATCTGCTCCCTCGGTTGCTTGGGAATTGAAGATAGCCCCTGCATGCCAAGGGCAGGGAATATGGCAATGCTGCGATATCACGGGGACAGTGGGCGGCAAGCCCGTTGCCGGCGTTGCCGCTGCTGAGTTGGCGCGAAACATATGGCAGAAGTCGGAGTTCTTTAAGGAACTGCTCCACCTAGGTCGGCCACCCGCAAATGACGAAGATCACAAGCCAAAGGGTCGAGAGTAGCAGAATCTTCTTGCGTTCACTGACGATGTCTCAGAACAACCATTTCATCTTGCTCGATCAGGCCCAACCGCCGTTTTTCGCGGGCATCGACCTGGGAGGGACCAACATCAAGGTCGGCGTGGTCGATGATCTCGGCCGACCGCTCTCCTGGCTGACTATTCCCACGGAGTCGAAAAAAGGACCGGAAGACGCCGCCGGCCGGATGGGCCGGGCCGTGATCGAGGCCACCGAGAAGGCCGGGCTGAAACCGGCCGACCTCGCCCGAGTCGGACTCGGCTCACCGGGAACGATGGACCTCCCCGCCGGAAAACTGATCCGCCCGGTGAATATCAGGGGCTGGGACCATTTTCCGATCCGCGACCGGGTGGCCGCCCATTGCGGACTGCCGGTCACTTTCGCCAACGACGCGGCCGCGGCCGCCTACGGCGAGTTCTGGATCGGCTCGGGGCGCGATTTCCACAGCCTGGTGCTGTTCACCCTCGGCACCGGCATCGGCTGCGGAATCATCATCGGCGACACGTCGATCGACGGCGAGCACAGCCACGGCGCCGAGTGCGGCCATATAGTGATCGACTGCTCGGACGACGCCCGGCTCTGCGGCTGCGGCCGGCGCGGACACCTCGAGGCCTACGCCAGCGCGACGGCGGTGGTCAAGCGGATGCGAGAATTTATCGAGGCCGGCCGCCCCAGTTCGCTACAGGAAAAGCTCGAACAGGGCCGCAGGTTGACGCCCAAGCTGTTGGCCCGCGAGGCCGAACAAAATGACGCCCTGTCGCTGGAGATCATTGCCGAAACGGCCCGCTGGCTCGGCATCGGCATCGTCAATCTGATGCACACGATCGACCCGAGCGGCGTTCTGTTGGGCGGGGCGATGACCTTTGGCGGCAACGAGACCCCCTTGGGCCGGCAGTTCCTGGCCTGGATCAAGGAGGAGGTCGCCCGTCGCGCGTTCCCTCTGCTTGCCGAGCGGACGGCGATCGACTTCGCCAGTCTCGGCGGCGACGCCGGCTACATCGGCGCCGCCGGTCTTGCCCGGCTGGACGCGAAAAAGTAGCCGAACGCCTGCAAGCGTTTCCAATCCCGAGCTTCTTGGCGCAATGAACGGTTACGTCGGGACGATGCAGGCTTCGGCTGAACCAGAACAACAAGAGCATTCGCACCCCCTGTCGCGGTGGTCTCGGCACGGCAAGCTGGCGAATCCACAAGGACTTTTCCGGCCGTGTAGGGGTGGGATGCAGGTGTGTGTAAATTGTCAAGATTTTTCTCCAATAGGCCATTGACGCCTTTGGACGATGATGATAGCATTTGTAGTTTTCCGCCCTTTGGGTGGAGTGTTGCTTGATAAGTCGGCGGTTGAATTACCCGGAGGACTTTCGTGGCCGGTCAGACCAGCGAGATTATCCGCATTCGGATGGAAGCGTACGATCACGCGATCCTGGATCAAAGCGCGATCGACATCGTGGATACGGCGAAGCGGACCGGTTCGGTGGTCCACGGCCCGATCCCACTGCCGACGCGCATCGAGCGGTACACGGTCCAATCGAGTCCGCACGTGGATAAGAAGGCCCGCCAGCAGTTCGAGATTCGTACGCACAAGCGTCTGATCGACATTATGCAGGCGACGGCGAAGACCATCGAGGCGCTGAACAAGTTGAGTTTGCCGGCTGGCGTGGATATCAAGATCAAGGCCACCAGCAGCCACTAACGAGACAAGAAAATATGAAACGGAAGCTCGGCAGGTAATGTCGGCCGTGGGCCGGCCGTTCCCGTCGGCGACGTAGTGCAAAGGCAGCGAGCCATGGTAGCAGGATTGCTCGGCCGCAAGGTCGGGATGACGCAGATTTTCGATTCAGTAGGCCAGGTGATCCCGGCAACCGTGATTCAGGCTGGCCCTTGCCACGTCCTTCAATTGCGGTCCGTGGAGCGCGACGGCTACGAAGCCGTTCAGTTGGGCTACCTCGACAAACCTCGCCGCCTTGCCGGCCGCTCCGTCCGCGGACACGTCGCCAAACTCGAAAGCAAGCGGCAGAAGCGCCGCGCCGCCGGCGGCGTGGAGGCCGTGCCCAAGGCCGATTGCGAGCCGAAGCGTTGGGTTCGGGAGTTTCGAGGCCCGATCGAAGGTCTCCAAGTCGGCCAGGAATTGAAGGTCGACGTCTTCTCCAAAATCGCGGCCGTCGACGTGGTCGGCACCAGCAAAGGCCGCGGGACCGCCGGCGTGATGAAGCGGCACGGCTTCCACGGACAGCGGGCCTCGCACGGCGTCAAAAAGGTACATCGACACGCCGGTTCGACCGGCTGCTGCACCGACCCTCACCGCATATTCAAGGGCCGGCGGATGCCGGGCCACTACGGCGCCGTGCGCCGCACCGCCCGCAACCTGAAAGTCGTCCAAGTGGACGTGGAAAACAACCTGCTGGTGGTCCGCGGGGCGGTGCCCGGGCCAAACGGCGGCTATGTGATGATTCAGCAGACGAATAAGTTGTAAGCGAGGGGCGAGGGGTGAGGGGTGAGGGATGGCCGGTTCACCGGCCATTGAAGAGACAAGAGACAAGAGACAAGGTACACGCAATGGTCAGCTTACCGATATACGATCGCACTGGGGCCGAGATCGGCAAGTACGAGATCGATCCCGCGCGATTGGCCCCGCGCATCAGCAAGCAGTTGTTGCACGACGCCGTGGTGATGTACCAGACCAATTTGCGTCAAGGCTCGGCGAAGACCAAGACCCGCTCGGAAGTGTCGGGTACGACTAAGAAGATGTATCGTCAGAAGGGGACGGGGAACGCGCGGGCCGGCTCGCGTCGCAGCGGCATCCGCCGCGGCGGCGGACACATCCACGCCAAGAAGCCGCGAGACTGGTCGTACCGGCTGCCGAAGAAGGCCCTCCGACTGGCCACGCGGATGGCCCTGGCCTCGCGCATCGCCGACGACGAAGTCACGCTGATCGACCGGCTCTCCTTCGAGCAGCCAAGGACGCAGGAAGCGGTTTCCATCCTGAAAGCATTAAAGCTGGGCGACATCACCTTGCTGGTGGCCGTGCCCGATTATGACATTAACGTGTACAAGAGCCTTCGCAACCTGACCGGCGTGTCGGTTTCTCCGGTGGCGGAGCTAAACGCGTTGAGCGTGTTGACTCCGAAGCGGTTGTTGATGACCACCTCGGCGTTGGAGGCATTCCAGAAAGCGGCGACCGCCGGTCGCGACCAATGCGAAACCGCAAGCGAGACATAAAGCCGCGACCGATGGTCGCGCCCCCTGCGAAGCCGCAAGCGGCATAATGCGATAATACGAGGAAATAGACGATGGCCCGAGACGCCACCAAAACCGCCCTGAAGTTGGAGCCGCACCAGATCATCCTTCGGCCGCTGGTGACCGAAAAGGGGATGCATAAGGCGACCCGCTGCAACGCCTACGCCTTCGAGGTGAGCCGGATGGCGGGCAAGGACGACGTCCGCCGGGCCGTGGAGGATCTGTTTGACGTAAAGGTGGTGCGGGTGAACATCCAGAACCGCAAGGGCAAGCCCCGCCGGGCACGATTTCGCAAGGGAACCACCAACGCTTGGAAAAAGGCCATTGTTACTTTGGACCCGGAACATAGAATTAGTTTTTTCTAAAAAGTTATCAGTTATCAGTTATCAGTTTTTGGCTGGTCAACCAACAACTGAATACTGACAACTGACAACTGACAACTGAATACTGACAACTGACAACTTTCCCATGGGCATCCGCAAATACAATCCGACCAGTCCTGGCCGCCGCGGCGCGACCGTGAGCGACTTCGTCGAGTTGACCCCCGGCGCTAAGCCGGTGAAGGCTCTGCTGAAGACGAAGCTGCGCAAGGGCGGCCGGAACAACCAGGGCAAGATCACCGCCCGGCATCGCGGCGGCGGTCATAAGCGGCAGTTGCGGAAAATCGACTTCCGCCGCGACAAGGACGGAATTCCCGCCGTGGTCAACTCTATCCAGTACGATCCGAACCGCAGTTCGCGGATCGCCTTGTTGCACTACGTGGACGGCGAAAAACGATACATCCTCGCGCCGGAAGGGCTGAAAGCGGGCGACCAGGTCCTTAGCGGTCCGGACGCCCCGATTTCGGTCGGCAACTGCCTGCCTCTGTCGGCCATTCCGCTGGGTACGGACGTTCACAACGTCGAGATGCTGCCCGGACGCGGCGGAGTGCTGTGCCGCTCGGCCGGTATCCGCGCCTCGTTGGCCGCCCGGGATGCTGATTGGGCGCAGATCAACCTCCCCAGCGGAGAGATTCGCCGCGTACCCTCCGCTTGTCGGGCGACAATCGGCGTGGTCGGCAACTCCGACCACATGGGAATTGTCTTGGGTAAAGCCGGCCGCAAACGGTGGCTTGGCCGGCGTCCCCACGTCCGCGGCACCGCCATGAATCCCGTCGATCATCCCCACGGCGGCGGAGAGGGTCGAACCAAGGGCGGGCGGCATCCGGTTAGCCCTACCGGAAAGTCGGCAAAGGGCGGCGGTACCCGAAAACGGAAAAAACCATCGAACAAGGCGATTGTCCGACGACGGAAGTCGCGGCGGTATGGACAGTTGAAAATCAAATAGAGTTTTCAGTCGTCAGTTATCAGTTATCAGTCGTCAGTTGTCAGTTTTTGACTGACTGAATACTGAAAACTGAGAACTGACGGCTGACGACTGAAAACGGCCTTGTTGACTAATTCCACTCGAACTCGGGGAGTCCGAGGCGAGTGAATTTGTTGAGGATTTTACTTCGTAGCCGCGTTTCAGTTTGTTGGTTTGGAATTGCACGGTTTTTCAGATGGTCGCCAAAACAACATTTC
>JAUWNG010000225.1 GCA_030612765.1 Planctomycetota bacterium
GCACGTCAGGCAGCCGTCCACCGCCCGCCGCACGGTCGGGTTCTCGAACCGCCCGGCGCAAATGCTTTCGTGGAACGCGGCGATGTTCCGCTTCGCCCCGTTGGGATATAGGTCCACCACTTGGGCGACGAAGGGCTTTTGACCGCGAACTTGCAGACGCGCTTTCCTGAAGTATTCGAGAACCGCGTAACCGATCTGGCCATAGATCGTCGTACTAATTTCCCCCGTCGCCCCGGTGGGCAGCGCCAGGCCATCGTGAGAGTGCAGCGGCCCGTCGGCATAATCGAAGATCATCGCGTGAACGTCGGGGTTGTCGCCGTGCGGATCGCGCCGGCAGATGCGCGACTCGCCGATGGCGGCCACGGGCCGTTGGCCCAAGACCCACAGCGTGGCGTCGATCGCGTGGATGTCGAAGTAGCAGATGCTGCCGCCGCCGAGCGCGACGTAGTTGCCCCACGTGCCGTCGCGCAACTGGGGCTCGATCGTGGCCGTCCTGGGCGGATCGGCATGATAGCCGCCAATGTTGTTGGTGACCACCTTGGCCGGTTTGCCGATCTCACCCTTGCGGATTCGTTCGGCCACATGGATATTGGCCGGGGCGGTGGGCACTTGGTAATCGACCAGGAACACCCGTTGCTTTTGCGTGGCCGTTTTGCCCGCCGCTTCGATGGCTAGGCAACCGGGCACGTCGACCGCCACGGGCTTGGCCACGTAGACGTGCAAGCCGGCCTCGGCGGCGGCGCGGGCGTGTTCGGGAAAGAAGCAGGGCGGCGTCTTCAAGACAACGGCCTCCACGCCGCTATCGATCACTTTTTTGTAGCCCGACAGCCCGGAGAAACGCCGGCCCTTGTCGACGCCTTGGGCGTTGCCGCATGCATCGGCCCTGTCCTGAAAGTAGTCGGCCACGGCGTGTAGCTCGTAACCGCCGTGTTCTTTGAAGAAACCGGCGATCCAGCTTCCGCGTCCGCCGCAACCGACCAGTCCGAGCTTGATCTTGCGCCGGGGCGCGGCTGTGGCATCGGCGGCCAGACTGACCTGCGTTCCCAGCAGCGGCGCGGCCGCCGCGGTTAGAGCACCGCCGAGGAATTGCCGGCGCGAATGCGCCGATTGTTGGATGTTCCGTCGCAACAATGAAGCGTCACTCATTACTGTCTCTCCATAAAGTTGGGAAGAAAGTAGCCGCTGCACTCCAGATTTACTTCCTGGGGGAGTGAAGTGTTGATTTCTACCTCCAAGAGGCGCGGCTCGGCAGATGGCTCGACGGCGATCCGCCAAGCCTGCCAGGACGATGGATACGTCTTTGTCCCCATCACCGGCTGACAGACGACGGCTTGCCCGGCCAGTTTTCCTTTGCTGGAAATGAACTTGCCGGGGCCGCGGAAGCTCACCGGATTAGAACCTTTTGTCATTTGTGCGCAGACCACCAGCGTGCCCCCGCCGCGTGACGCCGGAACCAATCCCTTGACCATCAGCGATCTCGGCCCAGCCAGCTTTTCGGCCACGCTGATCTCGATCGGACAACTCGCCTCGGCGAAAGCGATCGGGATTGGCCCGAACTCGAAATTGCGATTCAAGGATGGCGATTGGCCGTGGGGCACGACTTCCAACAGCACGATATCAAACGGACGCAAAGCGATGCAAGCCTTCCGGCCGAACGTGGGGCCTTCGCCTTGCAATCTCGCCGGATCGGGATACCAGCGGTAGAGGTCCCATGCCTGATTGTCCGGCAAGCGCCAAACAGAGTTCAGTTCCAGCGACAACAGGCTGTCCTTCCAGCAGGCGTTGTGCAAAGCCAAGAACGCGCGTTTCCCGTCCGTGCAACAATAGCCGTAAGGCTCGTCTTTCCAAGGATTGCCCAGAATAAAGCTGGGATTGCCGAAGCACTCGGGGCGAGCCTTCAGCAAGGCGATGAACGTGGCCATCTGCTTGCGTTCCGGCGGTGATAGCCAGGGCGTGTCGCTCCACGGTTGGGCCAGAAGGCTGCCGCGGCAGATGTCCATTACGAACCCGCCCTCCCAGCGCTCTTTTCCGATCTGGCTGTTCCACGGCCAATCGGAGAGCCAAATGCCCAGCGAGTCCTTGCCCAGCGCGGGGAGGCTTCGGACGTTTAGGGCGTGCCATTGCCCCTGGTCGAGCCTGTGGGTAACGCTGTCGCGGGCGAAAGGGGCCGGGAGACTGCTCGGAGTGGCCGCCTCGCTACCAATGCCGGATTCAAACAACGTATCGCCGTGCAGCAGCCACCACGGCGAACTGTAGCCCCAATAGAGCATCAGGAACACGTCGGGACATTCCGCGTCCAACTCGTGGAGGAACTCGATCACGGCGTTCTCGATCGGCTCGGTTGAATAGATGCCGGGCAAGTGCTCGTGATGCGAGTTCTTGCAGACCACCGTTAAATTGTCGAATTTCAACAGCCGCACGCCATTCTCGCGGATGTGATGGCGAAAGGCGTCGGTATACATGGACTTGATCGGTTCGGTAGCGCGGCAGAACGACTTGCGGCCCATAGGCACGTTGGCCGGACCCTCTTCCGGGTCGAAGTTGAGCGCGGCCTGCACCAGGGGATTGCCGCCGATCGACCACGCTTCCCAAGAACGGCCTTGTTGACTAATTCCACTCGAACTCGGGGAGTCCGAGGCGAGTGAATTTGTTGAGGATTTTACTTCGTAGCCGCGTTTCAGTTTGTTGGTTTGGAATTGCACGGTTTTTCAGATGGTCGCCAAAACAACATTTC
>JAUWNG010000127.1 GCA_030612765.1 Planctomycetota bacterium
TTGGAAGTCCATTCCCATGGTAGATTCCTTTCCTGAAATGCCAGATTGCCCAAATCGTCACAAATTCTACCACCCGAACCCAAAATCTCCGATCCCAACCCAGCCAGTCCAAAACCGACAAGAAGTCCGTTCCTGCACCCCGCCAGTGCCACCCGGCCGCGACACCCTTGCGGATTCCCGCCGTATAGACCACAATCAACCTATAGTCGCTTCCCGGCGTCTCTTTCGGTCTCCCAGGGGTTTGCGCCATGCCAGAGAACACCACAAGACTTTTCGAGGAAGTATGTCAACACGCCCGGCGCACGGCGGTAATGGCCTCGATCAACGAGTTGCTCGGCTGGGACGAGCGGACGCAGTTGCCCTCCGCCGGCGCGGAACACAGGGCCGATCAATCGACGCTGCTGGCCGGGCTGATCCATCAGCGATGGGTCGATGAAAAGTTCGGCGGGCAGATCGAGGAACTCTCCGCGAGCTTGGAGGCCGGAGGGGGACAGTCCCCTTTTCCGTCGTCGACGTCGATTGACGCCGGCGAGTCCTGCTCGACGAAAAAGGGGACAGTCCCCGACGCCGCCGTGGTGGTCCGTCGGCTGAAACGCCAGCGGGATAAGAAGGTGAAACTGCCGCAGACGTTGGTCGAGGAGTTGGCGCGGACGGCGGTCCTGGGCCAACAGGCGTGGCAAGAGGCCCGGCGGAACGACGATTTCCCCGCCTTCCAACCGCTGTTGGAGCGGACGGTCGAGCTAAAGCGCGAGCAGGCCGAGGCGCTCGGATATCCGCAATGCCCTTACGACGCACTGTTGGACGAGTTCGAGCCGGAGGAGCTTACCGCCAACGTCGGCCCGGTGTTGGAAAAGCTGCGCGAAGAGTTGGTCCCGTTGGTAACCAGCATCCAACAGAGCGGCCGGCAGCCGGACTGTTCGGTGCTGCACCGCAAGTTCCCCGTGGAGGCGCAGGACCGGTTCGCCCGCGAGGCGGCCGCGGCGATCGGATTCGATTTCAGTCGCGGGCGGCTGGACGTTACGACGCATCCGTTTTGTTGCGGGCTGGGTCCGAACGACTGCCGCATCACCACGCGGTTCTACGAGGATTTCTTCAACGCGGCGTTTTTCGGCGTCCTGCACGAGGCGGGCCACGGCCTCTACGAGCAGGGGCTGCCGGTCGAACAGTACGGACTACCCTCGGGTGAGTTCGTTTCGCTGGGTATCCACGAGTCGCAATCTCGTTTGTGGGAGAACCTCGTCGGCCGCAGCAGGGCGTTCTGGACGCACTATTATCCACTGGCACAAGAAAAATTCCCCGCCGCGTTGGGCGACGTGTCCCCGGACGATTTCTTCTTCGCCATTAGCGAAGTGCGGCCGTCGCTGATCCGCGTCGAGGCCGACGAGGCCACCTACAACTTGCACATCCTGATCCGTTTCGAGTTGGAGCGGGCATTGCTCGACGGCGACCTGCAAGCGGCTGATCTGCCGGGTGCGTGGAACGAAAAATATCAGCAGTATTTAGGCATTACTCCTCCCAACGACCGGGAAGGAGTGTTGCAAGACGTACATTGGAGCGCCGGGCTGATCGGTTATTTCCCCACGTACTCGCTGGGCAACCTTTACGCGGCACAGTTCTTCGCCCAGGCGGAGGCGGAATTGGGTAATCTCGCCGAATCGTTCGCCGAGGGCGATTTCCGGCCCCTGTTGGACTGGCTGCGCGAGAAAATCCATCGTCACGGGCAACGCTACACGGCGTCGGAACTGGTCGAGCGGGTCACCGGCCGGGGGTTGTCGGCCGCGCCGCTGGTCGAGTACCTGCGGACGAAAATGGGACCGTTGTACGGACTATAAGAGTGCGCGTCAAAAATATGTTGATCGAAACCGTGGGACGGATCCCTAACAGTCCGTTGAAAAAGTCGGATTTGGGAGTTTGGGTGCCACTGCTGGCTTGTCCAGCAGTGTTTTCCCGGGTGTTTTTCCCATGCACTGCTGGACAAGCCAGCAGTGGCACCCTTTTTCAACGGGCTGCTAATCCGCCCAAAAAACTGGACGGATTGGGAAATCCGTCCTACGGTTTATTGCCCAATATGGCGTGGGCACAAAGAAGCCCCCGCCGCCGAACCGAAGTTGCCCTATGATTTCCACCTGCCCGGGTTGCCAAAAACAGGTGTCCATTCCACCCAACGTGGAATCAACCGCGTTGGTGCGTTGCCCCTTGTGCGAGGCGGAGTATGTCTTGAGCGATTCCTTGGCGTTGGCCCCGCCCGAGTTGATTCCCGTGGCCTCCACGACGGAGTGGGAGCCGTCCCCGGAGAACGGGGGCGCCGAGCGGCGGATTTCCGAGGAAAACGAGGCGGTGGTCGTGTCCGAAGGGTTTCCCGCCATGCCTGCCTCCGCCCAGTTGCGACCGAGAAAACAGAAGTCGGGGCTGCAAGTGTCGATCGAGGTGATCGCGGGCGGACTGGGCGGCTGCCTGGTGGCATACTACGCCCTGGCGTTTTACTTCGGTCCCCAGTTCCATAGGGTCGGCCTGCCGAAACTTCCGCTGCCGTTCGTCTCTTGGATCACCGCTCCGCCGACCGAAAGGAGCGAGGAGGAATCGGAGGCCGATGGGAATATATCCGGTCAACAATCGCTCAGGGACGTGCCACCCCCAGTCGAAAGCGACAGTTATTGATTCGCCGGTCCTAACAGCTCGTTGAAAAAGGGTGCCACTGCTGGCTTGCCCAGCAGTGCGGGGAGAAACACCCGGGAAAACACTGCTGGACAAGCCAGCAGTGGCACCCAAACTTCCAAATCCGACTTTTTCAACGGCCTCCTGAGTCCCCCTCCCCCCGAGACGCGGGGCGTCCAACGTGAGCGTTCCCACGCAGAGCATGGGAACGAGAGCATTTTCCGCAACGGCAACGAAAAAGCCGGGTATTGTGGCGGCCACCAAAACCTCGTATAGTTAAATTAGTGGCAGTAAGCGAGGTTTTTCGGTTCTTTGGTCATTCCCGGTCCCAATAAGTGAAGCACACCCCTCCCGCCAAGGTTATTCCGCTGTGGAACCTTTCCGAGGGGAGCTGCGCGCGGATCGCCCGCGTCCTTGGCCCCTCGGACCACGTTCACCGGCTCGATGAATTTGGATTGCGCGGCGGGACGAAGATAGAAATGTTCCGCCCCGGCAATCCATGTATTGTTCGTTTGTCGGGAAACAAGGTTTGCCTCCGCACCGACGGGCTGTTGGAGGTGTTGGTCGAGCCGATGTAAAAAAAGCCCGCGGCCACCGGTCGCGGATTTATGTCTAATTTATGATTGCCGCCGCAAAAACACGCACGTTCACCGTGGCCCTGGTTGGCAATCCAAACACGGGCAAATCGACTCTCTTCAGCGGTTTGGTCGGCGTGCATCAGCACGTGGGCAATTATCCGGGCGTTACGGTCGAGAAAAAGACCGGACGGACGTCATTCGCCGGTCTGCGTTTCGAGGTGATCGACCTGCCGGGCCTCTACAGTCTTGCGCCCCGGTCGCGCGACGAGATGGTGGTGGTCGATCTGTTGCTCGGCCGTCAGCGGGGAGCCGCCGTCGTGGACGCGGTAGTATGCATCGTCGACGCCTGCAACCTCGAACGCAATTTTTACCTGGTCAGCCAGGTGTTGGAACTAGGGTTGCCCGTCGTGCTGGCGCTGAACATGCTCGACATAGCCGAGCGGCGGGGTATCCGTATCGACGCGGCCCGGCTACGGCGGCAACTGGGCGTTCCGGTCGTACCCATCCAAGCCAACCGCCGGATAGGTTTGCCGCGGCTCAAAGCGGTGTTGGCCGACGTGGCGGCCGGCGCGGCCGGCGACATAGTGGAATCGGCCGGCAAAGCCCACCCGTTGCAACGAATGGGTTTGAGCAGTGGTGTTCCTCTTAACATTCTTCCCGACAGGTGCCTTCGTTGCGAGGCAACCGTCCGGCCGGAAGATTGCGGCGAGGACACGGCGGCAATGGCCCCGGACGCCGCTCGCGTTCACTCAACACCGTTGCCCGACGAGTTCGAGGCGGAAGTCGCCTTGCTCGAGTCGGAACTGGCCGAGGAGTCCAACCGCGCGGCCGGAGGCCCGTTGCCCCGATGTTTGGTAAGGCGGTTGTTGCTGGATACCAACGGTTACTTACAGCGGACGTTGCTCGATGACTCGGACGGACGTTGGGCAAGTCGCCTCGCGGCGGCGCGAGAGAGATTGGCGGACGCCGGTTCTCCGGTCCCGGCGGTCGAGACCTCCGCCCGATACGATTGGGCACGCCGCGTGTTGGATGGGGTGGTCGTCGAACCGGGGCACTACAAGACGACGCCGAGCGACCGCATCGACCGCGTGCTGACGCATCGATTCTTCGGCACCCTGATTTTCGCCGCGGTGATGTTGATCGTGTTTCAATCGGTGTTCGTCTGGGCGCGGCCGGCGATGGAGTGGATCGACACTCTCAAGGAAGCCACCGGCGGCTGGGTCGAAATGCAGATGGCCGAAGGAGCGCTGCGCAGCCTGATGGTCAAAGGAGTGATCGGCGGCGTGGGGGCCGTGTTGATGTTCCTGCCGCAAATCCTCGTGTTGTTCGCCTTCCTCGCCTTGCTGGAGGATTGCGGATACATGGCCCGAACCGCGTACCTGATGGACCGGATGATGGCGCGGGTTGGACTCAGCGGGAAGTCGTTCATCCCACTGCTTTCGTCGTTCGCCTGCGCCGTGCCGGGGATCATGGCCGCGCGGGTGATCGAGAACGAGCGAGACCGGCTGACGACGATTCTGGTGGCCCCGCTGTTGACCTGTTCGGCCCGGCTGCCGATCTACGCCATGTTGATCGCCGCTTTCATTCCGGCTCATAGCTACTTGGGCGGATTGCTGAACCTGCAAGGGCTGACCCTCGCCGGTTTGTATCTGTTGGGGATCGTCACGGCGATGATTTTCGCCACGGTGTTCAAGCGCACGCTGCTGCGAGGCGAGACCCCGCCGTTCGTGATGGAATTGCCCGGTTACAAGTGGCCGTCGCCGCGGACGGTCTTCATGCGCATGGCCGAACGCGGTTGGGTGTTCGTTCGTTGCGCGGGCACGCTGATCCTGCTGGTCTCGATCCTGGTTTGGGCGGCACTCTACTTCCCCCACGATCCGAACGCCACTCACCAGGAGCAACAGCGAAACAGTTATCTGGGCCGGGCGGGCCGGGTGATCGAACCGGTCGTCAGGCCCCTGGGGTGGGACTGGCGCATCGGCTGCGCGGTGATCGCCTCGCTGCCGGCCCGCGAACTGGTAGTGGCCACGATGGGCGTGATGTACAACATGGAATATGAGCCGGATTCGGACCATCGTCGATCGTCCGAGAAACTCCGGCAGGCCACCTGGGACGGCACGGACCGGCCGGTCTACAATGTGCCCGTGGCCTTGTCGATCATGGTTTTCTTCGCCCTCTGCGCCCAATGCGCGGCCACGCTGGCGGTGATCCGCCGCGAGACGAACAGTTGGCGCTGGCCGGCGTTCACCTTCTCCTACATGACCGCCCTGGCCTACGCGGCGGCCTTTGTCACCTATCAAGTGGGCACTTGGATCGCGGGGTGAACGAGCAGCTTGTTGAAAAAGTCGGTTCCCAAGAGTTCGGGTGCCACTGCTGGCTTGTCCAGCAGTGTTTTCCCGGGTGTTTCTCCCCGCACTGCTGGGCAAGCCAGCAGTGGCACCCTTTTTCAACGGATTGCTAGCGTAGGACAGGTTGGCAACCTGTCCTACTGCTACTTCTCGGGAGCTTTCATAATGTCGTTCGCGCCGGTCGGGCTGAGCAGATCGGCCGTGACCCCTTCGCTCGGCTTCAGATCGGACACGTCGAGCAGGAAAATATGGCAGGTTTGGCTGGCCGGATCGCCGCCGCTGAAGAGGATCCACTTGCGGTCGGGCGTTAGCTGAGGGTGGAAGTGGGCCTTTTGCCCGCCGCCGAAGGTGGGCCAGTTGCCGGTCAGGCGGAGCCACTTGTTCCCGTGCCGACGGTCCAGACGCACCAGCGCCCAAATGTCGTGCGTGTCGAACTTGTCCCAGGCAGTGGAGTTTTCGTAGAAGAACAATAGCCCCTCGGGATCGCGGCCCGTGTGGATGTATTGAAACTGGGGCGGAAACTTGAACTCGAAGCGGCGGCGTGTAAACGGGTCGTACAGCCCGCCCACGCTCTCCTCGGGCACCTCGTAGGCGATTCCTCGCTTGGTCGCCTGGCAATGAATCAGGTGGCCGCGCGCGCCCGGGTCGCCGTTGCGCAGCAGGGTGCAGCGGCCGCTGGTGAAGTCGGCGAGCATCATGCCCGAATGTTCGGCCGGATGGGTGACAATGAAATGCTCGTTGTCGTAGGCGGTAACGTGGAACACGGCGCTATCGACCCGGCAGAGTTCCTTCTGCTCCTTCGTGTCGAAGTTGTAGGCGACCACCGCGGCGCCCTTGCAGGGCTTGCCCCACGTCGAGCCGCGGGGAACGTGGATGTAGACCAGCCACCGGCCGTCCGGCGTACAGCAGTTCTGACCGTAGGCATCCCGGTCGGCGGGGATGTCGAACAGATGCCGGTCGTCGAGCGTCTCCACGTCTACCGAACGGACTTCATTGCCGTTGAAGTAGACGACTAACCCCCGCGCGACGTTCAGCACGCTGCGATGGTCCAGCACGCCCCGGCCGGAATCGACGCACCAGGGGCGCCATTGGGTGTCGGGACAATCGGCGCGGGTCAATTGCCGCGACTTGCCGGTGGCCAACTCCAGACGGTGGAGTTGCACCTGCCCGTCCTCGGCCTTGTGGTAGATCAGATACTTGTTGTCGCTGGTGATCGTGGGGATGAAAAAATAGAGCGGATAGGTCCACCCCTTTCCATCGGTAAGTTGTACGACCGTGCGACCCGTCTCGGGCGCCTTGAAACGTTTGTAACTGGGTGAAAGGGGCATGGTTGTTGACGTATCGGCATGGCAGAAAACGCCCACCGAGCAGAAAAGGAACGCGGCAATACAAAATGCCTTCATGATTCAGCCTCCAGCCTTATGCCTTCACTTCGGGGACCACGAACTTCTCGCGATAGAAGCCCTCGACCAGCCGGTTGGCCTCGGGATTGTCCTTAAACCGCTCCTCGCCGGGGACCGTCTCCAACCAGGGGCCGAGCGTGATCGTCGGTGAGTCCACGTCGATCTCGTGGGCTTTCAGATGGACCAGCAGCCGGTCAAACATCTCGTCCCAGGCGGGGATTTCCCGCGTCACCTTGCGAATCTCATCCTTTCCGGCCTTCCTACCGAGCCGATACGAGATGTTGCCGGCGTGGCAGACGCACGTCGAGCGATGGCCCTCGAGCACGTCGGCGTTGAGTTTCTCGGGTTGGTGGCTGCGGACTGCGTCGATGAAGTTGGTGAAAGGGTTGCTGTTGCCGGCGAACCGCTTGATCAACTTGTTGTTCTTGTCGAAGACCTTGCCGCCCTTGTTGATTATCGCATAACCGCCTTCGCAGTCGACGGCCACAGCGTGCCTCTCCTTCACGCCGCGGAACCTCGGCGCCTCCTTGGAACCCTTGGCGGCGCGGAGATTGCGGGCCTCGTAGAGCACCGGCACGGAGGGATAGTCGTAATAGATTATTTGTGTATTGGGACAATCGGCGGCGTCGTTGAAGACGAATCGGCCGCCGATGCTCATCACCCGCCGCGGCAACTCGTCGATATCCAGCAGCCAACGGGCGATGTCGATTTCGTGGACACCTTGATTGACCGACTCGCCGTCGCCTGTGTTCCAGTCAAAACTGCAATCATAATGGAGCTTATCGCGGTAGATGGGCAGCTTCTTGGCCGGGCCGCACCAGAGATCGTAATCGACCTCCGGTGGGATATTCAACGGCTCGTCGCGCTTGCCCACCGAAACGCGCGGCTTGTTGGCGTATGCCGTGACCAGTTTGATCTTGCCGAGGTTCCCCGCGCGAATCCACTCGATGATCTCGCGAGTGCCGCTATTGGATCGTTGCTGGATGCCGCACTGTACGACGCGGTTGTACTTTCGCGCCGCGTTGACCATCTGCCGGCCTTCCCAGATGTAGTGCCCCAGAGGTTTCTCGACATAGACGTGCTTGCCGGCCTGACAAGCCCAAATGGTCCCCAAGGCGTGCCAGTATTGCTGCGTGGCGATGCAGACCACGTCGATGTCATCGCGATCCAACAGCGTGCGCACGTCTAGGTCTTGATGGACCTTGCAATGGTGCTTCTCTTTGCACAGTTTCGCGGCGGTGGCCATGCGCGAGCGGTCGGCGTCGCAGACGGCCGCAATGGAAACGCCTGGCTGCTTGGCCATGTGGGGGATATGGGCGAGTAGTCCGCGGACGCCCAACCCGACCACACCCACGCGAATCTCGTCGTTGGCGCCCAGCGCCCGTCGTGAAACCAGCAGCGGCGCGCCGATCGACGCAGCCGCGACCGACGCACCTTGAACGAACTGTCTGCGAGTAATACGCATGTTGGGTCTCCTCGCGTAGGTATGTGATGGTCTGGGGTCTGCCCGCAGGAACTATCATATCCAGCTTGCCAGCATACGGCACGGCGGCTTCGGCGTCAAGTTTGCGAGGGGGATAACCCCTTTTTCGCGGCGAAAACGTCGGCCTGCAGAAAAAACGTCGCTTGCGCCGTGAGAATTGGCACGGTCGGCCGTGAACGATTGTCGAGGAACCATAGCCGGCGTGATGGTCGCAGACTACTCGGCGGCCGCCACTATCGCGTAGGCCGTCAGCTCGGGCGTCGTCTCGCCCTGATCGGTCTTGATCCGGATCGTCTCGGCCACTTTGCCGGCCTCGTCACCGGCCTGAAACGTCACCGGAACCAGGTGCAACTGCTTCGGCGATTGGTCGGCTGAAGTGTGGAACCGGAACGACTCGTTGTCGCAAGAGATTTCCAGGATGCGGAACGGCTTCTTTCCCTTGACGACAAGTTGTTTGGTCACTTTTCGGCCAGGCTGAACCACGCCCATGAACAGCGCGGTGGGACTGACCGAGATGCCGGGCACGATTCGACCTTCGACCAACACGGGGATTTGCCCGCCGCGGCCGTCGTTGGTGATCAGCATTATGTGGTCGTTGAGGTATCCGGCCGGCGCGTTGGCGTCGACGTGGACTTTCAAGTCGTAAGAGACGTTTCCGTAGTAACGGCCGGTTTCCACCACTTCGGCCGAAATGTGCGGGTTGGAACTCTTCACGTCGATGATTCGCCAATTGCCGTTGCCGGCGTGCGTGACCGACAGGTTCCAATCCACCGCGTTGCCCTGGTCGATCGAGCCGAGTTCCACGCTGCCGGGTTCGATCGACACGTCGCCGCGGATGTAACCGCGCACGTGCAGTTGCACCTCGGCGGGGAACGGCCGGTCGATGGTCACGGTGATCGTCGCCCCGCGTTGACCGCGAAAGGAGTCGGTGTTGAAGTGAACGACGATCGCACCCTGTTCGTATGTCTTGACCGACGGGTTTTCAATCCGCACGCTCGCGCAACTGCAACTCGTGTAGGCGTTGGCGATATGGACGTCTTCGAGGTAGATGTTCTCGAAAACGAACCTGTACTCGACCTTTGAGCCATGGGCAACGGCGCCGAAGCCGTGTTCCGTCGTCTTGAACATCTTCTTTGCCCACTCTTGGCCGAAACAGGGCGAGCAAGCCAAGACCAGAATAATCCCTCCGAGGCCGATCTTGCGCAACATCGTTGAAACTCCGTAAATCCCAAAGGTGCATCATGTTCCGCGAAAATCTAGGTTCTTCCGCCGAACGTGTCAACTTCGGTATCCTGACGGATTTTGCTTGACATGCGAATTAGCCCGCATTTTTCACCAATCGAACACTAGCCCGAAGCGCAAGCGAGGGACGTGCAACGGGTTGCCCTCGCTTGCGCTTCGGGCTAGTGTCGAACACTCTGTGCCCAATTTTCCCCGTGTGGTGAGAAAATGCGGGCTAAACACTATTCGTTCCACGGCCATCCGGCACCCCCCAACAGAACAGCAGTACGGACATTTCCTGACCAGGTCCACCCTCCAAAAAAGGGGGTGGATATGCATCACGGAAAGTAGGGTGGGTCAAGCGAAGCGTAGCCCCACAAGTATTTTTTTCCGCTTTTGGTGGGGCGGCGCTGCGCTTGACCCACCCTACACAGGCTTTTCCGCAACAGAAACTACATAAGACACGAATGTTTCGCGGGGACCGCATTGCTAAAATGCCACACTGTTCGCTAAGATAAGGGATTGTCATTTTGGTGCCCCCTTCTCAAAGGGAGTGGGGTTTCGGTCGTTAAGCGCGCATTTCCATGTTCGAGTCGCTCCAACAAAACCTGAGTTCGGCGCTAAAAACCCTGCGGGGACGCGGCAGGCTCTCCGAGTCGAACATGCGCGACGGACTGCGGTTGGTGCAGCGGGCTTTGCTCGAAGCCGACGTCAGCCTGCCGGTCGTCAAGGACTTCATGGAACGAGTCAGCGAGCAGGCCGTCGGCGAATCCGTGCTCAAGTCGCTCGATCCAACCCAGCAACTGATCGGCATCGTCGGGCGGGAATTGGTCGACCTGATGGGACCGGTCGACCATTCGCTCCATCTACGCAGCGACGTCTCGGTGTTGATGCTCTGCGGCTTGCAAGGCTCCGGCAAGACGACCACCTGCGGCAAGCTGGGGCGAATGATCCATCAACGCGGCAAGAAGCCGATGCTCGTGGCGGCCGACCTCCAGCGCCCCGCCGCCATCAAGCAGTTGCAGGTGCTCGGCGAACAGCTCGACATTCCGGTCTACGCCGACCTCGGCGCGAAAGACCCCGTGGCCCTATGCCACGCCGCCGTCAAACATGCCAAGGCCTCCGACGCCGACGTGGTGATCCTCGACACCGCCGGGCGATTGCACGTCGACGCCGAATTGATGGAACAGCTTTCGTTGATCGACCGCCGCGTCGGCCCCGACCAGGTGTATCTGGTCGTCGACGCGATGACCGGTCAGGACGCGGTCAACAGCGCCAAGGTGTTCAACGAAGCGCTGGAGCTGGACGGCGTGATCATGACCAAGCTCGACGGCGACGCCCGCGGCGGCGCGGCGCTGTCGGTCAAGGCCGTCACCGGCGTGCCGATCAAGTTCGTCGGCGTCGGCGAGCATCTCGACGACCTGGAGGAGTTCCATCCCGACCGCATGACCGGGCGCATCCTCGGCATGGGCGACGTGCTCACGCTGGTCGAACAGGCGCAGGAGCGCTTCGACCAGGAGGAGATGGCCGAGCAGGAAGCCCGGCTCCGCAAGGGCGAGTTTACCCTCGACGATTTCAAGAAAATGCTCGGGCAGACGAAGAAGCTCGGGCCGATGAACAAGATCATGGGCATGTTGCCCGGCATGGGGGACATGAGCGACATGCTGGGCGAGGTTGACGCCGAAAAGGACATGCGCCGTCTGGCGGGGATCATCGACTCGATGACCCCCGACGAACGACGCAACCCGTCGAAGGTGGTCGATCAGAGCCGCCGCCGCCGCATCGCCGCCGGGGCCGGAGTCGAACCGCACGAAGTCAACGAACTGGTCAAGCAGTTCGACGGCATGGCCGACATGATGAAACGCATGTCGAACATGGGTGTCCGCGACCGAATGCGAGCGATGCAGGACATTTCCAAGGGCGGAATGTTGAACCCCGGCGGAAAATTTTCCAAACAGAAAATCAGCACCGGCAAGCGGCTCTCCCCAAGGGAACGCGCGAAATTGAGAAAAGAGCGGGAACGAGAGGTGCGACGAAAAAAACGCGAGGTAAAGAGAAAATAGTCAAGTCGTCAGTTGTCAGTTATCAGTTGTCAGTTATCAGTCGTCAGTTGTCAGTCGTCAGTCGTCAGTCGTCAGTTGTCAGTCGTCAGTCGTCAGTTGTCAGTTGTCAGTCGTCAGTTGTCAGTTGTCAGTTGTCGGTTGTCGGTTGTCAGTTCTGGATCGGTAAACTGATAACTGATAACTGACGACTGATAACTGATAACTGATAACTGTTAACTGACAACTGATAACGGCCTTGTTGACTAATTCCACTCGAACTCGGGGAGTCCGAGGCGAGTGAATTTGTTGAGGATTTTACTTCGTAGCCGCGTTTCAGTTTGTTGGTTTGGAATTGCACGGTTTTTCAGATGGTCGCCAAAACAACATTTC
>JAUWNG010000125.1 GCA_030612765.1 Planctomycetota bacterium
CTGTTGCTGAAAAGCCTGCGTAGGGTGGGTCAAGCGAAGCGCAGCCCCGCCAACAGCGGAAAAATCATGGTGGGGCTGCGCTTCGCTTGCCCCACCCGACTTTCCGCAACAAAAACTATTGTAGTTTGCCGGTCGTTCCGAAAAAGCCCGACCGGGGGCGCCTTTCACGCATCCCACGATTTAAGCCGATCGGCTTGCGTCGGCGGGGTAATCGCGGACGAACAGCGCCGCTGCGAGATGTCGCGCTGCATTCGCTTCCGCCGCGCGGTCAATTGCGGATCGCCTTCGAGGTGCCTCGCCTCCTCGCGCAGCTCTTGCGGCGTCATTCTCAGGTCGCACTCGTGACGCCACCGCTGGTAAGCGTAGTCGAGTATCGCCAGCACGAACAGGGCCGCGCCCAGTTTCAACGCCGTCCAAAGCAGGATTTGGACCATTCGGAACGTCATCGTCGAGGGGGCCAACGCGGTCAGGCCGGCGATGGCCTCTCGCTCGTTGTATAGCACCGCGCAGGCCATCGATACGACGACGAGCAACTTCACGACGCCGAAGACGAGGTTGACCAGGTTCGACGAGGAGAAGAGCCGGGCCAGACCGCTGAGCGGATTAACCCGTCCGAGGTCGAGGTTCAGCCTTTGCGGGAGGAAGAGGAAACCGGTTTGCAGCACGTTCACCGCCACACCCGCCAGAAAGATCAGCCCGAGCACCGGCAACAGATGTCGCCCCAGTCCCCACAGGATGGAGTTCCACTCGGCGACGGCGAAATCGGCGTCGGCGGTCAGCCAAGGCCGGCCGCCCAGTTGGTTGCGGCAGTAATCGACCAGAAAGCCCGCCAGCGAGCCGCCGAGCGCCATCAACACCGCCAGTCCCAGCAACAGCATGGCCGCCGATACGAGGTCGCGGCTCTTGGCCACCTGGCCTTCGCGCCGGGCCTGCTGCCTGCGGTGCGGCGTCGGTTCCAGTATTTTTTCGCCGGCGTAGTCGGACATGAGAAGAAAATGATGAATTATGAATTATGAATGATGAATGAAAAGTGATGAGTGACGATGGCTGACGGCGCGTGTCCGTCATTCATAATTCATCATTCATCATTCATGATTTATGTTAGCCATTCTGTCCTCAACGGCGTTTTCAGTGCATCGAGTATTGTTTCCAGCGCCGGGGCGATCTGGTCGGCGAACGCCCAGGTGACAACACCGAGCGTAACCGCCAGCGAGGCAAACGCCAGCAGCGAATTCAGTCCGAAGCCCAGGGCCAGAACGTTCATCTGCGGCAGCGTCCGGCCGATCAACCCCAGGATCAAGGTGGCCAGCAGCAGCGCGGTCAGCGCCGGGGCGGCGGCGCGGATGCCGAGCGAAAAGCTCTGGCCGGCCAACGTCAAAAACCCTTCGGCCAGCGAGCCGGGCAATGCGCCGCTGCCGGGCGGGATCGTGCGGAACGTGTCGAGCAGGCCGGCCATGGCCACGCGGTGCCCGCCCAGCAGGAAGAATACGCAGACGGCCAACAGGAACAGCAAGCGGGAGAACTGCGGCACGTTCTCCTCAAGCACGGGATCGAACGTCTCGGCAATCGAAAGTCCGCTGGCATGTGAGATCACCGCGCCGGCCATCGTCATGCCGTGGACCAGAACCAGAATACCCAGGCCCAGGCACGCGCCGACGATGGCCTCGCCGCCGAGCAGTACGAAGTATTGCACCACCCCGTCGATCCGCGCGGTCGGCCCCTGCCAAAGGACCGGCACAATCAACAGCGTCAAAGCGGCCGCCAGCAGCACCCGCACGCGAACCGGAACCGCGCCGCCGGCCCCGAATATCGGCGCGGTCATCACCAATCCGCCCACCCGGGCGAAGACCAATGTAAACAGGATCAGCCACTGGTCGTTCATTCAAGGCGTCGTTGCATCGTTTAGCCCCGGCGTCCACGCCGGGAATCAGTGATTCTTTAACCCGGCGTGGACGCCGGGGCTAAACTTGGTTTATTCACGCAATCAAGCAAGTTCAGTTCGCTTTCCGAAATCTAAAATCTTCCCGGTATACCGCCGATCACTTCGGTCGTGTAGTGCAACATCCGCGAGATAAGCCAAGGGAGCGAAACGCTCAACACCAGGAACATAACGATAATTTTTGGGACAAAGGCCACGCTTTGCTCCTGGATTTGGGTCAACGCCTGGAACAGACCGACCACCAGTCCGACGATCATTCCGGCCAGCAGCACGGGCGAGCCGACAATCAGCATCGTCCACAACGCTTCCCGGCCGAGGTCTATGGCTTGTTGGGTATCCATTACAGGGGGATCGGGGATTGGGATTCGGGGGTCGGGGTTTGGGGTTGGTAGTATGTTACGCGATATTCTTCGTTTGGACCGTTTAGCGGGGCCGCTTGCGGCCCGTTGCCGCGGATCACACAATACGACCCGATGCCAAGAAACACGGGCGGCAAGCCGCCCCGCTACACCCCTTTTCTAATCCCGAACCCCGAACCCACTCACAAAAACGGTTGAAAACTCTGCATCAACATTCCCACGACCAAATGCCAGCCGTCCACCAGCACGAACAACAGGAGCTTCAGCGGCAGCGAAATCAACGCCGGCGGCACCATCAACATGCCCATCGACACCGTGACGCTGGCCACGACCATGTCGAGAATCATAAACGGCAGGAATATCTGGAAGCCGATCAGAAACGCGGTCTTCAGTTCGCTGAGCATGAAGGCCGGCAGCAGCGCCTGCAAAGGGACGTCGTCGTAGCTGCTGGGCGTGGGGTGGTTTGGGAGGTAACTCAAAAACAGCCACACGTCTTCCGTGTTCCCGGTCCGCTCGATCTGCATGCTCATGAATCGTCGGACCGGGGCCACCCCCGCCCGCCACGCCTCGTCCAGACTGATCTCGTGCCGCGTGTAGGGTACGACCGCCTCCTCGTGGACCTGCTTCCACACCGGCGTCATTATCAGCAGCGTCAGGAACAGCGACAACGTGGTTATCACTTGCGTGGGCGGGAGGTTTTGCGCACCGAGCGCCTGCCGCAACAAACCGAGCACCACCACGATGCGGACGAAGCAGGTGGTCATCAGCAACGCCGCCGGCGCAAGGCTGAGCACGGTCAGCATCAGCATCACTTGCAGCGTGGAACTCAACCCCTCGGGACTGGTCCACGACTTCGGCCCGCCGGCCAACACGTTGGAAAGCTCGAACGGCGAGTGGTTGTCGGCCACGCCGGCTGAGTCCTGGGCAAGGACGGATCCGCCGATGCTTAAACAGATCAATACCGCCGCCAGACAAACGAACGTCCCGAAAATGCGTCGATTATCAGCTTTCATCGTGGCCCTCCCCTCGGCGAAACACTTGCCGGAAGGCCGCCGCCGCGCCGCCGGAGCGCGGCCGACGACACAATTCCACCAACCGCTCGACCTCCTCGGGTGCGGTGATTTCGGTCAAGGTCTCCGCGCCCGCCGCTCCGACCGCCACCAGCAACACTTTGTTGCCGCATCGCAACAGATGCACCTGCTGGCGGGTGGTCAATCGCGCGCGGCCGAGCGACTCGAACGCCTCGGTAGGCAGGACGCCGAACCCGGCCGGCGTCGTCTTGCGGAACAGCCACACTCCGAAAAAGAAAACGCCCAGAACCAATGCCAGACTGCCGACGACGGTGACCGTTGACAGCAAACCGGACGGCCCCCGCTTGGCGTCGGCGCCCGGCTCCGCCTGCCGCGGCGCCAGCAACGGAGAAGTAGGCACCCGTTGATAAAGGGTGCCACTGCTGGCTTGTCCAGCAGTGCGGGGAGAAACCCCCGGGGAAACACTGCTGGACAAGCCGGCAGTGGCACCCGAACTCTCGAAAACCGACTTGTTCAACGGGCTGGTAGGCGCGGGCCGCTGGCGGCTCGGCGGCGCGGTTTGGGCACACAACCCGGCCGGATACGTGCAGAGCAAAGCCAATCCAACGGTCTGTATCAATAAACTGGTCCGCATTATCGTCGGCGACGCAAGCCGCCTCCTACAATCCTTTTACTTCCACCAAACGGACGGCGATTTTGCCGTCGTACACCAGCAGTTCGCCTCGGGCGACCCGCCGCCGGCCGGCGTACACGCCCACCGGTTCGCCGGCCAAATTGTCCAAGGGAATCACCGACCCGCTCCGTAGGTTGCACGCCTCGTCCATTCGCAACCGGGTCCGGCCGAGTTCAATCCGCAGATCGAGCCGCTCGGCGCCGGTCGGCAGCGCCGCGCCGTCGTCGAACTCGTCCAGCGGAAACGTTTCCGCCGCGCAAGGCGATGCACTGCCGGCCGGCGGCAGGACGGTGCATAGGGCCTGCTCGGCTTCCGTCAACATGTTGGCCAATATGTTATCGTTCATCGAAAATACAGCTCCTTTCAAGCCCGTATTTCGGCCGCGTGCAGGGCGACCTCGTCAAGTTGTTTGGATTCCCGCCGCCACTGTTCCCGGCGGTGGCGGAGCAAATGACGCTCGCGGAGTTTTTCCAGGCTTCGGGCGTCCTGGTCGGCCTTCAACAGCGATTGACGTCGCTGCTGAATTTCTACCGCCAGCGTTTCGCGCCGCCGTTGCAACCGCTCCTCCTCGCTCCGCAACACCGAGGTGTATTGCTCGACCTCGACGATTCGGTCCACGTCCACTTCGCCCGGCCCGGCGGACCGGCGGCGCCGGCCTTGCAGTTGCCTCCGCTCCGCGTCGAGCCGCGTCAGCCGGTCGCGGAGGTCTTCGTCGGCGCGTTGCGACTCGGCCAACCGCAGACGGCACTCGTCGCGCACGGATTGGCGGAGCCGCAGCAACGTCGCCAGTCGGAATCGGAACTCGGGCATGATTGCAAAATGATGAATTATGAATTATGAATGATGACAGTGCGGCTGCTAAACGGATACGGTTTTACGGTAGTGTCGGTATATTTCCATCAATCCATCTCGGGCGTCGGCCGACGTGGCGGGTTGCTCCACCGGCTGACGCAGGTAGCGGTCGATCTCCTCGCGCATGTCGATCGCGGCGTCGACCGCGCGGTTGCCGCCGCGCTGATACGCCCCGATCGAAATCAGGTCCGCGTGGTCGCGGTATGCGGCCAGCAACTCGCGGAGCGCGTAGACGGCACGGCGATGATCGTCGTCGGTCACCTCGGGCATCAGCCGGCTGACGCTCTCCAGCACGTCGACGGCCGGATAGTGGCCGCGGGCGGCCAGTTCACGCGACAGCCAGGTGTGTCCGTCCAACAGTCCGCGCACCGCGTCGCTGATCGGCTCGTTTGGATCGTCGGCCTCGACCAACACAGCGTAGAAAGCGGTGATGCTCCCTTGCCGCGTCCGTCCGGCGCGTTCCACCAGCTTGGGCAACAGGGCGAAGACCGACGGGGGAAACCCGCGCGTCGCGGGCGGCTCGCCCGCCGCCAGACCGATCTCGCGCTGCGCCAAGGCGAACCGCGTCAACGAATCCATCAGCAGCAACACGTCCTTGCCCTGATCGCGGAAGTATTCGGCGACGCTCGTGGCCGTGGACGCCGCTTGGGCGCGGACGATGGCCGGCTCGTTGCTCGTGGCCACCACGACCACGCTCTTCGCCAAGCCGTCCGGTCCCAGATCGCGCTCGATGAACTCGTTCACCTCTCGGCCCCGTTCGCCGATCAGGGCTATGACAATCACGTCGGCGTCGGTGTATCTGGCCATCATTCCCAGCAGGACGCTCTTGCCCACGCCGGAGCCGGAAAATATACCCATCCGTTGCCCCTTGCCGCAGGTCAGCACGCCGTCGATCGAGCGGACGCCGGTGCAGAGCGGCTCGTCGATCCGCGGCCGGGTACAAGGGTCGGGCGGCGGATTGTTCAATGCGGTGCGGTCGTTCAACGTGATTTGCGGAAGGCCGTCGATCGTGCGGCCCTCGGCGTCGATCACCCGGCCCAACAACTCCGGCCCCACGCGCAGCAGGTGCGCGGTGCGGACCAGTCGGACGCGGTTGCCGCGCCGCACGCCGCTCGGCTCGCTCAGCGGGTATAAAACGGTCAGATCGTCGCGGAAACCCACCACCTCGGCCAACAGCGGCGATCCGCCGTGGCGCTGCACCTCGGCCACCGCGCCGACCGGCGCGGGAAACCCGGCCGCCGAAACGGTCGTGCCGGCCGTTTGCGCAACGCTGCCCGAGATGGCCGTGGGCATGATCCGGTCGAGTTGGGCAATGAAGTCGGGCATGAAGGGTCGGGGGTCAGGGATTCGACGCGAGGGCTGGCCGGTTTACCGGCCAGTAATACCAATAAACTTTCTTATCCAAGCAACTCCTCCACGATGCGATCCAATTGAGACTCGATCCGCTGGTCGATCGTGCCGAAACGGGTCTCCACTCGACAGCCGCCTTGGCCGATCGACTCGTCGGCCGTCACTTCCGCCTGGCCGAGGGCCGACATGGTTTTTGTCAGTTTTCGCACTTCTTCGCCGAGCGTTTGGTAATCTTGCGGGTTCAGATGCAAACGAACGTCGGGGCTGCCGGCGGCCAACTCCAGGGCCTCGCGGACGAGCGTCAGGGTGATTTCCGGCCGCTGGCGCAACTCGCGGCGGACGATCCGCGCGGCCATCGCCGCGGCCAGGCGCACGGCGGCCTCTTCCCAATGCGCGAGCCAGGCTTGTTTCGCGTGTTTTAGTTCGACGGCTGTCCGGTCGAGCGCCTCCAGCGACGGGGCGACCCGCTCTTCGACCATCCGCTCGACATCCCGCATGGCGGCCCGGCAACCCTCCTCGGCCGCGCGCCGACGGATCGAATCGACCTCGCTCTCCGCCTGAGCGACAAGATGCGCGGCGTCGATCCGCACCCGGGCCAAGTGCCGGTCGGCCTGGGCGGCGACGTCGTCGAAATGGAACGCCGCCATCCGCGGGCAAGCGTGTGCGTCGGCGGATCGGATGATGGTGGCCATGTATGTTGTTAAGCGGCAGCAATATTCAACTCGTCGCACGATAGACGTTCGGCCAGACCGGCGATCTCGAGCCGCGCTTCATCGACGTCGCTCAGCCGGATCGGCCCGGGGCATGCCAACCGGCGGCGGATTCGCTTTGCCTCCTTCGGCGCCATGCAGCGCAGGAACCGCTCGAACATCGCCGGCGGAGTGCCCAGCAGCGCCGCCCGGACCACTTCCGGCTCGGCGGTGCGAAAGACCTCGGCCAGCACGTCGTCGTCGCATTGGGCAATCTCGTCGAAGTTCGGCTCGCGGCGTCCGAACCGCTCGGCCAACGGCCGGTCCTCGGCGGAAATGTTCTCTAGTATCCGTCGGCGGACAAACCCTTCGCAGGAGGCGAGTATGCGTGCGACCGACTGCGGCCCGGCGGCTCGGCGGCGCTCGAGGTCGAACAACCTGCTCAGCCTCGCCTCCAAAACCTGCTCGATCTCGCGGAGCGTTTCCGGGTCGGAGTTTTCCAGGTCGACCAGCCGTCGGACGACTTCCACTTGCAGCGACGGCGGAAGTCGGTCCAGCACGTTGGCGGCCCGCTCGGGCGGCAAATGGGAAAGCACCAAAGCAATGGTCGGTGGACGCTCATCGGCGAGCAGATGCACCAGTTTTTCGTCCTCGGCTTCGTGCAGGAAGCCGAACGGACGCGAGTCGTCGTTGGTCGGGGCGTCCGGCGGCGCGGTCGATTCGGTCTGCTTCGGCGGCAGGTCGGTCAGTTCGATACCCGACGGAGAAGCACTGGGAACCATCGGTCCGATGCGGCGAAACTCGTCGATCACCCGGCGGCGTTCTTCGTCGTCGATCCGGTCCAACTCCATCACGGCCCGACGGACCAGGTCCGCTTGTTCGTCGTCCAATTGATCGAGCAGCAGATCGGCCGAAAGCTGATCGAGGCTGGCCACCAGAACGGCCGCCTTGCGTATTCCCGCGTCGTGCATGCGTTTTGTGGCAACGTTCATCTGTGTCAGCTCGCTTGTCCGATCCAGTTGCGGAGGATGTTGGCGGCCGCCTCGGGGTCTTCGTCGACCAACTCGGAAAGCTCCTCGCCGGGCGACCGGTCGGAGGGGTCCGTTCGTCGTGTCCAATGCGGCGCCGGCACGGCGGACGCTCTCGACCGCGCGGGGGCATCGACGCCGTCGGCGGGCATAGCAGCCCGTTGAAAAAGTCGGTTTTGGGAATTTCGGGTGCCACTGCTGGCTTGTCCAGCAGTGTTTTCCCCGGATTTTCCCCCTGCACTGCTGGACAAGCCAGCAGTGGCACCCTTTTTCAACAGGCTGATAGACGCCGTTGTTTGTTTTGCTCCGGCCGACGTGCCGCGGGCGATCGACCGCAGCACCAGCAGACCGACCAAGGCCAGGCCGATCAAGCCGATCGCGTTCCACGGTTGGACGAGCCAGTGCGACGCCGCCCGCGCGAAGTCGGCCGTCGGCGGCGATTGGGCCGCGTATTGCTCGGATTTAGCAGCCCGTTGAAAAAGTCGGTTTTTGAGAGTTCGGGTGCCACTGCTGGCTTGTCCAGCAGTGTTTTCACGAGTGTTTCTCCCCGCACTGCTGGACAAGCCAGCAGTGGCACCCTTTTTCAACGGGCTGTTAGCCGTCTCGTCCAACTTCCCGTGCCAGGTGCGGCCGTTCAGATCGGAGACGGTGACGTTCTCGGGCTTCAATCCGGCAATTGCGCCCGCTATGAGATGCCTGATCGACGATACCCGGGCCTCGGCAAGCTGTGTCGTGCCGACCGGCTTGACGCTGGCGGTGGCGGTAATCAGCTTGTCCTTGCCGAAGCCGGGCTTTGTGTCCACGTCGTAGAGGACGTAAGCGTTTTCAATGCCGGTCATCGAACGAATCATCAATGACAGCTCGGCTTGCGTGGCGGTTTTGATGCGTTGCTTGCGGTCCCGGCTGCTGAGAAACGGACCGCCGGCGTTGACGGCGTTGGTCAAGACGTCGCCGAAATTACGGGGTAGTGCGTTTGCGTCGGCCAGCGCGGCCATGTACACGGCCTCCCGGCCGCGCGGGACGAAGATCGAAGTGCCGCGGATTTCGTAGTTGGTCAGATTTGCCTTGGCCAGCGCCGCTTCCATCGCCGGCAGTTGAGCGGCTATGACCGGTACGCCGCGCATCAGATCGGCGTCCGGTTTGGCGCTTCGGTGCGTGCCGAGGTATCCCAGGCCGACGACGACGACCGCGGCCAGCAGCCCGGCCGTCCAGCGCGCGGCGGGCGTCATCGAGCGAAACAGGTTTTGGAGTTGGGAATGTGCCCGATCGACGAAATCCATTACGCGGCGGCCTCCAAGTCTACGGGTTGGGGAATCCGCAGAGTGAAGGCGACGCCCCCTTCGGGACAATTGACCACGGTTGCGTTCCCCCCGTGTGTCTCGGCAATTTGTTTGACGATTGCCAAGGCCCAGCCGGTCGTGCCGCGATTGTCGGCGACGGACGGATTGAAGGCGTGGTGCAGCCTTTCGTCGGAGAGCGACTCGCCGGTGTCGGCGATTTCCAATTCAACGGCGTTGGGACCGGAGGCGGAGGTGGCCACCAGCGAGCCGCCGTCGGGCATGGCGGCGATCGCGCCCAGCATGAGGTTTTGCACCGCCCTACGCAGCAACTCGCGGTTGGCGACGATCATCTGATCGGCGGGAACGTCGATGATCGTGGTGATCGCTTGGGCCGCAAGCCGCGAGGCCAGCGGTCGGCAGCTTTCTTCAACGAGTTGGCGCAGAGGAAAAGACCCTTGGCATCGGTATTTTTGATATGTTGGCATCGGCAACACCGTCCTCCGCCATCTAGGCGGCTACTGAGTGGAGACCAAGCCCGCCGAAGCGCCGTGGCGAGTCCGCCTTGGCGTCCATTGGGGATGGCACGGTTAATAGGAGAAAAGCAGGCGGTTTGTACCCGAAACGGCCTGGCGGTGTCAATGCGCTTTTGCGTTTTGGCGAGTCCCAGAATGGGGGATAGCAACCATGCGGCGGGTTGTCTAATTGCCGCAAGCTGCGTATTTTCGCCGCGTAGGCTTAACAGCCCGTTGAAAAAGGGTGCCACTGCTGGCTTGCCCAGCAGTGCGGGGAGAAACACCCGGGAAAACACTGCTGGACAAGCCAGCAGTGGCACCCGAACTCTTGGAAACCGACTTGTTCAACGGGCTGTTAACGCCCGGCTATTGCAACATAAAGCCTTACACCGCGAACGGCGGCAGGGGGGTGCGGATGCGGCGGTGCTCGGCGAAAACATCCGATTGGACGCTGCCGTCCTGCATGTGAATGGTGCGCTGGGCCAGTTGGCTGAACTCCTCGTCGTGGGTAATCAACACGATGGTCATGCCCCGGTCTTCGTGCAGATGGGCGAAGAGATCGAAAACGCCCTCGGCCGAGACCGAGTCGAGGTTGCCCGTCGGCTCGTCGGCCAACATGACGATCGGGTCGTTTGCCAGCGATCGGGCGATGGCCACCCGCTGCCGCTCGCCGACGGATAGCTTCTGGGGCAGATGATTGGCGCGATGGGACATGTCCACCAATTCCAGCAATTCCTTTGCCTTGCTCACCTTGGCCGCGGCGGCGAGCGTCCCCTCGAACATCGGCACCTGTACGTTCTCCAACGCGGTCAGAATCGGCAGCAGGTGGAACGACTGGAACACGAATCCGAACTGTTGCGAACGGATGCGTTCGAGGCTGCGGACCTTCGAGTACGGCCGGCCGTCGAAGTAGACCTCGCCGGAGGTGGGCTTGTCCAACGCGCCGAGCAGATTCAAGAGGGTCGATTTCCCGCTTCCGCTGGGGCCCATGATCGCCACGTACTCGCCGCGGCGGACGCTGATATCGACGTTCTCCAGGGCGTGGACCTGGCCGTCCGGGTACAGCTTCGAGAGGTGTTCGGTGCGGAACAGGAAGGGATCGCGGCCGTGACTATTCATGTCGCAGGGCCTCCGTCGGCAAAAGTTGCGCGCCCCGGTAGGCCGGGTACGCGGCGCCCAGAACCCCCACGCACAACGCGCTGACGATCCCGAAGGCGACCACGCCGCCGGAGATTTGGGTGTCTATCAGGCCGGCGACCGCGGGATGCCGCGCCAACAGGCGAGTCAGGCCGACCGCCGCGATCGAGCCGATCACACCGCCGCAAAGACTCAGCAAGAACGACTCGATCAGGATCATCCGCACGATGCGACTCCGCCGCCAGCCGATCGCCCGCAGGATGCCGATCTCGCGGGTACGCTCGGAAACCGACATTATCATGGTATTCAGCATCAGTACGACGCTGATGATGATCGCAATCGCGGAGACGATCCAAGCCATCGCGTTGATGAAGCGGATTTCGGTGGTCTCGCTGACCGACTCGGCGGCGGGCTTGGCGTCGATTCTTGGTCCCAGGGCGGCGATTTCGCCGCAAATCCGCTTAATCTCCGCTTCGTCTTCGGGATGATCGACCAGGACGGCGAATCCGGTCACTTGCCCGGGGCGTCCCATGAACCGCTGCAAGTCGGCCAATTGCATCACCATGCTGCGGGTTTCGTAGCTGACGGAGCTTTGGAAAATGCCGACCACGGTGTAATCGCCGGTTTCATAGAGCGACATCTTGTCGCCGGCTTTTTTATCCAGGGCGATTGCCAATTGCTCGCCCAGGAGGACGCAATTTTTATCGTCCGGCTTGAGGTTTCGTCCGTCGGGCATGATTTTCAATTTCCGCATCAGGAGCGAATCGACCTCCCAGCCCTGCACCACCACGGCGTCGGCCCCCAACTCATCGAGCGACGTGAAATCGACCAGTCCGGCGTTGACGTGTTTCACGCCGGGGATCTTTTCGATCTCCTTGCCCAACTCGGCGCTGAGAACGCTGGTCAAACGCTGCACGGCGCCGCGCTGCTGCACGATGACGGCCACGTTCTGTTGTTCATAGATGTCCATGAAGGACTGCTCGGTGCTTCTCGACACGCCCACCAGCGCCACCACCGCGCCGACCGCCAAGGCCATGCCGATAATCGTAAGCGTCGATCGGACGCGGCGGCGGACGACGTTTTTCAGAACGAACGTGTAGAATCGCATGAAAGAGTTTCCGCTCCGAGCGGCTCCGTTATTGTTGGGGCGAATCGCGCTATTCTATCCGATTTCCACGAATCGACAAGACGAGAGCCCGCGCGCCTGTAGGGTGGGACAAGCGCAGCGCAGTCCCACCAAACAATGGCCTTGTTGACTAATTCCACTCGAACTCGGGGAGTCCGAGGCGAGTGAATTTGTTGAGGATTTTACTTCGTAGCCGCGTTTCAGTTTGTTGGTTTGGAATTGCACGGTTTTTCAGATGGTCGCCAAAACAACATTTCA
>JAUWNG010000097.1 GCA_030612765.1 Planctomycetota bacterium
CTTGTATTCACGGGGGGCTTACTGGGTTGCACGGCTGGCTAAAGTGGATTCACGGGTGGCTAAAGGGTATTCACGGCGGGCTAAATGGTATTCACGGCGGGCTAAATGGAACAATTCCCCGACTCCCGAAAGGAACGGCAAGAAAGCTATCTTTTAGTACGAAAAAACCACTTGCCGGACTTCACCTTGCCCCGACCCATGCGGCACGAGCAATTCCAACTACACGCCGAAGTCGAGGACCGCCACTGGTGGTTCGTCGGAAGACGGCGGATACTCTGCCGGCTGGTCGAGGAAGTCGTGCCGCCCGACCGGCAGGCGACAATCGTCGACGTCGGTTGCGGAACCGGAGGAAACATCGCCGCGCTGGCCGACCGCTACCGGTGCGTGGGCATCGACACGTCGGCCGAGGCGGTCGAGCTGGCCCAGCGAAGGTTTCCGCAAGTCCGGTTCATCGCCGGCCGCGCGCCGCAAGACCTGGGCGACTTGGCTCAAGAGGCCCGACTGGTGCTGCTGACCGACGTGCTGGAACACGTCGCCGACGACTACGCGATGTTTTCGGAGCTTTTTGCCGCCGCCAGTCCGGGCTGCTGTTTCCTGGTCACCGTCCCGGCCGACCAGTCGCTCTGGAGCAAGCACGACGAGTCGTTCGGCCACTATCGGCGATATGACCTCGACCGGCTGGCGGGCGTATGGGAAGGACTGCCGGCAACGACGCTGCTGGCTTCCTATTTTAACTCGCGGCTGTTGCCGGCCGTTCGGCTGGCGCGGGCGTGGAATCGGCGTCGCGGCCGGGCCTCGGGTCGCGCGGGCACGGATTTCCGGCTACCCAGCCGGCCGATCAACTCGCTGCTGACCTCCATCTTCGCCGGCGAGGCGGGGCGGCTGCTTGCGTCTCTGCGGATGCGGGATTCCGGTAGGTTATGCTTCAGCATAACACCTTCCGACAAATCGGAAGCAGAGAAACCGGATGTTATGCTGAAGCATAACCTACGGCCATATCGGGCCGGGGTCAGCCTGATGGCATTAGTCCGTCGAGAGGCCGGTCCCGTGGTCGTCCGCTCCAAGCCGGCCGGTCTGCCGCCCGATCGGCGATGAGATGTTTATTGATTTTCAGAGATACAATGCAACACAAGAAAACGCCCCGCGACTGCGCTCGCGGGGGTGGGTGGCGGCGTTTCGTGCTTCCCCCCGCGAGCGCAGTCGCGGGGCGTTTACGCAGTCGCGGGGCGTTTACGCAGTCGCGGGGCGTTTAAGATATATTGTCATTCCGATGCTCGTTAACGATAATTGCGTCGTTACTGGTCGGCCGGCGGCTATTGCGGTAGAATGGGAGACCGATGACGTTTGCCGCCAGTGCATAAAAAAATGAGGGGACTTGCTCGCCGGTACAAGAACCCTCACTTGAGGCTGCCCGGATTTCGCAATCTGGGATGATTGCCGAGCCGGAGACCCGCAGCCGTTAAAGTAGTCTATCGGGCGGGCAGGCGGCCGGACTTTAGGCCCCCACGCCAAGGGACCAAAAACAACATGCCACGAACCGCTAAACTCGCCCTGGAAGACGGAACCATATTCACCGGGACGGCATTCGGCGCCGACGGTGAAGTTGACGGAGAGGTCTGTTTCAACACCTCCATGACCGGATACCAGGAAATTCTGACCGATCCGAGCTATCGCGGCCAGATCGTGGCGATGACTTATCCGCAGATCGGCAACTACGGGGTGAACGCCGAGGACGTCGAAAGCCACCGGCTGCATCTGGCCGGATTCATCGTCCGCGAGGTAAGCCGCCGGGTGAGCAACTTCCGCGCCGACGGCGATCTGGACGGGTATCTGAAACACTGGGGCATCGTCGGCATCGAAGGGATCGACACTCGTCGGCTGGTCCGCCGTCTGCGGATCGAGGGGGTGATGAAAGGCGTCCTCTCCTCGAATGATCTCGACGACGCCCGGCTGGTGGCCCGCGCGAAGGCCGGCCCGGGGCTGATCGGCCGCGATCTGGTCCGCGAGGTGGTGCCCGAGAAGCCGATCGAGTGGACCGACCCGCTTAGCCCTTGGGCCAAGTTGCAGTCGGTCGAGGCGCGTACGGAATGGTTAGGGTGGGACAAGCGCAGCGCGGTCCAACCAAAACCGCGAACAAACATGGTGGGACCGCGCTGCGCTTGTCCCACCCTACTTTCCCAGCCGCATGTCGTGGCGTTGGACTACGGCATGAAGTGGAACATCGCCCGACACTTGTTCAGCATCGGCTGCCGGGTGACGATCCTGCCGGGTACGGCCACGGCCGCCGAGGTCGAGTCTTACAAACCCGACGGCGTGTTCCTCTCGAACGGTCCCGGCGATCCCGAGCCGCTCGATTACGCTCAACGGACCATCCGCGACCTGTTGGGGCGCAAACCGATCTTCGGTATCTGCCTGGGGCACCAACTCCTCTCGCTGGCCTGCGGGGCGAAGACCTACAAGCTGAAGTTTGGCCACCGCGGGGCCAACCAGCCGGTGTTGAACCATCGGACCGGCCGGGTGGAGATCACCACTCAAAACCACGGTTTCGCGGTGGCGGCCGATTCGTTGCCCAACGAGTTGGAGACGACCCACCTGAACCTGAACGACGAGACAATCGAGGGCGTCCGTCACCGCGAATATCCCGCCTTCAGCGTGCAATATCATCCCGAGGCCAGCGCCGGCCCGCACGACAGCGACTATCTATTCGACGAGTTTCGGGCGATGCTGGGATAGGGAGGAGTGTGGCCATGCCTGAACCTCTGACGAATGAAGTTTTATGGGAAAAAGGGCTAACGTTGTTGGAGAGCCAATTGGGGCCGGTTCAGACCCTGCAATTCATGGCCATGATCAGCCGCCAGCCATTTGACTACAAGCAATGGCGAGAAGAACGGTTCGGCAAGTTGAGCGTCGATGAAGTTCTTGCCCAAGTGAAAGCCGGCGGAAATTGATCCGGCAGGAAAACGTTAAAGCAGCGGTCCAATGGCCGATCAGCAACACAACGTCGCGCCGGGCATCGAAAGCGATCCCCGCGTCTGCGGAGGCGATCCTTGCATCATTCGCACTCGAATCCCGGTTTGGGTACTTGTACAATCGAAGCGTTTGGGAATGAGCGAGGCCGATATTCTGAAGAGTTACCCGACACTGCTGGCGGAAGATATCGTCCATGCCTGGGCATACGAACAACTGCATTGTGAAGAGATCGACTGGCAGATTGCCGCGAACGAAGAGTAAAGCAACTCGCAAAGAATTGAATACCAATTTAACCACACAGTGGTTAAATTGGTATTCAATTCTTTGCGAGTTGCCATAGAAGCCACCAGCGGGTGCAGTGGAAAAAGACCGGGGCGGCGAAACAGAGCGAGTCAACGCGATCCAACACGCCGCCGTGACCCTCGACCAAGGTGCCGAAGTCCCTCACGCCGCGGTCGCGTTTGATGGCCGACATGGTGATTCCGCCGGCAAAGCCCATCAGCGAGATTACGGCCGCCATCGCCGCCGCCATCCACCAGTTCGATCCGTGGAAAGGGGTGGCCCACCATAGTCCGGCGGCGATCAGAGTGACGCTGACCGTGCCGCCGAGCAGCCCTTCCCAGGTCCGCGTGGTGTTGATCGCGGGGACGATTACATGCTTGTTGGGCAGTTGCGACCAGGCGTACTGCAAGGCGTCGCTCAGTTGCGCGATCAGCACGAAGAAGAGCAGCAATTGGACGCCGCCGCCGGTGTCCGGTTCGCCGTTGGCCAAGGGGGGGAGTTTGAGCGTCAACAGCGCCGGGGCATAGCTGAGGCAGTAAACGCAGATCAGCAATCCCACCTGGATCTTCGCCGTCCGCTCCAAAAAACGCTTGTAATCGCCGGCCAGGGCGATCCGCGCGGGAATAAAGAGGAAGGCATAAACCGGGATCACGATACTGTACATCTCGTAGTAGCCCGTCCCCACCAGCACGAACTGCAATGGCGTGAACAGAAAGAAGACCCAAAACAGCGCGCGATGGTCGCCGGGCCGGGTGGGCGTCAGAGTGATGAACTCCCGCAAGGCCCAGAACGAAATCAACCCGAACAGCACCACGGTGACCACGTGGCCCAGCAGGAACGCCGCGGCCAAGGCGGCCAGCAGAATCCACCAGAAGTGGACCCGGAGCCGGAAGGTTTCCAGTATCGCCGGGTCGATGCCGCCTGCCGGCCGACGCCGCAACGCCCATACGATCACTTCGGCCGCGCCGAGCAACACCAGCACCGCGCCGATCAGGCTCATGGTCCGCGGGTCGAAAATGTTCACTTGAATCACCTTTTAGAGCGATAATATTACGGCGTGCGGCGGGTAAGCCCGACCGCTACACAATCAGTCATTCCTCGTCCCGAATTTCTTTCAAGTTCCGCACGGCCTCGCGAGCCCGGGCGAGGAAGCGGGTCTTCGGCTCGCCGACCTCGAGCCATAAGGGCGGGCCGAATGTGACGCAACTCAGCATCGGCACCGGCAGCACCTCGCCACGCGGCAAGATGCGGTTCATGTTGTCGATGTGGACCGGGATCAGCTCCAGGTCGGGCCGCTTCTTACACAGATAGTACAGGCCGCTTTTAAACTCGCCGATCTCCCCGCTTGTCTGTCTCCCTCCCTCGGGAAAGATAATCAACGAATAGTGATGTCCGATCTCGCGGATAATCAAATCGACCGGGCTTTGATGGACCTTGATCTCCTTGCGGTCGATCAGTATCGCGCCGAACAACCGGTTGGCCAGATAGCGGCGCACCGGCCCCTTGGTCCAGTAGTCCTTGGCGGCCACCGGCCGGGCGAGCATCCGTACCCGAGGCGGAAGCGCCGACCAGATTATGATCGGGTCCAAGTGGCTCGTGTGGTTGGCGAAGTACACCCGTTGACAGGTGTCCGGCTGGGAGTCGATCCAGCGCACAGAAGCCCCGCTCAGGAAACGGGCCAACAGGGCCAAAAAATTCCTTACGAGATTCGTGTCCATGCACCGCCACCTGCCAGCGTACTATCGTAACCTGTCCGCCGGTCCTCGCCAAGGCCCCTTCGGGATGGGGGGGGAGGGAAATGTCGAATGTCGAAGGTCGAATGACGAAGGATTCCCTATTCGACGTTCCTTCGTCATTCGGTCTTCGACATTCGACGTTCCTTCGTCATTCGGCCTTCGACATTCGACGTTCCCGCCGTTTCGCACTTAGCCGAGTAGATTTCGGCGATCAGGTCTTCGTAACCCCGCACCATTCGGTCCACCGACCAGCGTGCGATGACCGCCTCTCGCGCGGCGCGGCCCATGCTCGATGCCCGCCGGCGGTCCTGGAGCAATTCCAAGACGCGGGCGGCCATCCCTTGCGAATCGCCCGGAGCCGCCAAATAGCCGGTCCGGCCGTCATGGACGCTTTCGGTAATCGATCCGACCCGCGAGGCGACCACCGGTTTCTCGCTGGCCATCGCCTCCAGCAGACACAGCGGGTTGGCCTCCATCTTCGAGGTGAGCGTCACTACGTCCATCAGCGAGAGCAACTCGGGCACGGCGCGCCGGGTACCCAAAAAGCGGACGGCCTTCTCGATGCCGAGGCTCCGCGCGAACGCCTCGAGCTTCGACCGCTGGGGCCCGTCGCCAACGATCAGAAACCGCGCCTCGGGCAATTCAACGTGGACCAGCGCCGCCACGTGGAGGAACAACTCGTGGTCCTTCTCCGGCCGCAGTGCCGCGATGATGCCGACGGTCGGTGCATCAGGGTCCAGGTTCAGTTCTCGTTGAAGTTTGCGGTCGGGCCAACGCGGATGGAACCGCTGCAGGTCCACGCCGTTGGGAATCACACGCACCTTTTTCGCCGGGCAACCCTCATGGTCGGCCAGATAACAGCCGTGCGACTCGGCCACCGCGATAAACGCATCGCTCAGCGGCGAGAGCAGACGGTTGGGTAATTCCACGTGGTCGGGCAGACCGGTCGAGTGCAGCGCCGAGCAGACCACCGGCACGCCGGCCAGCCGGGCGGCCAAACGGCCCCAAAACATCTTGTCGCCGGGTCCAACCGTAACCACCGCGTCGATCCGCCGACGACGCATCAGCCGCGCGAGCCGCCAGAGCACCGCAACGTCGAACTTCCCGGCCAGCAGGCCCGTGAAGGCCGGAATCTCTTCGGCCAGCGCTTCGCCCAGCGAATCGAAACGTTTCAGACAGCACAACTCCGGCAGAAACCGCGAGCGGTCCATGCGGCGGACAAGTTCGACCAACAACGTTTCCGCCCCGCCGACTGGCATGCTCGTCGTGACGAACATCACCCGCAACGGACCACGGTCGGCAAGCGGCATCATTTTTTGGCGACGATGGAGCATGTTAGTGGGTAGTGGGTAGTGGGTAGTGGGTAGTGGGTAGTGGGTAGTGGGTAGTTTTCAACGCCCCGCGACTGCGGTCGCGGGGGTGGAATGGCAGAGCAACGACGCGCAGCCTCGGCGCAAGTATTGCTTTTTTTCGCCTCCACGTCGCGCCGCTCAGCCTGTAACGATTCTGACGGTCGCGCGACTGGCCGTGTAGGGTGGGTCAAGCGAAGCGCGGCCCCACCATTTTGCTGTTGGTGGGGCCGCTCTTCGCTTAACAGCCCGTTGAAAAAGTCGGATTTGGGAGTTTGGGTGCCACTGCTGGCTTGTCCAGCAGTGTTTTCCCGGGAGTTTCCCCCATGCACTGCTGGGCAAGCCAGCAGTGGCACCCTTTTTCAACGAGCTGTTAACCCACCCTGCTTTCTATTATTGCCGCACCGTTTTCCGAAGCACGGCAGCCGGAAAAAAGCCATTATTTCGATAGAATCCTCTGTCCGAAGGAGCCTTTCCCATGGACCACCTGCACATCATCCACGTCACATCTCTCGAAGACTTGCGCAACAATGCAACCGCCTGGGACGACCTCTGGTGGCGAAGCGACGTGGCGCTGCCTCCGGCACGGGCCGAATCGCTGGCCCAGTGGATCGAGCACTTCCGGCCGAGGGCCGATTTCCATGCCCTGGTGGTCGCCCAAGCGGGGCGCTGGATCGCCGCGCTGCCGCTGGTTTCACACCGAATCGGATGGCTGATTTCCTCGGGCGGACAGCCCGGCAACGCTTGGTCGCCCTGCGGCGAACTGCTGTGCGACGCGACGACCGAGACGGACGCCGCGATGGACGTGCTTCTGGCGGCGGCCGCCCAACTCCCCTGGCAACTGCTGTGGCTCAACAACGCCGTGCCCGAAACCCCGCGCTGGCAGGCGCTGCTCAGGGCGTGCGAACGGGCAGATATCGCCGCACACTACCACGAACGCTACCGCGTCGGCCGCGTGGAAATCGACGGCGTTTGGAGCCTCTATCAGAAACGGTTGCCGAAAAACCATCGACAGGCGATGTGTCGGGCCGCGCGGCGGCTGGAATGTGAAGGGGAAGTGCGATTCGAGATGAACTCCCGCCTCGATCCTTCCGAGATCGAGCCGTGGCTGGACGAGGCCTTCGAGGTCGAGGACCTCGGCTGGAAAGGCGCGGGCGGCTCCTCGGTGCTCCGCACGCCGGGCATGTTCCGCTTCTTCGTCGGCCAGGCCGAGCGGTTGGCCCGTTGGGGCCAGTTGGAGACGGCCGCGCTGCGATTGGACGGCCGGCTGTTGGCCTTCGTTTACGGTTTTCGCGCAAAGGGGGTCTATTTCGCCCACAAGATCGGCTACGATCCGCGACTGGCTGCCTTCAGCCCGGGGCAACTCCTTTTCCACCACATTTTGGAGCAACTCCACAACGACGGCCAGACAGGCGCGCTGGACTTTGTCGGACCGCTAAACCAGTCGCATTCCCGTTGGCGGCCGGCCACTTACGGCGTCGGTCGGATTGTGTTGGCACCGCGGCGGCTCTTGGGACGCGCGGCCATATACACCTACCGGCACGTCTGGCGACGGCTACGACAAGGGAAAGCGACTGCCACACTGGCAGAGCCAGTGGCACCCGCCCCGCCGGCCGTCGATGTTTCTCCCGTTCCAGAGCCGGCCGGAGCTTGAACTGAGTCACCCCCGGCGGATGCCACGCAACCATTGGCAAATCCTTGCCCCCGACGTAGAATGGCGACTGGGTGACAAAGGAGGCAATATGAAAGACGAGCAACTGCTAGAGCGAGTTATTCTGGATCCCAAGGTCATGGTCGGAAAGCCGGTCATCAAGGGAACGCGCCTAACCGTGGATTACATCCTCAATCTGTTGGCCCACGGCGCGACTACGACGGAGATTTTGGAGGAATACCAAGGTCTAACGGCCGAAGACATTCAGGCGTGCTTCCTGTTTGCCGCCAAATCGTTGGAGGATAACGTCTTCATGCCGCTGGCCGTGGAGTGCAAGTAGATGCGGTTCCTGGTGGATGAATGCACCGGCCCGAAAGTAGCGCAATGGCTTCGCGCACAAGGCCACGAGGTATTCTCTGTTTTCCACGACGCGCGCGGACTGGAAGATGTCGACGTTATCCGAAAAGCCCACGCGGAAAACTGGATTCTCATCACTAACGACAAAGATTTCGGCGAGAAGGTATACCGCGAGCGATTTCCGCATCGAGGTGTCGTATTGCTCCGTCTTGAAGATGAACGGGCGACGTGCAAGATCGAGGCATTGCGCCAACTCTTAAGCAACTACGCCGACCGACTGGCGGATCAGTTTGTTGTCGTCACCGAAGCACGGATCCGCTTTGCCCGGAAATAGGAATCGGTGAAGGTTTCGTTTCCCTTTCGGCCCAACGGGCCAACCATTCACTTCCCGCACGCCCGTTAACGGGCGTTCCCGCCGCAGGCGGTAATAGGCCCGGCGTTCACGCCGGGTGAGGAAAAACGCCGACTATTGTAGTTGTCAGGCCCGTTCACGGGCCTCCTTGTCGTCGAACGCAACGGGAAGGACGCCCGTAAACGGGCGTGACAACGAAAATAAACGGGACGTCGCTTCGCCAACCCGGCGTGAACGCCGGGCCTAATACCGCTTACGCGGGAAGGACCGTGAACGGTCCTAATCCTTGTGTGTAACAACGATGGCATCGCCCTGGGCTGGGTGAACTTGCGCCCCGTTGGGGCAAAAAACAAGGCCGCCAAAATCTTTTGCTGAAAGGAAATATAATAATACTGGAATTGCGTCCACAAGATCGGTAAAATTGTGGGATATTTATTCGCGGCCGAGTTGGTGCGTTTTACCTCCTTTATCCTCAATAAGGCAGACCATGAAAGTCAACGGGTTCGGCATAGCAAACTACCGCAGCTTCGACTCCTCGGGCGAGTTCGTCCGCGACATCGGCAAAGTCAACGTCTTCATCGGCAAAAATAATTCAGGAAAGTCGAATGTACTACGGTTTCTCAAGGAAGCCTCAAAACATAGAGATCAACAAAATTCTCCTTGGCCTGCCGTTGATCGTCATAATATGACAAGCGATTCACCGCAACTCGCGGTTTGTGCCACTTTGGATGTCAACGATTTAAAGGATTTGTCTTGGGCTCCCAGACAGAAAGAGTCCATGTGCAAAAAAGTCTTGGATATTTGGCTCGGGGAAGCTCCCGCAAATGTGACTCGCGACAACCCATTGGACTTAGAATGTCTTACCGACCGCAATCTCATGGAGTTGCACAATACACTGGGCAACCGCCAATATGGAGGAGGGTGGCCGGCTCGTGGCCAATTGTTGCGTGACACGCATAGTGTAATTGCCAGCAGAGTACAATCCGAGTTTCATTCAAAAATTGGCAACATCATCTACATCCCGGCAATTCGTGAAATCCGAATGGCAGCCGTTCAAGACACGGAAAACAAACGCCAAGCAGATATGGACTTATCGGGGAGTAACTTGATCACAAAGCTTCGGATCATGCAACATCCTAGAATTGGAAAAGATTCAGATCAGCAAAAGTTCAGCGAAATACAAGAAATGGTTCGGAAACTTTTGGATATTCCCAATCTCAAAATGGAAATTCCAACGGAAGAGAACGACATTCATTTTAGAATGCGTGACGGGGTTCGTTTGCCGCTGGCCAGCTTCGGTACGGGAATTCATGAACTGGTCATTATTTGCAGCACTCTTGCACTTTACGAAAATTGTTATGTATGCATTGAGGAGCCGGAGATACACTTGCATCCTGAACTGCTCCGACGTTTTCTGCAATTTATACATACGACAAGCAACTCATATTTTATAGCCACTCACTCGAACATCTTTCTAGACACCGATGAATCAAATTCCATCTATCACGTTCACCACGATGGAGACTCATCGCATATTGTTCGTAGCCAGGCCAATAAACAGTCGCGAGCCATTTTGCGCGATCTAGGTTACCGTGCCAGCGATCTATTGCAAACGAACGGAATCATTTGGGTTGAAGGACCAAGCGATCGATTTTACATAAAAAAATGGCTCGATCTTCTTGGCTCAAAGTTTGTTGAGGGAATAAACTATTCCATTATGTTTTACGGCGGCGCTTGTCTTGCAAACTTGTCGTTCGCCGAAATTGTTTCCGCCGATCAATTCATCGACTTGCTCAAAATCAATCCTAATGTGATTGTCGTCATCGACCGAGACGGAGATAGCAGTGATGTACCGCTTCGGGAATATAAGCAACGGATTGAAAAAGAAATCGGGGAATACAAATGCTGGATAACGAAGGGGCGGGAAATTGAAAATTATTTGCCGCCCACATTGCTGCAACGCTTTTTTGGAGAACGTTTTCCTGGAAAAGTACGACCGTTCAAGTTTAATTACAATCATAAAATAGACAATATGATTAAACGAGCTTTGCCCGAAGATCACTTTACTTACAGTCGCAATAAACGAGTTTACTCGCAGCAAATTTGCGAAAAGATGATCGCAGACGACTTGGACATCCTAGACTTACTATCTTGGATTGAACGGTTGGATAACGCAATCAAGAGTTGGAATCCAAAATGAGTGGAAAAAATGGGGGATATCCCGCGGACGCAATCCCTAATTCTCAATTGCCTGCCACTGCCAGTGCCCGGCGGGCGGATTCCGGCAACTCGATCGGCGCAAAGATCGAGGCGGGATAGAGATAGTGCCGGGTCGCGGACCCGGCCTACGGAAATCGCTGCAACCCGATCCGCCGCCGAGCGAATGGGTGGCCCAATTCTTGAACTTGAAAACGCAGTCCACGGCCGGTAGGATGACCGAAGCCGGAGATTTCGGCCGGTGCGTCGCTCTTTGAAAATACGAAACGTGGGCGGATTGCGTTGAGTCAATTCCCGCCTGCCGTCGGTCAATCGGGTTTGCCTATCTTTTAATTGCAACACGTACCCCGATGGAAGGGTGGGACTTGCGGCGATTCATCAGGCCGGAAGTGATTCAAGCATAACGAGTTACAATCTTACGCAACGTCGAAGAGTAAACGGAGCACCGTAGTACTGTCTCACTGTTGCAATTGACGCCAAAAGAGGGGGAGGGCTGAAATTGGAAAATCGACGAGTTGCCGACCAACACGTATTTCTCTCTGGGACTGCCAGCAAAGCCTGAAACACGCCCTTCGCCGCGTTCAGGGTCGTGCCGCCCTCCCGGTAGTGAAACGCTCCAGCCCGGACCGCTTGCCGAAATCGTTCAGCCGCTCGGCGAGTCGTTGCTTTTCCTCGGGCGAGAACAACCGCGTGCCCCAGAAGGCCTCGGCGGCGACGGCCGCCAGAACCAACACCGATATCCAGGGGCCGAGGCAAACCACCATCGGCAACACCATCACCAGCCGGGCGCCGTTGTCGAGGCGGAAACCGAGCCGGCGGTTGAACAGACAGACCAGCCCCAGCGCCAGAGCGTTTGCGGCGGTGGTGGCCAGCACGGCCCCTTCCAGACCGAGCCGCGGAAGAAGAATAAGATTGAGCGGGACGTTCAGCGCCAATCCGCCCAGCAACGCCACGCTGCCGAGCCTAGCCCTCTCGGCGCAGAACAAGTAGTTCTGGGCGATCATCAACATGCCGAACCAGCAGCAGTAGACCAACGTCCAAGGAAGAACGGATAATCCGTCGGGGAATTTCCCCTTCAGCGCAAAGTCGAACAGCAGCGGGGCGACGACGACCACCGCCACGGCCGCCGCGAAAAGTCCCAGGCCGAAGACTTTCAGCAGCAGCCGCAACCGGAAGGCGACCAAATCGCGCCGGCCGGCCTCCCAATCGTGGCTCAGGTGCGGGGTAATCATCGCGGCCAACATGGCGGCGATCGAAACCAGCAACACCGGCGCCACCCGCGAGGCGTGGTAGTTGCCCACCAGACTCAACGCCCGATCGACCGACGCGCCGGAGAAGTGGATAATCATGTAACGATCGACGACCTCGAAGAGGTTCGTCAACAGGCTGACCATAAGCATCCAGGCGGCGAAGGGCGCCACCTTCGACCAGAGTGCGGCCTGCGGTATGGGCTGAACGTAGCGGGCACACTCCGTGTGCCCAGCCCGCACACGGAGTGTGCGGACTAAAATGCAGACGGCCAGCAACGCGGCGATCAGGCACGATCCGCCGTAGCCGAGCAGCACGCTCTTAGCCGAGCATTGCCACCCCAGCATCAGTCCCAGACCCAGCACGGCGAAGGCGACGCTGTTGGTCAGTTGCATCGCGGACGACAGCCGGATATTGCGCAAGGCGACGCACAATTCGATGAGGAAGTTGTAGACGATCACCACCGCCAGGCAACCGGCCGCCAAGGCGATCAGGTCGGATTGCGACTCGGTCCCGAAAATCAGCAGCGAGACCCATCTTCTCGTCAAGGCGACGACGATGCAGGCGGCCGCGCCCAGTCCTCCGCAGGCGAGGGCCGCCCGCCGCAGAAACGTGCGGAGTTGTCCCTGTTGGCGGTAGTGTTCGAGATAACGGCCGAACACCCCGGGGATCGCCATGACCGAAAGCGGGGCCGCGATCAACAGAAAACTGAAGGTCATGTCCCACAGCCCCAATTGCTCGACGTCGAGCCAGCGGCAGAAAAGGACCGCGCGGACGAAGCCGACCAGCCGTTGCACCACCGTCAGCGCCAACAGGATCAACACGCTGTCCAGCAGCGTGTCAGTCCGTAGCGGGGCGGGAGGTTCGGGATTGTCGAGGGGGAGTGACATGGGAGGCAGAGGTCAGAGGTCAGAGGTCAGAGGTCAGAGGTCAGAGATCAGAGGAGATGGAACTGAGGGCATAGGATAGATGTCTGGGAGTGGAAAATTATGGACTTCAGGCCCCTGTTCTCTGACCTCTGACCTCTGACCTCCGGCCCCTGATATTCATATCGTCGCGTGCGGAGTTTTCGCGGATCCATCGTGACCCAGTTCTTCAGGCGGATCATGGTCTCGTCGGCGGCGATCCGTTGTAGGTGGAAAGGGTCGTCGCCCGGGAAATTGTACCCTCCGTAGGCCGAACAGACGGCCGCGTAGCCGGCTTGCTTGGCCATTTCAAACGCCTCCGGACTGAGGTTGGCGTATTGTCCGAACGGGAAGGCGAAATAACGGACCGGCTGGCCGAGCGCCGCCTGCAACTCTTCCTTGGCCGCGACCACTTCGCGGCGGAGCATACGGGGATCGGCGATGGAGGACAAATCGGGATGGGAGTAAGTATGGGCGCCGATCTCCACTCCCGCCCGCGCCATCGCCCTAAGCTGCTCCATGCCGTTCGGCTCGAAACGGTGTCCCAGCGCCAGATCGTGCGAAAACGGCTCTCCCTCAAGGACGTTCCGCAAGGTGACGAAATACGTGCAGGGGATTTGTTGCTCGATCAGCCAGGGGATGGCCCGTCGGCAATTGTCGGCGTAACCGTCGTCGAACGTGACGCTGACGCACGGCCGGTGGTTGTAGCCTCGCCTGATCCGGCGCTGCGCCTCGGCGAGCGAGACCAATTGAAAGCGTTTTCTCAGCCAACTAACCTGCCGGACGAACGTCGCGTTGGAGGTGGTCCACGGGGTGGTCCGATCATCGGCGATCCGATGCCAGTATAGAACGATCGCCGGCGAGCGGCCCCGAGCGGCCTGCTTCCGATTGCGCCACGACCGCGCCGGACGAGTGGCCTGGTAGTACAGGTTCAGCAGTAGTAGTTTCCAGAGCGGCATGGTTAAGCGAGAGATTCGGGGCCTGAGACTCGGGGTCCGGGACTCGGGGTTGAAGAATTGTTTCCCGAACCCCGAACCCCGAGTCCCAAACCCCGCCCTCCCTAATCCCTAATCCCTTTTTTCACCCATTCTTTGACGTTGCTTCCGGCCAGCCAGAGGTTGTGACGGAGTTGCGCGACGGCTCTCGATGGGGCGATGCGATACTCCACGCTGGGCCGCGGCCGGGCACCCAGGCGGGCCTTGTACGGCTCGTCGCCGCGGAGGAAATCCAAGGCGCGATAACCGCCGTCAATCGCCCGCCGCACTACCGCCAGATTGAGCAACTTGCCAGGCTGGTGCTTCATTGCCTTAGGGTCCACGCCCGCTTGGTAGGCGTACAGCACTCCGCCGCCGGCCAGATTGAATTCCGCAGCCACGGGCTTGCCGTCCAGCTCCAGCCAATAGAATCGCAGCCGTCCGTTGCGGAACAGATCGGGCACGACGCCGCGGAAGAAGCCGAGGAACCGTTCCGAGTCGAAACAGCCGTTTTCGCCCAGCATCTTTCTCCGCCGTTGGTGCAAGTCGACGAGGATGTCCATCGCGCGGGGCAACTCGTCGAGCCGTTCGACCGCGTGCATTACGGCCCGGTTCGTCTCGAGTAAGTCCCGCTCGAGCCGCCGCACGTCGCGGCGGAGGTTCTTGCCGAGCGAGGCGACGTAAGCGTCCCAATCGGCGGGTAATTCGAGCCGCCAGCAGTTCATTCCCGCCCGACGATGAACCGAACAACCGGAGATGGCCAGGCAATGGGTCAGCAACGACATGACGTGGTCCTCGGCGTCGACGCCGTCGAGTTGCAGCAGGTCCCAGTGCAGCGCGTCTGGATCGTCGTCCTGGGCGTTGGACACGAGGTAGTCGGCCAATGTGCCTGCGACGGCCTCTTCCCGCCCCGGCTGGCAGAGTACGCCCAGATAGTCGGAACAGACTTCGCCGGACCCCAACGGGCGCAACGTCCAGCCGCGGATCGCGGAGTATTCATAATACCACGGGGCAATGCCGACCAACGCGCGGGCGTCGAAGACGCACAACACCGCTAGCCGTTGCCGCGCGGCGTCGTTGTCCCCAAGGCCGTAATGCCGCCACCAGTGCTGGAGCCACGTCCAACTCCGAAACGGCATGCCCTCGGCCAATCGTTCCCAATCGTCGGCGTACGGCGCCAGTTTCTTCAGCGTGGTCAAGCAACGTACTCGCATTGGAGGGACCGGTAGTTTGAGATGGCCTTGTTGACTAATTCCACTCGAACTCGGGGAGTCCGAGGCGAGTGAATTTGTTGAGGATTTTACTTCGTAGCCGCGTTTCAGTTTGTTGGTTTGGAATTGCACGGTTTTTCAGATGGTCGCCAAAACAACATTTC
>JAUWNG010000112.1 GCA_030612765.1 Planctomycetota bacterium
AAATGTTGTTTTGGCGACCATCTGAAAAACCGTGCAATTCCAAACCAACAAACTGAAACGCGGCTACGAAGTAAAATCCTCAACAAATTCACTCGCCTCGGACTCCCCGAGTTCGAGTGGAATTAGTCAACAAGGCCACTGATAACTGAAAACCACCACAATGAACACCGAAACATTCAACCCCAAAATCGTTGCCTTCATGTGCAACTGGTGCAGCTACACGGCGTCCGATCTGGCCGGCACCGCGCGGATCAAGTACTCGCCCTGCGCGAGGATCATCCGCGTGATGTGCAGCGGGCGGGTGGACCCCAGTTTCGTGCTGAAGGCCTTCGCCCTGGACGCCGACGGCGTGCTGATCGCCGGCTGCCACCCCGGCGACTGCCACTACATCGATCAGAACTATAAAACCATGCGCCGCCACGCCATGCTCCGCTACTTTCTCGAGCAGATGGGCATCGAAAAGGACCGGTTGCGGCTGGTCTGGGCGTCGGCGGCCGAGGGACAATACCTGGCCGAGTCGATCGACGGCTTCGTCGACGACGTTCGTAAACTGGGGCCGCTGAATTGGTCCAACGTTTGGGAGGACGACTTCCGGCGCGAGGAGGTCTTCGAGGAAATCGCCGCCGAACACGCCGAAGCGATGGAGGTGCAAGCATGAGCGAAGAGCCGAAAGGGAAACTGGCGCTTTATTGGGCGGCCTCCTGCGGCGGCTGCGAAATCGCCGTACTGGCCCTGAACGAGAAAATCCTCGACGTCGACGCCCTGTTCGATATCGTCTTCTGGCCCGTGGCCGTCGACGCCAAGGTCCACGACGTGGAAAAGATGGCCGACGGCGGCATCGACGTCTGTCTGTTCAACGGCGGCATCCGCACCAGCGAGCAGGAGTACATGGCCCGGCTGTTGCGGAAGAAATCGAAGGTGCTGGTGGCCTTCGGCTCCTGTGCCCACGAGGGGGGCATCCCGGGCCTGGCCAACGCCACCGGACGACGCCCGATTTTCGATACCGCCTACCACAACACTCCCTCGACCGAAAACCCCGACCGGATCGAACCGCAACCGAAGACCGAAATGCCCGAGGGAACGCTCCACCTGCCGGTGTTTTACGACACGCTGCGGACGTTGGACCAGACGGTAGAGGTGGACTATTACCTACCCGGCTGTCCGCCCGAGGCCGATCGGATATGGGACGCGATCACGGCGATCGTTTCCGGCGAGTTGCCTCCGCCCGGGTCGGTGATCGGCGTCGACACGACGGTCTGCCATGAATGTCCGCTGAAGAGGAACGAGAAGAAGATCAAAAAGTTTTACCGCACGTGGGAGATCATCCCAGACGGCGAAACGTGTCTGTTGGAGCAGGGCTTGCTCTGTTGCGGCATTGCCACCCGCGCCGGCTGCGATGCGCGTTGCCCGCGGGTCGGCTCGCCATGTATCGGCTGTTACGGACCGAACGAGGGCGTCCACGACCAAGGCGCCCGGATGATGGCCGCACTCTCCTCGACGATCGACTCGGACGACCCCGAGGAGATCGACCGGATCATCCGCGAGGGGATTCCCGACCCGGTGGGGAGTTTTTATTGCTTCGGGCTGGCGGGCAGCCACCTGCGGCGGAAAAAGGAAAAGCAGAATGAAAAAACCTCATAAAGCCGCTTTGCGTTGGTCGCGCCCGATCAAACCAACAGCCTCAAAGGGGCGGAAGTTCTCCCAGCCCAGGGCAACGCCCTGGGGACGCGGGGAACGAAAGGAAACGATTTGTCGGTCCAACGGACCAATTGTTCCCAACGCGGCCGAGCAAACGGTTGGCCCGTTGGGCTGAATCGGGAATATGACGTTTTCCCTATCCCCAGGGCGTTGCCCTGGGCTGGGAGAACGGAGGGCCTTCGGCCCACAAACCATTGAACCTCGTTCCCACGCAGAGCGTGGGAACGAGATGTTAACCGACAACTGAAAACTGAAAACTGAAAACCATGAAACGCATATCCATCGACCCGATCACCCGGCTGGAAGGCCACGGCAAGATCGACATCTTCCTCGACGACGAAGGGAACGTGGCCAACTGCTACTTGCAGATACCCGAGCTTCGCGGTTTCGAGCAGTTCTGCGTGGGCCGGCAGGTCGAGGACATGCCGAACCTGACCTCGCGCATCTGCGGCGTCTGTCCCGAGGCCCACCACATCGCCGCCACCAAGGCGCTGGACGACCTGTTCCACGTCGATCCGCCGCCGACCGCGAAAAAGCTCCGCGAGATGTTTTACAGCATCTTTTTTGTCACCGACCACACGACCCATTTCTATGTGCTGGCCGGGCCGGACTTCATCATCGGTCCCACCGCCCCGCCGTCCGAGCGGAACATCCTGGGCATCATCAAAAAAGTCGGCATGGAGATCGCCGGCAAGGTGCTGAAAATGCGCCGCGACGGACACCACCTGATCGAAATGATCGGCGGCCGCAAGGTACACCCAAACTGGGGACTCCCCGGCGGAGTCAGCCGCGGCATCGACGAGGAACAACGCAAGGAGATCGAGCAACTAGGCCGCGACGCCATCGAGTTCGCACAATTCTCGCTCAAATTGTTCGAGGACATCGTACTAGGCAACAGCGATTATCTGAAACTTATCACCGGAGACATCTACGTCCACCGCACCTACAACATGGGCACGGTAGACGCGAACAACCTGGTGAACTTCTACGACGGACAGATCCGCATTACCGGTCCCGACGGAAAGGAACACGCGAAATATAATCCGGCCGACTACCGGGAGTACATCGCCGAACGGGTCGAGCCGTGGAGCTACCTGAAGTTTCCGTATCTGAAGAAGGTCGGCTGGAAGGGGCTCGTCGACGGGGTCGATTCCGGCGTCTACAAGGCCACGCCCCTGTCGCGTCTGAACGCCGCCGACGGCATGACCACCCCGTTGGCCCAGGCCGAGTACGAAAAATTCTATGAAACCCTCGGCGGCAAACCGGTCCACCACACGCTGGCCACCCACTGGGCGCGGCTCGTCGAGATACTCTACTCCGCCGAGCGGTGGGTCGAGTTGGCCGCCGATCCGGAGATCACCGGCAAGGAATATCGGGGGTTGCCCACCGAGACGCCGACCGAAGGGATCGGCTCGGTCGAGGCCCCGCGCGGCACGCTGACCCACCATTACAAAACCGACGAGCGCGGAATCCTGACCGACGTCAATCTGGTCGTCGGCACGACGAACAACAACGCGCCGATCTCGATGTCGGTCAAACGGGCCGCGCAATCGCTGATCGGCAAGGGGAAGCCGCCCACCGAAGGGCTGCTGAACATGGTCGAGATGGCCTTTCGCGCCTACGACCCGTGTTTCGGCTGCGCCACCCACAGTCTGCCCGGCCAAATGCCGTTGGTCGTGACGATCCGCGGTCCCCAGGGGCAGGTCCGACAACGCCTCACTCAGTACGTGTCGTGAAATGTCTCCCCTCCCCCATTGGGAGAGGGGCCGGGGGTGAGGGCGGCGCCGGCTGCCGCCGAGCCAAATCCGCCACTAGCCGCACCGGCGGCAATAATGCAAAATAGACCGTTTGCGTCGGTTTGCCCATACCCCCAAAAAGCATGTCCACGAGAATCGTCCTCTGTTATCCGGTCGAACCAAAACACATCGAGCAGATCGCCGCCGCAATGCCGGACGCCGAGATCGTCGACGCCGGGCAAGAGCGAATTGCCGAGGAGCTTTTCGCCGCCGATATCTTCTGCGGCCACGCCAAAGTGCCCGTCGATTGGGACGGCGTGGTGCGTCAGGGGCGACTGCGGTGGATACAATCTTCGGCCGCCGGAATGGACCATTGCCTGGTCCCCTCGGTCATCGAGTCGGACATCGCGGTGACCAGTGCCTCGGGCGTGTTGGCCGATCAGGTGGCGGAACACACGATCGCCCTGATTACGAGCTGGTGCCGCGGTCTGCCCGTTTTTTTCCGCGCCCAAGCGAAGAAAGAGTTTATCCGGCGGCCGACCCGCGATCTGACCCGCTCGACGGTTGGCATCGTGGGCTTCGGCGGCGTCGGTCGACGATTGGCCGAGTTGCTCAGTCCCTTTGATGTCCGCATCCTAGCCACCGACGTGTTCCCGGTGGATAAGCCGGATTGTGTCGAGGCCCTATGGCCGGCCGACCGGTTGGAAAATTTGCTGTCCGAGGCCGATTTCCTCGTTCTCTGTTTGCCGCTGAACGATTCAACGCGCGGGTTGATCGATGCCTCGATTATTTCCAAGATGAAACCAGGGGCGCTTTTGGTAAACGTCGCCCGGGGACCGCTGGTCGTGACGGCCGACCTGATCGACGCGCTCGAGAGCGGGCGGCTCGCCGGGACCGTGATGGACGTGACGGACCCCGAGCCGCTCCCGCCGGAGAGCCGGCTGTGGGACATGCCGAACGTGATAATCACCCCTCATGTGGGCGGGCAAAGCTCCTGGCGGATCGACAACATGACAACCATGTTCTGCCGCAATCTCCAGCGTTGGAACGCGGGGCTGACGTTGATAAACTATCTGACCGACAAGCGGCTGGGATTTCCCATCCGCGGCGGCGGATACCCGCTCTGGGTGGCATAGGACCGATAAAGTTACGGTCGTTATGGTCGTTTAGCCCGGAGCCATCGGCGACGGGATGCCACGTCTCCACCGTCGCCGATGGCTCCGGGTTAAACGAAGTTCGCTCTTTACGGCCGGCCGGCACAAAAGCTATGATTGTCGCAACGAGACTGCGGGGCACGCACCCGGGACGCCGAGGACAACAAATGTCGAGCACGACTTTTCTGGAAGGGAGCGCTACCCGGACTTGGGGCGGCCAGCCGGCTGTCCGATGTTCGGACGATCTGCTCGGCCACTACCGGCGGATCATCGAAGGAAAACGGCTGAGCTGGACGGAGCATCACCACTTGATCAGCCTGCTGGGTTCGGGCGGACAGGGTGTGGTTTATCTCACCGAGCGGCGCGGGACCGACAACTTCACGCTGCCGGTCGCCTTGAAGATTTTTTCGCCCGAGCATTACGAAGACGAGCGGTCGTACGACGAAGCAATGGGCCGGATGGCCGAGGTGGCCGCGCGGGTCGCCCAAATCCAGCAGGACAACCTGCTCGACGTCCACAACTGGGTCGATCGCAGCCGCATCCGCATGATGGAGATGGAGTGGGTCGACGGCTACGACCTTTCCCGGCTCTTGACCCGCCGGATGCTCGAGCAGTTGGAGAGCCGCGTGAGCATCAAGCGCTGGAACTACATCAATCAGGTGATTGTCACGGCCGGGGCGATGCATCCGCGGGTGAAGCCGGGCGTGGCCATCGCCATCGTGCGCGATTGCCTGGCCGCGCTGGCCGCCTTGCACCGCGAGGGGATCGTCCACGGCGACGTGAAGCCATCGAACATCATGATCAAGCGGACCGGCAACGCGAAGATCGTCGATCTCGGATCGGCGTTCGACCTCGAAAAGCCGCCGGTCCGACGGAGTTGTACGCCGGCATACGCCGCGCCGGAGGTGCTCGAAGGGGGCGAGAACTCGCCGCGGAGCGATCTGGCCGGACTGGGCTACGTGCTGGTCGAAATGCTCTCCGGCGTGCCCCCCTTCGCCGGACTGACCAACTACCGCGACCTGTTGGAGGCCAAGCGGTTCCTCTCCCAGCGGCTTCCCCACGTCCTGCCGCGCGAGGTCGTCTGCAACGAGTTGTTGATGAGTTTTTGCCGCGGACTGATCGCCCCCGATCCGATGCGCCGTTTTCCCAGCGCCGAGGCGGCCGATCTGGTCAAGGAGGGCGCCGCCAGTTTCCACCGCCAACTCATCAAAGGCGATCTGGCCAGCGAGTACGACAACGAAATCCGGCTCTGGCTCAAGGAGTTGCGGGAGTTGAATTAGAGGGGCAAGGGATTCAATGCCGCCACACGATCATCCCGCCGCGCTGCCGTCGGATAAACTGCTCGCCGAATGTGACGTTAAATTCGTCCGGCGTTCGGGGCCGGGTGGACAACATCGCAACAAGGTATCCACCGGCGTCGTGTTGGTCCATCGCCCGACCGGAGTAAAGGCCGAGGCCGCCGAGCGGCGGAGCCAGGCCGAGAACCGCGCCGTGGCGCTGTTCCGCCTGCGGGTCAACCTGGCCTTGGAAATACGCCGTCGGAAAAAGGGGGACAGGTCCAGTTTGTGCAAAGCACCCGAAGGGCCGCTGTGCGGCAAACTGGACCTGTCCCCCAGTTCTTTGTGGAGATCGCGTTGTCGGGAGGGCCGGATCGAAATTAACGCCGGGCACGACGACTTTCCCGCCCTGTTGGCCGAGGCCCTCGACCTGCTGGCGGCCAACGATTTCGACCCGCGCCAGGCCGCCGAAACCCTCGGTTGTTCCGCCTCTCAACTCATCAAACTCTTGAAGAAGGAGCCGCGCGCGATGGCCGAGGTCAACGAAGAGCGTCGGCGGCGGGGATTGCACCCGTTGCGGTAGTCGCGTTGGACGGATTTCCTAATCCGTCCACCACACGGGACGGATTAGGAAATCCGTCCTACAACTCGCCAAATTAGATGTGTCGGGGTAACGGTGCTGCCTATCTGCCCGTTGAAAAAGGGTGCCACTGCTGGCTTGTCCAGCAGTGTGGGGAGAAACACCCGGAAAAACACTGCTGGACAAGCCAGCAGTGGCCCCCAAACTCCCATATCCAACTTTTTCAACGGACTGCCTATATTTCCTACCCTCGCCAGTTTTTCTTGACTCGGGTATCTTGCTTCCACCATAATCCGTCGCTGGTTTTCGTAGCGACTTCAATATATCGAGGAGACTTCCGTGACACGGACGCCATTTCGTTTGCTGCTGTTGTTTGTTTTCGCTTCGGCGGGCTTTTGCTCGACGGGCTGCAACTCGCCATATCATTCCGACCAGGGCGCGCTGTTCGGCGGACTGCTGGGGGCGGGAACCGGGGCAATTATCGGAAACCAGTTAGGCAACACCGGCGCCGGGGCGGCGATCGGGGCGGGCGTCGGCGCGCTGAGCGGTGCGGCCGTCGGAAGTGAACTCGACCAGATCGAGGCCCGGAACCGCGCCATGATCGCACAACAACTCGGCCGACAAGTGGCCCCCGGCGCTGTCACCATCGACGACGCGATCGCCATGACCGCGGCGGGCGTCAGCGAGGAATTGATCGTCAACCACGTCCGCGCAAACGGCATGGTCGCCCCGTTGCAAGCCGGCGATCTTATTCGCTTGCAACAGCAGGGCGTAAGCACGCGGGTAGTGGCCGCAATGCAAGAGCCGCCAAGGCAAGCCGCCCGTACGGTGCTGGTCCAAGAGCCGGTCCCAACGCCCGTGATCGTCGAGGAGTATCACTACGGGCCGTACTGGGGGCCGCGATACTATCGCCCCTATCACCGCCGGCATCATCGGCCGGGCATGAGTTGGGGCGTGGCCATCGGCAACTAAAAAGCCCGCGAACCGTAGGACGGATTTCCTAATCCGTCCGTTTCCTCCGGGACGGATTAGGAAATCCGTCCTACGGTTGCGAACACAAAAGCCCACGGACTTGTTGGGGCGGCAGTTCAACTGCCGCCCCAACGTTACTCCGTTTGCGAAGCGGTTTCTACGCGGTCCGACGTTTCCGCCAGACGAACAGCAGCGCGCTGACTCCCGCCATCGCCAGCAACACGAACGTACCCGGCTCGGGCGTGGCCCATTGACGGATCACCAGGTGCGTTGTACCCGCGGGGGCGTCCGGCACGTCCACGCTGTAATTGAGCGTGAACATCTGACCCGGCAGGACCACGTCCGCCGCCCCGGTGCTGTAATAATCCAACCAGTCTTCGTTCAGGTTATTGACACAATTCAGCAGCATGGTCGACGTCGGCGGTGGCGTGTTGCTTGGTCCGGCTGCTCCCCAGTCGAAGTCCAAACCGTCTAAGGCAACGCTTGCTTGATCCGCGCCTCCGATCCGCCAAAACAGGTCGAGATGGAAGTCGGTGATCGTGAACAACTGCATTCCGTTGGTGATGTTTTCCGTCATCAGGTACTCCGTGACGCCACCGGTATTCCCCCCGTAGCCGAAGACTTTGTTGATCGGCCCCCAGCCATTGACGATAATGCTGGCCGTCATGCTGTTGGGATTCGGCTGTGGCTGCTCGTCGTTATTCTCATACTGGGTAGAACTGCTTGCCGATCCCGTAGCATCACCCTCAACGTGGCCCGTGCCGTCAAGCTGACCGGCCAGAGCCGGGCCGGCCAGGAACATCAACATTCCCAGGGCCATAAGGATCACAGAAAATTTCCGCACGCTAGACATTGGAAAGTCTCCTTAATCGTGAAGCCGAGAAAAGGTGAAAAAAAGGTGAAACGACATTAGCCCCTTATTGTTTCGGCCTAGTGGGCCGTCTCCGTCTTGGCCCGCCGGCCGGTTGAAAAAAATCCTACTTGCGCCGCCTCCATGCAAACAGGAGCAACCCCAATCCGGCCGTCGCCAGCAACACCAGAGTGCCCGGCTCGGGAATGGTCGGGTACTCCGCGATGATGATAGGGGCATTTGGATCGGCACCGGTGCCGCCGTTGTATATGAGATACTTCGTGAGGGTCAGATTGGTGCAGACGGGCAGTGGCGGATTGAACGTCCAATCGACCTTCGTGTTGCCCAACGGAATCACGTACGTCCAAATGCCGAACCAATTCGAGGCGCTGAAGCTCCATTGGTTCTCCCCCCCAGGTCCGGTCGGGTTCCAAGTCCATCCGGGCGTCAGGATCTCTTCGTGATAGTCGTACCAGGCGGGAGCGGTGCCGTCGGGTCCGCCGCCGACGTGGAGGTTCTCGGTGAGCGTGTAAATGGTGCCGGCAACGGCGGGATCGAGTAGCGTAAGGGTTTTTATCCAGGGCCCCGCGTCGGGGTCGTAGTATACGTCCTGGTTTCCGCCCCCGTAGGGGTCTTCGACGACCCATCCGTCCCCTTCCGGCTCATACTCGGAACCGGCCGACGTTCCGCTACCGTCGCTTGCAGGGATGCCTAAGACTGCCGCTTGCAAGGGCGCCGCCTGCCCGAAGGCCAAAGCGAGCGCGAACACCAACACCATCGTCAACCATAAGTGCCATCGTGTCATCGTATCATCCTCCCCAAAAAAGTGAAAAAGAAACAAGTATAAACTAGTGTTTGCAAATTGCACAACTTCAGTTAAAAAACATACAAGCCGTCTCCAACGATCCGTTGGAATGGACGACTCTGAAAACCTACTTGCGCCGCCTCCATGCGAACAGGAGCAACCCCAATCCGGCCGTCGCCAACAGCACCAGAGTGCCCGGCTCCGGCGTGATCACGAAGGCCAAGTCGCGCGAGGCGCCCGCGATGGTTATCTCATTCCATTCGCCGAAGTAGTGAACGGCGTCGTCCATGAAGTGCTCGCCGGTGAACGGCTCCGGATACTTGTTCAGATCGGCCGTCTTCCAGCCGATCTGGTTTGCCCCTTCCACGAACATCTTGGTCACGAGCCAATAGACCTCGCCCTCATCCTGAATAAACGGATCGGCGATCTCGTCGATGTTTATCTGGAAGTACGATTCGTGGTCTCGGACAATCTCGGTTCCGGAGGCGGGCCAAAACCATCCCTGATCGCCGCTGCCGGCGTAACGGACCGAGTAGCTACCCGGATGGAAGTCCGACTCCCAAAGCAAATCCTTCGGGGTGCTATAATCTGGATATGGAGATCCCGCTCCGCCGGGATCGTTGCTCCAAATCTGCACGGAAATCGGAGCGGCGAACATAGGCGGCGGAACATCAATATCGCTCCACTCTTTGAACGAGACCCAGAGATGGATGTCCTCGACCGGCCCGGTCCCGCTGCAAACCCAGTCGTCGCCGAGCCAACTGCTGGACCACGCCACGTCCCATCCGTTCGGATCGGGCAATTGGGGGAAGTGCATCTTGTGCCCATCCCCCGGATCCCAATCGGCCACGGCCGGCGCGGCCAGGAACATCAATGTTCCCAGGACCGCGAGGAACACAACACCTTTTTTCAACCCAATCATTGGAAACCCTCCTTTTACATGAAACGTAAAACGTGCTGAAACCGACTACAATTTTTGCCCCTTATGGTTTCGACCAGCGGGCATTTTTCGTCTTGGCCCGCCGGCCGGTCAACAAAAAAACTACTTGCGCCGCCTCCATGCGAACAAAAGCAACCCTAATCCGGCCGTCGCCAGCAGCGCCAGCGTACCCGGCTCGGGAACCGTGATGACGAACGAGAGATCCATGCTCTCGCCTGCAAACTCGTGCCCGTCGGGATAACGAAGCTCTTGCCATCCAAACGAGATGCCCGGCAGAAGCTCTCCATCGGCCCAAACGGCGTCGTCGTTCCAGTGTGGTGTCACATTCGGGTCGGTAGTCTTCCAACCCAATTCGGGGCCTTCCGTGCCGTCGGGGAACCACGCCTGAACGACCAGCCAGTAGACGCTGCCCTCTACCTGATGGAACGGGTTCTTCGACACGTCGAGATTCAACTGCCAAATGTTCCAGTCGGTGCTTGGTTCGTAGAGGCCGGTATTCGGATCGTACCACCCTTCGCCTGGTCCGGTTGGATCAAGCTGATGATACAACCGCTCTGTCCAGGTGAAATCGGTCGCCTCCCAGAGAAACTGCTTGGGGCGACTGTAATCATGTAGGGCGTCGACTGGTTGATCGGACCAAATTTGCACCCTGTAAGCGAGATCGCTCGTCGGTTCTTCGTCATACTTCCACGATCCCCACAGATGAATGTCGGTTACCGGCCGGGGGTCGTTGCACTTCCAATCGTCGGCCAGTATCTTTGGCGCGGTAACCAATACGTCGATGCCGTTGGGCGTGAGGTCCGGAAGCTGTATCCATTTCGTGTTGGGGTTGGGATTGTCCGGATCCCAATCGGCCATGGCCGGCGCGGCCAGGAACATCAACGTTCCCAGGACCGCGAAGACGACAAAACACTTTCGTGCGGAACACATGAGACTCTCTCCTTACAGTTGTTGTAAGATTTGCACACCCGCCGCGCACGGCCCAATCCGCGCGAGGCAAAGAAGCAGCAACCAACGAACGTTTCCTGTTTTCTGTTTGTCGAGTCACCTCCTTTCTCGGCGTCGCCGCCATGCGTACAGGCCCAGCCCCAGACCGGCCGTCGCCAGCAGCGCCAGCGTGCCCGGCTCGGGCGTGATCACAAATGCCATATCGAGCGAAACCGAGGCTTGCTCGGGATCGAACAGTTCGTGCCACTGCTGGTCGATGCCCCAGTAGACCGCGTTGTCGTTCCAATGGTCTTGCGATGTCTTCCAACCTATTTCGCTAGTTGCGCCTTCAAGGGGGGTAACGGAAATGCCTAACCAGTAGATTGTGCCCTTCGTCTGAATGAACGGATCCTCGATGTCCACCTTGTTGATCTGAAAATACTTCGTGTGATCGTTTGGCTGGTAAAAATCTTCTAGCGGATCGAGCCAGCCTTGGTCGCCGTAGAACGGGCCGTCGATGGAAATCTCCCCGGCCGTATACGTCCGCGACCAAAGCAACTCATCGGGATGGCTGGGAATGGCGCCGACTGCCGGTTGGTCGCTGTAGATCCGAGTGGTAATATACTGTATCAGATACGATCCATCTCCCTTGGCCGAGAACCAGCCGTGAATATCCTTGACGGGGCTGGTTCCAGTACACCGCCAATCGTCCGCGATGATCCGCGGCTCCATGACGTTCACGTCCCAGCCGGTTGGATCCGGCAGTTGGGGATAGTGCATTTTGTGGCCGTCTTCCTCACTCCAGTGGGCCACTGTGGGCGCGGCCAGAAACATCAGCGCTGCCACGGCCGCCGCCATCAGAAGAGACTTGCGTGCGAGGTACATCGCGCCGCCTCCTTCATGAAAAATCACTTGTAGACGGGCCGCGCGTGGCACAATCCGCGCGCGGCAACAAACCGAAAAACACTAGAGAAATTCCGCCAAGAAACGGCCCCGGCATCACCCCCTTCCGCAACGGCGACGACTCGATGAGATCACTCGCCGCGATTAACGATGACCATCGCCCCAGACAAGCCGCAAGGGTTGCCTCACCCCTCCATGTTGCATAACGGTCAGCCTAGCAATTCGCACCAGAATAGTCAACGATTAGAGACAATTTTTTCTGGAAAATATGTCCTCCCCCCAGCGTGAGTTAGCGCCTAGTGGGGGGGCTGGCGAGGGCGGCTTGCCGCCGGCCTTTTCCACGGTTAAAACCAGACAAAAGGCAAACGCCCGCGGCTGCGGTCGCGGGGAGTGGATGTGGGACAGGTTGGCAACCTGTCTTACGATCCCCCCCACGTGAGCGCAGTCGCGGGACGTTATGGCGACAATGATTATTCCCACTTGTTGAAAACGCAAGAAACACGCACCGTGCAAACACGCCATTCATTGCCGTTGGTCGAGGAGCTTGCACGGACGCCGCCGGCCGAAGAGCTGTTTCGCCGGATGGCCGGCCTGCCGCATTGCCTGTTCCTCGACAGCGCGATGATCCATCCGACGTTGGGTAGATATTCGTTCCTGGCCGCCGATCCATTCGATTTCGTGCAAGTGCCGGCCGACGGCAGCGACGCCTTGGCACGGCTCGACGCGCGATTGAGACAATTCGCCGCCGATCGGGTCGAGGGACTGCCGCCGTTCCAGGGCGGGGCCGCCGGACTTTTCGGCTACGACCTGGGCCGAAGCCTGGAACGCATCCCAACGCCGGAAAACGACGAGTTCGGCGCGCCGGCACTGGCCGTCGGACTCTACGACGTGGTGGTGGCGTTGGATCACGTCGACGGTCGGGCGTGGATCATCTCGCAGGGGTTTCCGGAAATTGAACCCTCGCGGCGCGAGCGGCGCGCGGCCGAGCGGCTCGCCCAGGCACACGATTGGATCGCCGGAAACACCGGCACACGTTGGGGTGGCAGTTGCACTGCCACCCCGGGAGCGGCAGTACAACTGCCGCTCCAACAAGGGGGCGCGACCGACGACCGCGGCTTTGTGTCGGAACTCTCGCCGCAATATCCGGTAGCCGGCACGCCGGGCGTGACGAGCAACTTTTCCAGGGAAGGATACCTACGCGCCGTCGAGCGAGTGATCGACTACATTTACGCGGGCGACGTTTTTCAGGTGAACCTGTCGCAGCGGCTGCTGGCCCCCGCCCGCGACGATTCGGCAGCGCTCTACCTTCGTCTTCGTCGCTGCAACCCGGCCCCGTTCGCCGGCTACTTCGATCTGGGCGAGTTTCAGGTGGTCAGCGCCTCGCCCGAGCGATTTCTCCGCGTCTTGGATCGAGAGGTCGAAGCGCGTCCGATCAAGGGAACCAGGCCGCGGGTCGGAGTGCCGGAGATCGACCGCGCGGCGGAGTCGGAGTTGATGGCCAGCGAAAAGGACCGCGCCGAAAACGTGATGATCGTCGATCTGCTCCGAAACGATCTCTCGCGGACGTGTCAGGCAGAGAGCGTGCGGGTCGGCCGGCTCTGTGAAATCGAGGCGTACCGGCACGTGTTGCATCTGGTTTCGTCCGTGGTCGGGCGGTTGCGAGACGAGTGTTCGCCGCTCGATCTTGTGCGGGGCGCGTTTCCCGGCGGATCGATCACCGGCGCGCCGAAGGTCAGGGCAATGGAGATCATCGCCGAGTTGGAGCCGCCCGCCCGCGGCGCGTATTGCGGTTCGCTGGGATACCTGGGCTTCGACGGTTCGATGGACCTGAGCATCCTGATCCGCACGATCACGGCCGGGCGCGGCTGGTGGCAGTTTCCGGTCGGCGGCGGCATTGTGGCCCAATCCACCCCCGAGGGCGAATACGAGGAAACCTGGCACAAGGCGGAAGGAATGTTGCGGGCGATATAGTTGTCAGTTGTCAGTTGTCAGTTGTCAGTTGTCAGTGGCCTTGTTGACTAATTCCACTCGAACTCGGGGAGTCCGAGGCGAGTGAATTTGTTGAGGATTTTACTTCGTAGCCGCGTTTCAGTTTGTTGGTTTGGAATTGCACGGTTTTTCAGA